>CAZWOT010000094.1:0-9046 GCA_964635595.1 uncultured Desulfovibrio sp.
TCGAGAACGACAAAATCGAAGCCATCATCATTTTGCCACGCGAGATGTTCTACTCCACGGACATCAGCGTAACCCTCTGGATACTGAACCAGAACAAAAAAGGTGGTCTTTATCGCGGGCGCAAGCTGCGCGACCGCTCCAGGGAAGTTCTCTTCATGGACCTGCGCACGTGGAACGAAAACATCTATGAAAAAAAGTACGTGCAACTCCTTCCAGACCAGATAGGGCGCGTTGCCCAAATCTATCACGACTGGCAGGCCGCCGAGACGAACGGCTCGGATTATGCGGAACCCGAACTGTACCGCTCCGTTGGCTTTGAGGAAATTCAGGCGAATGAATATTCCCTAGTGCCAAGCCGCTACATCGAATTCGTGGATCGGGATGCAGGCATGGACTACGAGCGCGCCATGAAGGATGCCGCATCGGCAGTGGCCGCATTGCTGGAACGCCAAGATGCGAACCAGCAAGCTCTCAAGCTCGCCTTCAAGGAGCTTGGCTATGAATGCTGAATCACCGGTTCAACTCCATAAAGCGCCAAGAGTTCCTCTTGGAGAACTGCTTGAAGCAGTAGATATCCGCGGTGGAGACATCAACCGCGACGACATTGAGGGTGTTAACATAAGCAAGGAATTTGTGCCTACAGTTGCTAATTTAGAAAATACAGATATTTCAAAATATAAACATGTTCCACAATTTTATTTTGCAGCTAATTTCATGCATGTTGGTCGAGATATTACACTGCCAGTCGCATTGAACACACATGATAAAATAAAATTTGTTTCTCCTGCATATATTGTTTTCAGAGTAAAAGATGATAAAAAATTATCACCTTTATACTTAATGATATTATTTAAAACGCAATCATTTGATAGAAGAATTTGGTTTAATGCTGATAGTTCAGTTAGAGGAAATCTCTCTTGGGAAGATTTTTGCAGGATAAAGATACCATTACCAGATATTAATTTACAACAAAATTTTATTAATTTATACAAGAAATTAACATATATAGTAAAAGACAATGAACTCTTGATTAAAAAATTGGAAGAATGTGCTCACGCATTTGTACTTGAGTGCAGACAAAAATACATTAATAAAAATATACCAGTTGGAGATTGTATACAAACATTTACTAGAAAGAATACAGAAAATTTAGATCTCCCATTTATGGGAGTTAATCGAGAAAAACAAATATTTCCAACCAGTGCAAATACTGAAAATATTGACAGAAAAAAGTATTCAATTCTTCAAAAAGATGACTTTGTATTTTCAGGAATGCAGACTGGAAGAGATATTTGTATTAGAATAGCTCTTTCAAAAAGTAAAAACAAATTTTTGGTTTCTCCAGCTTATACTACTTTTAAAATTGCGCATGGCAAACTTATTCTTCCAGAATTTTTATTTTTAAATTTCAAATCAACTGAAATGGATCGCCTCGGATGGTTCAAGAGTGATTCAAGTGTACGATCTAATCTGGATTGGGATCGCTTTTGCGAAATAGAAATCCCTCTTCCGCCGATTGACGTGCAAAAAGCGATTGTATCCCTCTTTGAATGCGCGGAGGAGGCCCGGAAGATTGCCGACGAGGCCAAAAAGCAGCTCGACCTGATTTGCCCGGCAATAATTCAGAAGGCCGCCCATCAAGTGTAGACAAGCGAGGCCTTCCATGACCGACATTCGCGACGAGAAGTTTTCCCACATGGACGAGGACGGCAACGTGCGCATGGTGGACGTGGGCGCGAAGCCCGACACCCGCCGCGTGGCCGTCACCGAGGCAGTGGTGACCCTGAACGAGCACACCATGGGGCTTTTGAAGGACAAGGCCCTTCCCAAGGGCGACGTGCTCACCACGGCCAAGATTGCCGCCATCATGGCCGCCAAGAAGACCTCCGAGCTCATTCCCATGTGCCATCCCCTGAACTTGAGCTCCGTGGACATCCGCTTCGAGATTGAGGGGCTCGATATCCGCATCGAGTGCGAGGCAGCGACCACTGGCCCTACCGGCGTCGAGATGGAGGCCCTCGTGGGTGCGCAGATAGCGGCTGCCACCATCTACGACATGTGCAAGGCGGTCCAGCGCGACATCGTCATTCGCAGGGTGCGCCTTTTGAAAAAGGACGGCGGGCGAAGCGGGCTTTTCATGGCCCCCGATATGCCCCTGTAGGCACTGGAGGCAAGAGTCATGTTTCTCTGGAGTGAAGAGTCGCGCGCATGGAGCCAGAAGGCCGCTCAGGCTGCCACCTATCATGCCAAGCAGGCAAAGGCCTGCCTGCCGTATCTCGAGGACGTCAAGACAATAGCCGACCTTGGCTGCGGCATGGGTCATCTCGCCATGGAGCTCGCGAGACTTGGGAAGAAGGCCACGGGCGTGGACACGGACGACACCTGCCTGGCCATGGCAAGGGCCGAGGCCGAGCAACGGGGCATTGCCAACGTGGACTACATGCAGGCGAACGCCTTCGACCTCCCGAAGGACACGGCATGGGATGCCGTGGTCACCTGCAATTTCGGCGACATGGCCAAGGATTTCGAGAAATTTTATCTCCTCGCGAACAAGGCAATACTGGCCTTTGTGGGGCGGGCGGACGACACGCCCCTCATTCCCGGCCTCGAGCGGCGCAAGAAGCGCAATGCCGAAGAGGTTGCAAAGGGGCTTGAAGCGAAGGACTGCAATTTCTCTTCCGTCGACTGCGACTTCGAGTTCGGGCAGCCCTTCGACGATATGGACGAAGCAAAAGCCTTTGTGACCCACTACTCCCAAGGGAAGATTGCGGGAAAGGAGCTCGACGCCTTCCTCGAGGAGCGCCTCATGTCGAAGGACAAGGGCCTCTATCTGCCGCACACAAAACGCATGACGCTCTTTTGCGTGCGCATCGGCACCTCCTTCTGGGACTCGCCCTTCTAGGGCCCTGAACGGGCCGTACCGGCCCAAAAGGCCCTGTGCCTTGCTGGCTGGAACCAGCCCGGCCTTTTTTGTTGTTCAGTTCTGCTTTTTCCCGGAACGCTTTCTGTTCGGGGGCTTCCCCCAAGCCGGGCAAAACACGGGCAAGGGCGGCAAAACTTCAGGCCAGGGTCATGTCGCCGTCCTTCACCCAGCCGATGCGGCGCAGGACGAAGTTGAAGAGAAGGCTCAAAATCGCGGGCAGGACGAAGCAGACAAGGAGAAGACCCGTCCAGTCGAAGGCCGTGATGGCGACCCTGGCACCTTCGGCCACGTCCTTGACCCAGCCCGTGTAGACGCCGATCTGGCCCACAAAACCGCACGTGCCCATGCCGGATGAGACGGCGGGGCCGTTCATCTCGAGCCTGAAAAGGCAGGTGGCCAGAGGCCCGGTCACGGCCGAGGCCAGGGTGGGCGCTATCCAGATGCGCGGGTTTTTCATGATGTTGCCCATCTGCAGCATGGAGGTGCCGATGCCCTGGGAAACAAGGCCTGACCAGCGGTTTTCCGGAAAGGAGATGACGGCAAATCCCACCATCTGGGCGCAGCAGCCAGCCAGGGCCGCACCTCCGGCAAGTCCCGTGAGTCCCAGGGCCGCGCATATGGCCGCCGAGGAGATGGGCAGGGTCAAGATCATGCCCACGCCCACGGAAATGAGCACGCCCATGAGGAAGGGTTCGAGCTCGGTGGCAAGCATGAGAAGCTTCCCAAGCTTCATTGCCCAGGCTCCAAGGGCCGGAGCCCACCATGCCGAGAGCAGAAGGCCCATGCCTATGGTGACAAGCGGCGTCACCAGAAGATCGATTTTCGTTTCCTTCGAGACAAGCTTGCCTGCTTCCGCGGCGCATATGGCCACGAAGAAGACCGCCAAGGGTCCTCCCGCGCCGCCCAGGGCGTTGGAGGAAAAACCCACGGTGACAAGCGAGAAGAGCACGAGCGGCGGGCAGCGCAGGGCGTGGCCTATGGCCACGGCCATGGCCGGCCCGCTCATGGCGGCGGCAAGCCCGCCCACGGTGTAGCTTGTCCCCTTCACGATCACAAGGCTCTGCGTGAGGAAGTCGATGCCCAGCTGCTGGCCAAGGGTGTCCAATATGGTGCCGATGAGGAGCGAGCAGAAAAGCCCCTGGGCCATGGCCGCCATGGCGTCTATGCCGTAGCGCCGAAGGGAAATCTCGACGTCCTTGCGGGCTAGAAATGCATGAATCCTGTCCATTTTAGGCCCCCCTTGAAACCCGGCCGCACGTAAACTGTCTGCAAGGAGTCGTACCTACTCCAAAGTGACGCCTGGATCAAAATCCCCCGATCCGGGCCGCAACGGCCATTTGGCAGGGGCCTTTGGGCCGGTTGACAAAGACGCCAGCGCCGCGCAAAAAACTTGGGGGCAAGTGCCCGTCACGAGGCCATTTTGCGCCGCCTCAAGGACAGCGAAGACGCTTGAAGGTTCAGGTCATCTTCAGACGCAAGAGGACCAAAGCAGGTGGCAACCGGAGCATCCGAAGAGCTCCAGCGAGCGTCCGGCAAAAAATCCAGAGATAATCAAGGGGTTACCCATGAGCACGCCGCCCATCGCCAACTCCCTCGTGGAGGCCATGAACGTCATAGGCACCCTCCCCGTGCCCATGCCGGAAATCCACACCTTCCCGCTGACCCGGGTGGTGGACAGGGTGCTTGCCCAGGACTTCTACGCGCCCTTTACGGTGCCGGGCTTCGTGCGCTCCCGCCTAGACGGGTACGCCGTGCGGCACAAGGACCTCGAGAAGGCCTCGGAAGAAAATCCGGTGCGCCTCAAGGTCATGGGAACGGCCGCTGCCGGCACCTGGCCCGTGCCGGAGGTCACGCAAGGCGGATGCGTGCGCATCATGGCAGGCGCCCCCGTGCCCGCGGATGCCACGGCCGTGGTGGGCTTCGAGCAGGTAACCCTGGAGGAAGCGGAGGACGGTGCCAGGGTTTCCTTCAAAGCACCCGTGAACGAGGGCTGGGCCATCGGGCGCGCGGACGTGGGAGCGACCAGGGGAGAGCTTCTGGCAGGGCGCGGCGAGCGCATCCATCCCGTAAACGCGGGGCGGCTTGCGGGCATAGGCACCATCAACGTGCCCGTCTTCTCGCGCCCCAGGGTGGCGGTCTTGAGCACGGGTTCGGAGCTTCTTCTGGCCGGCATGCCCCCAAGTCCGGGCAAAATCTACAATTCCGGCCAGACCATGCTCTGCGGCCTGCTCTCGGCAGCCGGCGCCATAGCCCTTCCCTGCGGCATAGCAAGAGACGACGCCGAGTCCATAGCCGAGACCATGGTGCTCGCCCTGCGCGACAACACCATGCTCGTCACCACCGGCGGCGTGGGACAGGGCGACTTCGACTGCATCCGCCAGGCCATGACCATGGCAGGCGCCGACATCATTCTTGGCGGCGGCCGCTTCAAGCCCGGCGGCCACTTTGCCCTGGCCAGCCTCAAAGGCAAGTACATTCTCTCGCTCTCGGGCTCCCCCGGTTCCGCCCTCATCATCCTGCACCTGCTGGGCCTTCCCCTGGTGCGCAGGCTCACCTGCGATCGCAACTGGGAGGTCAAGGAAGTGGACGTCATCCTGGCCTCGCTGCCCAAGAGGACGCCCCAGGGACTTTTGCCCGGCTACCTCTCCATAGAGCGGGGACGGGCATATTTTCGACATCTCACCATGGCCGACGTGGAGCGAAGGCCCATGGATTTGGTGGTGCCCCTCTCCGGCTGTGAAGACCTGCAGGCGCTCATCCGCGACGAGACTCCAATCACGGCCTTCCTTTGCCACAAGTGCAACGCGTCCAGTTAGGAACTGCACATAAATAAAGTTCAATTTTATTTTGGCCAAGCAGGTCACAACAGCCAATTTCATAGCAATATAACATCAGGCTATTTGTCAGCAGTCCCTTGGGAATAAGCGTCCCATGATCAACGGATTCCGCCCTTGCCCGCATGAATCATGCAGCAAAGGCGTGGGCACAACGCCTATATCCCAATAACAGCCAAACAAAAGAGCCTCAGGCCGCGCATCTCGTGGCGCGCAACGGAGCCCCCGATGAAAGGAAATGAAATAGGGATTCTGGACTTCATGGAAGGCGCCAAGTTGCGCTTTGTCATCCCGGTCTATCAAAGAAGGTATGAATGGAAGCAGCCTCAATGCCGCCAGCTCTTCAATGATCTGAAGAAGGTCATTGCGGATGAGCGCAACTCCCATTTCTTCGGAAGCATCGTTTCGCGTATACAGGGTGACGGCAACAGAGTCGAATACATCATCATAGATGGGCAGCAGCGGCTGACGACCGTGACGCTCATTCTTCTCGCCATCAGGGACTACGTGATCAAGCATCGGGACACCTGCGAGGAACGACTCGACGACCAGGTCAAGCAGAGATTTCTCATATCCCCCTGGGCCAAGGAAGACGACCGCATCAAGCTCAGGCCCGTCAAAAGCGACCGGGAAGCATTGAGAAAGCTCATGGACTTGGAGGGCGAGCCCGAGCGCGAGCGCGAGCTCGAGCGCGCATCCAACCTGACACTCAACTACGAGTACTTCATGGGCGAGCTCGAAAAGGGCTCCCTGCCCGTGGCCAAACTTCTGGAGGCTCTTGGGCGCCTCGAGGTTATCAGCATTACTCTCGACGGAGACGACGACCCGCAGCTCATCTTCGAGAGTCTGAACTCCACCGGGCTTGACCTCTCCGAGGGCGACAAGATCCGCAACTATCTCTTGATGGGCGCCGACGCCATTCTCCAGGAGCAGTACTACAACAAATACTGGGAGAAAATAGAGCTCTGCACGAACAACGACGTGAGCGCCTTCGTGCGCGACTACCTGAGTGTCAAGCAGCAGGCCACCCCGACCATCCGCAACGTCTACCAGGACTTCAAGCGCTACGTGGAAGAGAGAAGTCTGCCGATCCAGCCCCTGCTCGAGGATCTTCTGCGCTACGCGTTCATTTTCAAAAAACTCCTCACCGGGGAAAGCGGTCTGGGGGACAGAATTCTTGACGCCTGCCTCACCCGCTATCGCCTCCTTGACCTGAATGTGGTGCGTCCTTTCTTCATGGAAGTGTTCCGCCTCCACCAGGACGGCGAGCTTTCCCTCGACGACGTCCTGCGCATACTGCGCATAACCGAGACCTATCTTTTCCGCAGAAACATCTGCGAAGTTCCGACCAACGCCCTGAACAAGATTTTCGTGACAGTCAACCGCGAAATCCAGCGTTTCGACGGAACGACCGGGGATTACGTGGACAAATACGTCTTTGCCCTTCTGGCCAGACGCGACAGCGGCAGATTCCCGGACGACGACGAGTTTTTGGCTGCCCTCTCGCAGAAAAACGTCTACATGATGCGCGGTCCCTACAAGATCTACCTTCTGGAGCGCTTCGAAAACTTCGGCACTACCGAAACCAAGGACGTCTACGAAAGGCTCGCGCACAACGAGTACACCATCGAACACATCATGCCGCAGCATCTGTCGAGCGAGTGGGTCGAAAGCCTTGGGCCCAACTACGAGGAAATCCACGAGACCTGGCTTCATCGCCTCGCGAATCTGACCCTCACCGGCTACAACCCGAATCTCGGCAACAGGACCTTCCAGGAAAAGCGCGACGCGGTCGAGGGAGGATACAGAAACAGCGGCCTGCGCATGAACCAGCTGCTGGCCAGCAAAGAATCCTGGGGAGAGGCCGAGCTTGTGGAGCGCAGCCGCGAGATGCTTGCCAGGGCCCTGGAAATCTGGCCCTTCCCGGAAACCGACTTCATGCCTGCCCAGAAGGGATACGAGTCGGCCACGTTGGACGACGAGGACTTCGACGGAACGGGCTACGAGATTCTCAAGTACTCCTTCGACAACTCGGAACAGCGTGTCGTGAACTGGCTGGACATGTTCGAGCGGGTCGTGAAGGCACTCGATGCGAGCGACCGGAACATCCTCGCCGGCATCGCATGTGGTACTCGAGGTGTCGCCACGGGCGTCGACAGCTACTTTTCCACCACGGCAGAAAACCTGCGATCCCCGCTCAAACTGGACGAGAACCTGTTCGTCGAGAAAAACACGAGCACGAGCGCCAAACTGTCCATTCTGCGCAAACTCTTCGCGCTCTACGACCGCAACCCCATGGAGCTCGTCTTCTTCCTGAAAGGCAGGGAACCTGGAAGGACGCTCAACGCTCAGGTCCTGAAAGCCGACCTGATCGAGAGATACTGGGACTTCGCCCTGCCCCGCATCCAGGCCAGCCTTGAAGAGAGTCCCGTCGAGATGGCCTCGAATTCGGACAGGACAAGACGGTACATGAACGCCTATTGCGGCATCGGAGGTTGCACCTTTACGTGCATCGCCAACAAGCAGAAGCCAGCGCGGGTAGAATTGGGCTTCTGGCACAACGACGCGGACGCGAACAAGAAGATGTTCGACTTCCTTGGCGCCCGCAAGGCCAGCATCGAGAGCCAGCTGGGCGTCAGCCTCAACTGGAACCGACTGGACGACATGACCTCGTCCACCATAGATATCGAACTGGACGGGGTGAGCCTGGCAAACGAGAATGCCTGGGAGCGCATGGCCGACTTCCATGCTGAATGGCTGGGAAAGTTTGCCCGCGTGTTCTACCCGCTTTTGCGCGAGGTTAAGGAATCCAAATAAGAGATGATCCGGAAAGTCCAGCCGGTGTCAGTCAAATCAATTACTTGCACCCAAGCCAAGCCTGTTTTCGGACCATCTTCAAGGCTTGTCAACTCCAAGGCTTGTCAACGATCCTGTCTTTTTTCTGACAAGTAAGGTAAAACCCACAGAATTTTTATCACCATACGTAATACATTTTAGTGGAAATAAAAATGTCCTGCAGAAACAATTCAATTTAATATATAGAATTATGCATGAAATGAACACGTTAAATAATTAGGTAGATAAGGACAAAAAAATGTCAATTACCCTCTCTCCTGGAATCGAATCTTTCTACAAGTGTCGCACGATGGGGCTCTGGTATGTAGACAAGACCTCCATTATCGAGCGTCTTTTTTACAATTTTCGTGAAGCAGTACTCTTCACCAGGCCACGTCGTTTGTTGCGGTAGGGACGCCCATTACTGAGCGCCCCCCGCGCAGATCCGTACGTG
>CAZWOT010000095.1:0-8958 GCA_964635595.1 uncultured Desulfovibrio sp.
TTCATCGAAGCACTTTTCATCGAAGCACTTTTCGTCGGAACGTTTTTCGCCGCTGTCGGCTTTCCTGTCCGCTGCCATGTCCGGGCCCTTCTTCTCCCCGCTCACTCGTTGTCTCCCTCGCTGTCGTTTCTGGTGCTCTCGCCCCTGTCCGTCTCGTACTTGCGCAGCTTCTTGTGGAGGGTTGCGCGGGTGATGCCGAGCTTGCGGGCAGCGGCGCTCTTGTTGTCGCCGGTCTCGCGCAGGGTTTCCTCGATGGCGCGCCGCTCCACTTCCTCGAGGGGCAGGCCCGCCAGGGAGGGGGCGGCCTCCGCGTTTTTCATGAGCTCGCCGGCCCGTGCCGTGATGGAAGCAGGCAGAACCTCGCTTGTCACAAGATCGCCCTGGCAGAGGATGACCGCGCGCTCCACCGCGTTTTGCAGCTCGCGCACGTTGCCCGGCCAGTCGTAGTGCAGAAGCATGTCCATGCACTGGGGGGCAAAGCCCTTCACGCTCTTGTGGTTGCGCTCGGCATAGAGGGTCAGAAAATGCGTGGCCAGAAGCGGGATGTCCTCGGCCCTCTGGCGCAGGGGCGGCACCTCGAAGCTGATGACGTTGAGGCGGAAATAGAGGTCTTCGCGGAACCGGCGTTCCTCGACCTCCTTCTTGAGGTCGCGGTTGGTGGCGGCGATGACGCGCACATCCACGTGCTCGCTGCGATCCGAGCCCACCCGCTGCACCTCGCCCTCCTGCAGGGCGCGCAGAAGCTTTGCCTGCACCGAAAAGGGCATCTCGCCTATCTCGTCCAGGAAGAGCGTTCCGCGATCGGCCTGCTTGAAGCGGCCCTCGCGGCGCTTGTCGGCACCCGTGAAGGCCCCCTTCTCGTGGCCGAAGAGCTCGGACTCGAGCAGGGTCTCGGCCAGTGCCGCGCAGTTCACGGTGACGAGCGGCGCGTCCTTTCGCAGGCTCCAGGAGTGCAGGGCCCTTGCCACGAGCTCCTTGCCGGTGCCGGACTCGCCGGTGACGAGCACCGTCGCCTCGGTGGGGGCCACGGTGCGGATCATGGCGAGCATGTTGGTGATGGCCTGGGAGCGGCCCAATATCTCGGGGCTCTCGTTTTCCTCCAGGAACTGGCGGCGAAGCTCGCGGTTCTCGACCCCGAGGCTCGACTGCTCGATGGCCCTTTTCAGGGTCTGGCGCAGGGCGTCGAAGTCGAGGGGCTTGACGAGATAGTCGTAGGCGCCCACGCGCAGGGCGTCCACGGCCGTCTCCACCGAGGAATAGGCCGTCATCAGGATGACCGGCATGGAGGGGTTGAAGCTCAAGATCCCCTTCATGGCCTCGATGCCGTCCACCCTGCCCATGCGCACGTCGGTGAGCACCGCGTCGAAGGCCTTCTCGCGCACCTTCTCCACGGCCTCGTCGCCGTCCGCGGCCTCCTCCACCTGGTAGCCCCAGGTCTTGAGCATCATGCGCAGCATGCCGCGGTGCGCGTCGTCGTCATCCACTACCAGTATCGTTGTCGCCATGTTTTCTTCCGGTATGCGGGCCTTGCGGCCTGTTTCGAGAGGGGAGAGCGTCCCCTGCATGCGTATTTTTCTCCATGCGGCGGGTCCCGAGCCTGCAAGGCATCGGGGCCGAAGCCCCTGGGGAGTCTAGGCCTTTGCGGCCTCGTTCGCCAGCGGAAGCCAGATGCTGAAGCAGGTTTCGCCGGTGTGGCGCTCGGTGGCCTGCCTGGAGGTCACGGAGATTTCCCCGTGCATGGCCTCCACTATCTTGTGCACGGTGGCAAGGCCGATGCCCGTGCCCTTCTGCTTGGTGGTGAAATAGGGGTCGAAGACGCGGCTTATGTCCTCCTCGCGGATGCCGATGCCGTTGTCCTTGATCTGGAAGCAGATGCGCCCCTCGCTCACCATGCAGCCCAGGGACAATTTGCCACCCTTCGGCATGGCGTCAATGGCGTTGAGGCAGAGATTGAGCACGGCCTGTCCCAGACGGTCCGGGTCGGCCAGAACGTCCGGTATCTTGCGGGGCACATTGAGGATGATCTGCACGTTGCGGTTGGCCGCGTTCTGGGCAAGGAGCCTTGCCACGTGCTGGAGCACGTCCTCGGGGTTCACGGCCTTCAGGGACACGTCCGTGGGACGGGAGAGGCCGATGAGCTCGGTGATGACGCGGTTGAGGCGATCGGCCTCGCGCACCATGACCGAGGCCACCTCGCGGTCCTCGCTGCCCTCGGGGAAGCGGGCTGCGAAATAGGTGGCGTAGCCCTTGATGGAGCTCAAGGGGTTGCGGATCTCGTGGGCAACGCCGGCCGCGAGATTGCCCACGGCGGCGAGCTTCTCCTTGCGCTTCACCTCTTCCTCGAGGGCGGCCACGCGGCTTCGGGCGGCCTTTTCCCGCAGGCGCGACTGGCGCGTCTTCTGGGTGTGGTAGAGGACGAGCAGGCAGGCAAGGCCGGCCACGAGGGTGGCGCCGGCAAGAAGGGTTATGTAGGCCCTGTTCTGGGTGCGGGTGATGTCGAAGGGCGAGATGTCGAGGCCGAGGAAGATCATGGGCACCGGCAGCTGTCCGCCCTGGGCTCCGGGACCATTGGGAGCTCCGGGTGCACCTGGCGGCGGTCCGGGAGGGCCGCCGGGATTTTCCGGTCCGTCTGGCCCGCCCGGCCTTGCCATGGCGCCGGGGCCTGGGCCGGGACCGCGCCCCATGCCCATGCCGCGGCCGGGACCGCGACCCGGGCCGTGGCCCTGATGTTCGCCCTGCATGTGGCGGCGGCCGCGCCCGCGCATGTCGGGAAGCGCCGGCTGGAAGTTGCTGTAGACAACGAAGCTGCGGGTGCCCTCGAGGTCCATGACGCTCCAGCGCTTCTCGCCCCTGGGCGAGAGCTGATGCATGGCCCTTTCCGTGGCCTCGGCCCCGTCAATCTCCAGTATCTCGCCAACCCGGCTTCGGTTCGTGTGGGCGATGATGGTGCCGTCGGGCATGGTGACGGCGATGAAGTTGACATCCGAGTCCTGGCCCAGCTGTTCAAGCAGAAACTGCAGGCGGATGCCCACCTGGGAGCGCATGCCGGTGCGCAGCACGCTCTCGAGGGCCGTGATGAGCGAGAATCCCTTGTCCGCCAGAAGGCGCGTCAGCATCGTCTCGTTGCGCTCCACGGAAATGAAGGCCGGGAAGCTCACCATGACGGTCAGGGTCACGAAGGCGAAAAAGAGCAGGATGCCCAGCGGAATGTTGGTGAGCCGCTCGGTGTTGAAGAGCTTGAAGAAAAGCGAGGCCCTGCGGATGTTGCGCGGGAGCTGACGGCGTGATTTGGACATGCCCTGGTTTGGTGCCTCTTGACGACCCCTTGAAAATTGCCTGCCCTCTTTTGCCAGAAATCCCCGCCTTCTGTCCAGACTGGCCTTTTGTGTTGGGCAAAAATCCAGCTGCATGGGCACGTTGTTTCACATCATCCCATTGCAGAACCGCACAAGACAGACTGCATTTGAACAAAATGCAACTTGCACAATCGACAAAAGGTGAATGACTCAATGCACAAATATGCGGATTTCTTCCGTGTCTTTCCAGACAATTTTGTCCTTCTGCAGGCCAAGCCGTGCGAGTACCGCACGATTCTCGCCCTTCTGCCCCCAGAGAAAGCCCTGGACAGAGCGCGGAAGGCTCGCCCTTTCGAGTACCAGGGGGACGTCGGTCCCGTCCTCGCCCCCTTTTGTCCCAAGGCTCTCCTCGAAAAGCAGGACAAGCGCTCGTGAGAGCACTCGTGTGCCGATGTCGGGGTCCCTCGGGCCCGCGAGCACGTGCTCCTCGAAGCTGTCCTCCACGGCAACGCCGATGCGGGCCACGGGGACGTTCTGCCTGTGGGCCAAAAGCACGCCTTTGGCGAGCGCCTCGATGGTGACTGGCAGGTCCCACGGCTCGTATCTGCCTTCCTTCCAGAGCCGTGCGAGCGCCGTGGTCTCGACCACAAGGCAGGGGTAGAAGCGCAGAAAATCAGCCTTGCACTCGAGACAGGCCGCGACGTCGGCCAGAAATCCTTCGGGCGTGGAAAAGGGCAGCCCCGGCAGAAGCTGGGCGCCAAGCTGCATGCCCGATGCCTTGACGGTCCGCATGGCCTTCCTTGCCGTCTCGCCGTCGTAGCCGCGCCTCGAGGCCTCGAGCACCTTATTGTCGAAACTCTGGATGCCAAGCTCCACGCAGGCAAAGCCCGCGTCCATCAGCCGCTCGAGCATGCCGGCCGAGACGGCCTCGGGCTTGGTGGAGCAGCGAAAGGAGACGGCAAGGCCCTCTTTTTTCCAGGCTCTGGCCTTCTCGAGGCAAAGCGACAGCGCTTCCTCCCCTTGCGCCGTGAAGGTGCCGCCAAAGAAGGCTGCCTCGCAAGGGGCAAGGCCGCGCTCCCTTCTCTGCCTCAAAAGCCCCTCTGCACGCTCCAGCGTTGCCTCGAGCTCTCCTGCCTTCTCGCCCGTCTGCAGCCCCTGCGCGCAGTAGACGCAGCGCACCCTGCACCCCGCGAAGGGCAGGAAGATCGGATGGACGGGAACCCGGTTTTTCGAGGCGGGCCAGGGACAGGTGATAAAATGCATGGACGTTTTGCAAACAAAACCCGCGCTCAAGGCCGTTTTCCTGGGCATGCAGGCGGAGAAGCGTTCAAATCGGACGGGCCTTTGCCAAGGGGCGACGCCGGCGAAAAGGCTTGCGATTGTCATGCCCTGGGCACCCGGTGCGGCCCCGTGCCTCTTCTTTTTTGGCCGTGTCTGGTGTACCAAGGCGTCGGCGGTTCGGCGATCATGCCGGAGTTGGACATGGAGCGCAAACGTCTGCGTCCTTTTCCCAAAGCAGGGTCCTTCCGCCCCAAAGCGCGCGGAAATTCGGGGTGACTCCCATCCCCTTCCCGCAAGTCGGCCGTCCCCCGAAAAACCTGGGGGCACGGCGCACGCCCAGAGGTCTCGATGCCTTTCGCAAGCTACGTCTTCGTCCTTGTCTTCCTGCCCCTGCTCGTCCTCCTGTGGCGGGCCGTGGCCGTCGTGCACAAGCCCTCCCTGGGGCTCGTGCTGCTTGGCGCGTCGCTTCTCCTCTGCCTCTGGGCAAGTCCCGCGGCGCTGGTGCTCCTGTGCGCGCTCGTCTTCGTGAACTACGGCCTCGGGCTTGCGCTCGCCTCGCCGGGCGAGCGCGAGGGCTCCCTGAAGCGCAAGGGGCTCCTCGTTCTGGCCCTTGTCGTCAACTTCGCGCCCCTTGTCCTTGTCCGCTACCATCCCGTCCTCCTGCACGACCTTCCGGCCCTTTTTCTTTCCGAGGGCCCGGTGCCTGGAAGCCTTCTTGGCGGTACGGGGGAGACCGGCGGGCTTTTCACCCTCGAGACCGCGAAGCTTGCGGGCCTTTCCTTCTTCGCCCTTGTCCAGTGCGCCTGGCTTGTGTCCATCTACCAGCGCCACGTAGAACCCGAGGGGCTCATGCGCCACGGGCTGTTCTCCCTTGCCTTCCCCTATCTTCTGGCAGGCCCGATTGTGCGCTACGAACAGATGGGGCGTCAGTACGATCTTCTTGACGCGCCTCTGCTGCCGCAGCTTGCCGCAGGACTTGGGCTCTTCATCACCGGTCTTTGCAAGAAGGTGCTGCTCGCCGACTGGCTTGGGAGCCATGCGGACGCCGTGTTCGCGGCTGCGGCCGCAGGCGAGGCACTGACGCGCCTCGACGCCTGGCTTGGGGTCCTTGCCTTCTCCTTCCAGATCTACTTCGACTTTTCCGGCTACACGGACATGGCGCTCGGCATCGGCCTCATGCTCGGCCTGCGCCTGCCCGAAAACTTCCAGTCGCCCTACCGGGCCACGGGCTTCATCGAGTTCTGGCGCCGCTGGCACATGACGCTCTCGGCCTTTTTGCGCGATTTTGTCTACAAGCCCGTCTGCGGCCCCTGGCCAAGCCTTGGACGCATCTTTCTCGCCGTGGGCCTGTGCCTCGTCGTCTCGGCCCTGTGGCACGGGACAGGCCTCACCTTCCTCGTCTGGGCCGCCCTGCACGGCGTCTTTCTGTTCCTCAACGCCGGCCTTCGCGCCATCAAGGGCCCGGGCATGGAGGCACTTCTTGCGAGCGCACCCATGCGCGTTTTCTGCGCCGCACTCACCTTCTGCCTCGTGAGCCTTCTGTGGGTGGTGTTCCGGGCCGATTCGGGGCTGCACGCCCTCAATCTCTACGAGGCGCTCGTGGTCTCCCAAGCCGGTGCGGACGCAGGCCTCCTTGTCCAGACGTCCATCTCCTCTCTCGTGCCCCTCGTCGCGGCGGCCCTGGTCGTCTTCCTGCTGCCCACGGCCCACGAGATCTTCCTTGGCAAAAAGGACGGCGAGAAGGCCTGGCTTTCCTTTGCACCCACGCTTCCCTGGGCCATTGTGCTCTCCTTTGCGTCCTTTGCCTGCCTCACGGTGCTTGATCTGGCACGGCCCTTCATTTTCTAGCAAATAAGCCCCGGGGCATCCGGGCACCGCGCCCCCAAAAAGAACTTTCCCGAAACCACCTTTGCGCGCCCGATTGAGGCGCCCTGCATGCGAACATGAGCGATCTTCCCTTCAAGCAGGAACGCAGCTGGCTCAAGACCTTCTTTCTTCTGCTCGCGATCTTCCTTGCCCTGGCCCTCCTTCTGGCGGCCCCCATTTCGGGCCTGTGGCTCTACATGAGCGGCGACGTGGCCGTGGGCAGGGCCGTGGAGGCGCAGGGAAAGTCCTTCGCCCTGTTCGGCTCGAGCCTCAACAAGACCACTGCCTCCAATCTCGAGTACAAGCTCGCCCTCTACAGAGCCAAAAAGCCCGTGGTCGTGGTGGCGGGCTCGGCGGGCATGGAGTCCCTGCGCGACACGGTCTTTCTGCGCCCCATGGTGAACATGGCCGGAACCGCCGACTCCCTCTCCACCCTGCGCGAGAGCCTCGACGCCATGCTGGCCATCCACAAGCCCGAGGCCGTCATCCTGGCCGTGGACTGGTGGTGGTTCTCGCCTGCCTGGGAAAAGGACCCCTTCGCAAGGCACCCGAAAGCCCAATCCCCCTACGTCTACAGCCTCGACAACCTGCGCCTTCCCTGGCGGCTCTTTCTGCAGGGACAGATAAATCTGGGCCAGTTCCTCTTTTTGGGCTTCTCCGAAGGCCGCTATGGCGCCCTCGCCCAGTTTGACGCTGCAGGCCTGGGACCCGACGGCTCCCTCTATTCCACGAAAACCCTGGTTTCTTCCAGAAGCGAGGATGCGCAGTTTGCAAGAACGCTTGACAGGCGTGCCCGCCACGTGGACGAGTTCGCGACCTGCGAGACCTTGAGCCAGCCGCACCTGGACTCCCTTGCCGACATCTATTTCCGTCTGCGCGGACGCGGCGTTGTGCCCATCATCTTCATCTCGCCCATGGCGGGCCCCGTTCTCGAGTCCGTGAAGGAAGAGGAGGCCCTCTACCCGCATCTTTTCAAGCTTCGCGAGGCCCTTGCCTCCCGCGGCATCGAAATGGCGAACACCCTTGATCCGGGCTACTTCGGTGCCGGTCCCTGCGAGTTCCTGGACGGGACCCACATCGGCGAAATCGGAGCCCTGCGAATCTTGAGCGAGCTTACCCGCGCGTGGAACGGCCTTTTGCCCATGGTGGACATGGAGCGCATGAACAGGGCCATTGCCGAGTGGAAGGACCACGCCGCCATGCAGAGCCCCCATCTTCCGGGCATCATCGAGCGCGACTTCCTGAACCTCTCCTGCGTGAAGCGCACGGGCCTTGCCCAGACCCCGATCCTGCCCGAGAAGAATGCTTCCGAGCGCGAGAGGGGCAAGCTCGACCTGAGCGACCTTCCCGAAAATTAGGGAACAAAGGCGGGGCAGGACGAGCTTCCCCAGCATGCCCAAATTCAGGAGACCATCGGGCGATGCCGCTCGGTGGTCTTTTGGCGTGCCCCACGGCACGTCCGGCTGGCTGCTGCTCATGCTGGAGGCACGCATTCTTGCGCTTCACCATGCGCGCAGATATCCGACCCTACTATCAAGGAAGACGCAGGTTTCCCGACACGCGAGCACGGGTCTCGTATGCCCGCACTTCCGTGAGGCACGGTGCAATCGGACCCTCTGCTCCGAGAAGCTGCATCCCGGCCCGCTTTTGCGAGGGGTCATGTTGTCCTGCGTTTTGGCAAGACGCAGCAAGACAGGCCCCATCGCTTTAGAAAGACGCACCCTGCATGGTTTCCACAGGGGTCTCGTCCTTGTTCGTTTCATGAGGCGCGATGAAATCAAGCCCCTGGCTTGAAAGAGGCTCATGCTTCGCGGCTTCCGAGCGGGGTCTTGTTCTCTTTCGTCCTGATGAAACGCGGCAAGTCCCGAAGCCTCTCTTGCAGGAAGGCGCAAAAAAGAGGCTCCCCGCCTCTCCCTTTGGCCGGTGGCCATGGGGAAAAACGGGGAGCCGTCAAGTGCGGTTGTTGTCGGTCCGGAACTATTGGTTTTCGGAGCCCGTGTTGAGGCTGGCGTGCTGTTCGACGTGGGGTCAGCAGGTGACGTCGCCGGGGCACACTTCCACGGGAGGCCGTTGTCGTCGTAGGTGGCGTGGCGGGAGAGGATGTGGCAGACCTCGAAGTCGTTGTTGTGGCGCTGCTTGCCTATGGCCGTGCCGGGCTTCAGGGTCACGAGGTTGAAGAGACGCCTCTTGTCGGCGAACTCGCCCTCCTTCAGGATCTGCTTGGCTTCCATCTCGCCGGGGCCAAAAAAAAATTCGCCTGAACGGCCAGTATGGCCAATTTCAGGCGATTAGACTAGAAAATCAGACCCAAAGACGAGAAAAACGGGGCCGATCAGGCGTTCAAACAGCCTGATCGACCCCATTGGCTGACTTGCGGGTCCTGCCTCTTCCTCAAAAGGGGAAAGTACAGATTGTTGTTTTTGCTACAAATTATGGGCAAACGCGAAATTTTTCTACGACTGCTTGTCGAAGAGAATGAGGGCGATGAGCTCGAGGTTTTCTGAGCCCGTGTTGA
>CAZWOT010000096.1:0-8944 GCA_964635595.1 uncultured Desulfovibrio sp.
CCTCAAGACGGGTGCCGTAGAGATCCGACCCGAAGCGGGTCAGGAAGAGCAGCGTTCCCTGGCCAGACAGAAGTTCCCTGGCCTTTTCGACCTCGTTCATTTCTTCCCCCACAATGAAAGCAGCGGCCCGGCCGGCAGAAGTTCCTCGAGGGGCACTTCCACCGAGACGGCCTTGGGCAGGCGCGACACCTGATAGGGCTGGAAATTGACCGTCACCCCGTTTTCGGTGAGCGCCAGGCTGGAAAAGTTTTCCGGAACCGGGAAGGTCCCGTTCTCGATGTCCGTTTGCATGAGCTCGCCGGCGCCCCTTTCGAGCTCGCGCCGCGCGGCCTCGGAAAGAAGGCGAAGCGCCGTGTCCACGTTCTCGAAGATGTCCACGATGTGCAGGCGCTGGCCGGTGAGCAGGTTGTAGTTGAGCGTGAGCACGTCCTGGGAGAGCTCGGCGCCTCCGGTGTGCATCCACACGTCGAAGACAATGCTCACGCACGTGGGCGAGGCAAAGCGCACCGTGCAGGCTGCGTTGAGCCAGGCCACGTTGTAGGCCTCGGGGCCGCCCTCGGACTCGCCGGAAAGGTCCCGCTCGAAGGCGAGCGCTATGTGCTCGACCCAGGCCTCGATGTCCCGGTCCACCAACGCAATCCCGAAGGCGGGATAGTGCATGATGATGTCCGGCATGGTCCGCCGGCCCGTGCGCTCGAGGGTCCTGTCCTCGAAGCGTCCCGAAACCTCGGGGGAAGGGTTCGAGGAAGCTTCGGTCGAGACCTCGTACGAGTCTTCGGAAGAATTTCCGGAAGAATTTTCGGAAGCATTTTCGGCGGAACTTTCCAAAGGCGCTGCGGCCGGGGTCTCGGCAGACGTTCCCGGCTCCGTCGCCTGCGGTGCGGGGGCAGCGGGAGCGGCAACGCCATCGGACGCGGACGCCGGATTTTCTTCCGCAGCGGACGCTGCAGAAGCGTTCTTTTCGGGCGTCCTGTTCCCGGCTCCGTCCCGTGCCGGCGTCACGATTCCCGTGGACTGGGTGAGCGAGGTGCGGCCGGTGCTCCCGGCACCCGAATCGGGTGCGACGGACACATTCGCCGTCGACATCACGGATACGGGCGGCGTGGCAATCACAGGAGCGGCCGTATCGGTCCGGTCGGATGCGGGAGCAGCATCCGGAACCGTCCCGGCAGACGGCGCGCCAGCTGCGGCAGCGTCTTGCGACTGGGCGGCCGGCGTGCCCGAAGCAGACGCGTTCGGGACAGAGGCATTGGGATCTTGCGCATTCGGGACCGGCGCATTTGTTCCTTGCGCGCCAGGTGCTGCCCTGTTCTGTGCCGGGGTCATGGTGCCAGTGGACTGGGTGAGCGAGGGGCGGCCCTGGCCCGACATTTGCGGGACCGCGACGGGCACAACGACCTGGCCCTGCCCGGCTGCGCCCTTTGCTGGATTGGCGGCAACGGGTTTCGCCTCGGCCACCTGCATGGCCGCATCGTCCGCAGCAGGGACGAAAACGTCGTTTCGCTCCGGCTCCTCAAGCCGCAGGACCGGACCCGGCTCCTGCGAGTACGGCGAGAAATGGGCTTGCGCACTGCCCTCGGAGGGCAGGCACAGGAGCACAAGCTCCCAGAAAAAGGCGCACACGAACAGGGCGACCGGATTGTGGCCCGGATTGTGGCCCGGATTGCGGCCCGGCTGGACGGACATCGGTTCTCCCCGCAACGAACAACGGGACATGGACTGGAACATCTGGAGGGGGCCCGAAAGAGACAAAACCGGGACCCCGAAAACGAGGCATGGCGCAAGCCTGGGCGGACACGAAAGCTGTCCGTCCGGCCTTTTCTTCGCGACGATCCCCTCCCGGGGCATTGCAAAAATGACGCCGTCACGCAAGCCCCTCGCCTTGCAAGGCAGGGCCGCATGGCCTGATGCCTCTATATGGAGAGCGGCCCCCTGTCAATGAAATTGGCCAGTGGCAAGCAGATTCGGGGCGTCTCGCAGATGGCTGGAAAAACCGCCGCAGAAAGCCCTGTGCAGGAGGCTCTTCACATGGAGCATCTCGCAGGGGACAGCTTCGGGTTCCTCAAGCCTTGCCGGGCCCCGAGAGCTGGGCAAGACAGGCCGCGATTTTCTTCGCCCTGGCCTTGCCGATGCCGGGGAGCCTGGCGAGTTCCTCCTCGCCGGCCTTCTGCATGGCCGAAAAGGAGCCGAAATGGTCCCAGAGGAGCCTGGCGGTGGCGGTGCCGACGCCGGGAAGGCGCATGAGCTCGCCGGACATGGCCGCCTTGCCGCGGGCGCGGCGATGCCGCGTGATGGCGAAATGGTGGGTCGAGTCGCGCACGTTCTGCAAGAAGAGCAGCTCCGGGCTTCCCTCGCGAAAGGGCAGGGGATTGCTTCTGCCCGGCACGAAGATGCGGTCCGCCACGTTGCCCGCGCGCCGGTCCTGGTGGCCCTCGTCGTCGCGGGCCTTGGCGATGCCGGCGACCGGGAAAAGGGCCGGCCTGCCGGCATCCGCGAGAGCCTTCACCACCGAGGCTATCTGTCCCCTGCCGCCGTCCACGAGCAGAAGATCCGGCCAGGGAGGACCCGACTCGATGCGCCGCGCAACCCATGCGTACAGGGTCGCGTAGTCGTCGTTGGAGTCTGGCATGGTGTAGGCTCGCCACTGGGGGCGATCGGGGGAGCCGTCCGTGTAGACCACAAGGCCCACCCTGGTCTCCTTCCCCTGCGTGTGGGAGACATCCACGCACTCGATGCGGGAAGGCTCCCGTTCCAGGTGCAGAAGCTTCGCGATTTTCGCCAGGGGGCCCGATTCGGCCGCACGCGTCCTTCTCAGGGCCTCCTCGCGGGCGTTGCTCTGGGCTATGTCCACAAGGCGGTTGTCGGCCGCGTTTTGCGGGGCAACCAGACGCACCGGGCCCTGGCGGCGCTCGGAGAGCGTCTGCTCGAGGGCGTCCTTTTCCGTCTCGTGCCTTTCCGTCTCGTGCCCTGCGGCTCCGCCCTCCCCGCCGGCGGCAGCACCTGGCCCATCGCCGGCCGCTTGCGTGCCAGCGCCCTCTTCCTCGTCCTCCTCGCGATCCTTGGGAATCCAGGGAAGGAGGATGCGCCCCGGCGGCGGCATCTCGAGATAGAACTGGCCGACAAAGCTGAAGAGAAGCTCGGACGCGTCCTCGAAATCGAGCCCCTGCCAGTAGAAGGCGCGCCCGTCCATGACCGCGCCCCCGCGCACGAAGATGACCCCGAGGGCCAGTCCCTTTTCGGCCGGGTACACGCCCACCACGTCCATGTCGCCGCCGCGCGGCAGGATGACGGCCTGCTGCTCCACCGTGCGCTCCACGGCCTGGATCTGGTCGCGGTAGACGGCCGCCTGCTCGAACTCGAGCTCTTCCGCGGCCCTTTCCATGCGCGAGCGCAGATCCTCCAGAAAGCCGTCGGCCTTGCCGGAGAGCACGGCGCACACGTGGTCCACCTGCTCGTGGTAGGCTTCCTCGGAGACGTTGCCCATGCAGGGGGCAAGGCACTGGCCCATGTGGTGGTAGAGACAGGGCCTGACACGGTTTTTCATGGCCCGGTCCGTGCAGCGCCTGAGCGGAAAGGCCCGGTGCAGAAGCTTCCAGGTCTGGCGGGCGGACTGGGCCGAGGTGAAGGGCCCGAAATAGCGGGCCTGGTCGCGGCGGGCGTGGCGCACGATCTCGAGGCGCGGGTACTTGCCCTTCACGTCCAGGCGAAAGAGCGCGTACTGCTTGTCGTCGCGCAGAAGGATGTTGTAGTGCGGCCGGTATTTCTTGATGAGGCTGGCCTCGAGGAGAAAGGCCTCCTTCTCCGTGGTCGTGGTCAGGTACTCGAGGCTTTTCGCGTGCGAGAGCATGGCCGCGGTCTTCACCGGCACGTCGGCGCGAAAGTAGGAGAGCACGCGTTTTCGCAAAACACGCGCCTTGCCGACGTAGATGACCTCGCCGCCGGCGTCGCGATAGAGATAGACGCCGGGGCTTAGAGGTATGGTCTGCGGGTCCGGTCTGTCCATCGCCTCTCGTTTGCTGGACTCCCGGGGCCTAGTGGCCGGTGATGCCGTATTTCTTGAGCTTGTACTGCAGAAGGCTCTTGGAGATGTTCAGGAGCTCCGCGGCCTTCACCTGGACAAGATCGGCCCGGACAAGCGCCCGCCGGATGATGGCGGCCTCTATCTTCTTGAGGGTGTCGGCCAGATCGAGCTGCACGGGCAGGAGGTCCACGGCGCTCTTGAACTGGGACTCCTCGTCGCGGATTTCTGCCGGCAGGTCTTCTTCCCCTATGACCTGGCCCGGGACAAGCACCATGCAGTTTTCCACGATGTTCTCGAGCTGGCGGATGTTGCCTGGCCAGTCGTAGCCGGTGAGGTAGTTGAGGGCCTGGGTGGAAAAGCTCTTCTGCTCGGTCATGTTGTTGTCCTGGCGGATCTTGTCCACAAAGTGTGCGACGAGGAGGGGAATGTCCTCGCGGCGCTCGCGCAGGGGCGACATGTGCAGCTCGACCACGTTGACGCGGTAGTAGAGGTCTTCCCTGAAGGACCCCTCCTCCACGAGCTTTTGCAGGTCCTTGGTGGAGGCCACCACCACGCGCACGTCCACGTCCACCGGGGTGGTTCCGCCCACGCGCAGGAAGCTTCTGTCCTGCAAAAGGCGAAGAAGCTTCACCTGCAGCTCGGGCGAGAGCGCCCCAAGCTCGTCCAGGAAAAGCGTTCCGCCGTCGGCCTGCTCCACCCGCCCGCGCTGCAGGGCATGCGCCCCGTCCGCGGACGAGGGGGTCTCGGCGCCGAAAAGCTCGCGCTCGAGGGCATTGGGCAGAAGGGAGGTGCAGTCCACGGCCACGAAGGGCATGTCCTTTCTGGGGCTCGCAAGATGGATGGCGCGCGCGGCCATTTCCTTGCCGGTGCCGGTCTCGCCGGTGATGAGCACGCTCGTGCGCCCCGGGGCCGTGCGCTCTATCTTCTGGCGGATGGCCACGATGTTCTTGCTGCGGCCGACCAGGGCGTGCACGCCGAAGCGCTCCTGCATGGCTTCCTGGAGGAGCCTGTACTGGCGGTGGGCCTTCGAGAGCTCCACGGCGTTGTGGATGGAGAGCAGTAGCTCGTCGTTGGAAAAGGGCTTGGTTATGTAGTCGAAGGCGCCGTACTTCATGGTTTCCACGGCGCTCTCGATGGTCCCGAAGGCGGTCATGATGAGCACTGGCACGTGCGGGCTCATCTTCTTCACCTGCATGAGGACCTCGACGCCGGAGATGCCAGGCATCTTCATGTCCGTCACCACCACGTCCACCTCGCTTTCCTGCACGAAGGCCAGCGCCGTCTCGGGGTCGGAAATGGCCGTGACGGCATAGCCCTCGTCCTCGAGCAGGGTCTGCAGAACGAGCAGGTAGTTCTTTTCGTCGTCGATGACGAGAATGTGGGCGTTGTCAGACATGGCTATCCTCTGTGCGCCTTGCGTGGTCCCCGGGCCGCCGGACCGCGGGGCTCGCCGGGCTCGCGGCTCCCGAAAGCCCGCGCGGCGCATCTTCCTGATCGATGATTTTGCGTCGGGCCCGATTGTGCCCCGATTGGCACGTTGCGGGCAAGAGGGCACGAAAGGCGGCGCGTGGCGGCGGACACGCCTGCGGTCAGGGCTTCACGTCCCCGCCTGTCCCGTTCTGGCCGCCAAGCGAGGCGCTTTGCGTGACCTGGGGTGCCGAGGCATGCCGGGAGACGTCTCTCGCAGGAGAGCCGTCCTTCGGCAGGCCCTTCGAAAGGGCATGGGGGAGGCCGTTCGGCAGACCCTGGGCACTTTCCAGCGGCGCAGCCTTTTCCTGACCCCTGTCCAGTCCCTTGTCGGCGGCCTTTTCATGGCCGCCAAGGGCCCCTTCGGGCGCCTTCGGCAGGAGAACCGTCACCATGGCCCCGCCCTCGGGCACGTTTGCGATGGACACCGAGCCGCCTTGGGACTCGATGATGGAGCGGACGATGGGCAGCCCCAGGCCCGTGCCGGCCTCCTTGGTGGTGAAGAAGGGCTCGAAGAGCTTGTCCATGAGCTCCGGGGAGAAGCCCGGACCCGTGTCCCGCACGTCCACCACCACCTCGTCGCCCCTGGAATAGGCATGGATGGCGAGCGTCCCGTTTTCCTTCATGGCCTGGCGGCCGTTCACGAAAACGTTGTAGAGGGCGCGGTAGAGCAGATCCTTGTCGCCCAGAACCCACAGCCCTTCCGCAAGCGTCTTCTCGATGCGGATGTTGTCGCGGGCGAAGTCCCCCTCCACAAAGGCCAGTATCTGGCGGATGACAAGCTCGACCTCCACCGGATCTTCCTTCGGCTTTCTCGGCCTTGCGTAGTCGAGAAAGTCGTTGACGGTCTGGGAGAGGCGCAGGGACTCGTCGTAGATGGCCTGCAGAAGCCTTGTGGTCCCCTTGTCCTGGGCCGTGGACGCCCTTCTTTGCAAAAGCTCCGCGGTCGAGCGGATGATGCCGAGCGGGTTTCTGATCTCGTGGGCGATGCTCGCGACCACGCGTCCCATGCTCACAAGGCGCTCGTTGTCCTGCAGTTCCTTTTCAAGCTGCATGTTCTTCTGCATGCGCAGGCTCAGGATGCGCTCGGCCCGATGGATGAAGAAGATGAGCAGGGTGAAGATGATCACCGAGGAGAGCAGGCACATGACCACGATGGCGGCCTGGAAGAGCAGGACCTGGACGTAGTCCCTGGTGATGTCCTGGGTGAGCTCGAGCACGCCCAGAACCGGCGAGGAGCCCGTGTTGTAGGCGTCGCCGCGCAGGGGATAGAGCACGCGCAGGGTGAAGGTGCCGGGCTCGAGGGGCCACTCGAAGGGCACCTGCCAGGCCTTGATGCCGGCGACGATCTCGGGCTTTTGCAAAGTGCCCATGAAGGAGTCGCCGATGTTCAGGGGAGCTATGCCCTTGCGGCCGATTTCGGAGGTGTCCGTGGAGTAGGAGACGATGCGGGAAAAGTCGTAGAGGCGCAGGCGCGAGACCGGCAGCCCCTCGATGACCGAGCGCACCACCCCGTCCAGGCGCTGCTGCTGCTCGTCCTGGCGCAGGGAAATGTGCCCGTAGGCCAGTATGGTCGGCACCGCGAAGCGCTGGAAGATCTGGTTGTTGAGGTTCTGGGCGAGCAGAAGCGCAAAGCCCTCCTGGCGCTCCATGAGCACCTGGCGGGCCTGGTTGGAGATGATGAAGGAGAGCCCGAGACTCACCAGCAGGACCACGAGCATGGAGAGCCAGGACAGCGTGTGCGCGTAGCTCAAGGTGAGCCCGCGCTCGTCCGCGGGCTGCGGCTTTTTCTCCGCATCCTTGCGCTGGGGCTTGAGCCCCTGGCTTTCCTTTCCCGTCATTCGGCGTCTGCCCCTGGCCGTTTACCTGTATTTCCCGGGTTTTGTTTTCTAACCATGTGGGCGAGAAATTTTGTCCGGAAATTTTATGTCCGCTAATCTGAAGATATCATTTGTGTCCCTATCTGCCTCTGAAGGGAGTATCATATCTGGATAGACTTTGCACATTTGACGCTCAAGATAGTCTAGAGCTTTCTCTGGAACCATTCTGAAATTTGACATTAAAATCTGTAGTTTCCTAAAAATTGCGGTTGCTATAAATGTTATTACCAGATGTCCTCTGAAAGTATTTTCGTTATGTGTTCGCAGAGGCAGTATAGAAACATTATTTTTAACTATATCAAATACTTGTTCTATTTGTTGCCTAGCATAATAAATTGGCAATACACTTTCTACTTTATACTTTTCAGACGAAATAATTATGAATATTCCTTTGTTTTGAATATTGTCATAAATTTTATCAGCATCGATTTCATCTGCAATACCTCTCAGCACTTCTTTTTCTTCTTCATCATGTGCACGATTGATATCTTTAATTAAATAAGCATAACCATTATATGATTTATTAATTCCTTCAAGCCTGCACTCAACGCATATAATATAAAGAAATCTTGCTCCATATCTTACAAAATTTTCCCTATGTTCTAGATCATTTAAGTTGTTATTTACTATATCTTTATATAATTTTCTATTTTGCTGCAGTCTTGTAATAAAATTTACATTATTACCAAATAATGTATCTACATTTTCACGAGTATAGTAACCTGCATCAAGAATTGCATGCTCAATGTCAAAATTATATTTTTTTAGCTCTTCAATAGTGTTTGTTATTGTCGTTGCATCTATAATATTTCCACGACAATATCTAAAATATATTGGCATCCCTGTTGACTTATGAACAACATATATTAGTCGTACTTCCTTGCTGATTTTGCCATTATGATTGCTTACAGCTGTTAACTGGAAATGCACATTATTAGGCAATCCAGTGCTATCAATTAATATATTTCCTAGTTCGGTTTCTCCTATTTCACTTTTCTGCCATTCAAAATACGAATAAAAAAATTTTCTTAATTTTTTCTCTGTGCCAATCGAGGCGAACATATCTGATATTCTTTGTGACTCAATATTAGCATTTGGATATAATATCTTGCAATAATTTCTATCATACCACTGTTTCGCATATGAATTAGCTTTATTTCTTGTTAAGTAATATATTAAAATTGACATTAAACTGTCAGTATTTCTATATCCAAGGCTTTTAATACATTCATTGAGTCCAATATTTTCAATATATTTATCTAAAAATAAGTTGGCCCAAACAGTAATATATCATCTTCTTTGTCTCTTATGGTTGTATGTTCAATTTTCTCTTTGACTGAAGTTGGATGATAGTCAGTTAAACACACAACTTTGTTTTCAGACTCATCAAATGAACAATATCCTTGCTTCCTATTGAAGAACACTCCCTTTTCTTTATCAATAACCCTTCCTAAGTAGGTGTAATCCTTCCTGGTTTTGCCGTTCTCCCATTTGGAGCTACAAATTTTGGCGTACTCAACACCTTTTTTGACATCGAACGCGATGAACATAGCCCAGTCTCCATGGTCAGAATTTT
>CAZWOT010000097.1:0-5899 GCA_964635595.1 uncultured Desulfovibrio sp.
GGATCACAGGTTCATGTGCCTCAAAATTGGAGCTGGCTCAGGCCACCCCCTGAACAGATACAAAAAAAGAGCCTCGAGGCGCTTGCCCGTTGGCTCGTTCTCCTGTGTCCCGCATCCAGGGGACAACCTCTGGACGCGGCGAAACATGGTGTTATCCGGGTCATGGGAGACCCTTGTCGGGACTCCTTACGACGCGTGGCAGTAGGAGCCCTTGCAGCCCGTCAGGTCCTTCTTTTTGTCGGGCTGCTCGTTGGCAATCTGCACGTGACAGGACATGCAGGTCTGGTAGGCCAGGTCCTTTCTCGAATGGACGACCGCGTAGAGGGCCGGGGACTTCTTGCCCGTCAGATCGTCGTGGCAGCCGGCAGACGCGCACTTTGCAAAGCTTTCCTTGCCGTCCACGTCGTGGTGACAGATCTTGCAGTCGTAGGACGAGTGGGTGTTGTGGTTGAAGATGACGGTCTTCTGGGACCCCTTGAAATCCAGGGGACCGTCGGGCACCGCGGGTGCCGCGTGGGCAGCGCCAGCGACGCACAGAGACAAGAGCGCCAGCAGGCACAGGCCAAAACATGAAGTACGCATACTGTTTTCTCCTGTTGTTGGGGGCCATGTCCGGACTGTTTGATCAAACAGCACACAAGAGATTGCAACTAGTTTAAATCAAGCGTCTTTTCGTGTCAATGAAAGACCGGACAAAAAGCAGGCCGGTCAGCGTTGCAAAGGCATTTTTCTGCTTTTGCATGCCGCAATCGGACGTATTTTGAGAAAGCGACAACGGCATTCAGATATTCATTCTGGAAAAATACATGCTATCCTCAATCCTGAGCACTTTAATCCCTGGAAAACGAAAAAGGACAGACACGGACACCATGCTGGCATACATAAGGATATCCTCATGGGATATCCTCATGAGATGTTCCCAAAACAGGGGATGCATCACCCCAGCCGTTCCCTGGGCATTGCCGGGATTTGCCCAAATTGCGCCTTTGCTAAAATTCAACCTTGCGGGCGGCCTCGAGGGCCATGGAAAAGTCGTCGTCGGTGTGGGCGAAGCTCACCATCCCGGTCTCGAAGGCCGAGGGGGCGAGATAGATGCCCTGCTTGCGCATCTGCCTGTAAAACTCCGTGAAGAGCATCTGGTCGCACTTTTGCACGTCGGCGAAGTTCTCGATGGGCTCGTCGCTGAAGTAGGGCGTGAACATGGAGGCGATGGTGTGCACCTGGATGGGCGCGCCCTTGGCCTTCAGGATGCTCTCGAGCTCCCTGGCAAAGGCTTTTGTGCGCTCCTCGAGAGAGGCGTAGTCCTTGCCGCGCAAAAGGGCGAGGGTGGCGATGCCGGCCGCCATGGCAAGCGGGTTTCCGGACAGGGTGCCGGCCTGGTATATTTCGCCCGAGGGGGCCACGTGGTGCATGATCTCGGCCTTGCCGCCAAAGGCGCCGACAGGAAGGCCGCCGCCAATGATCTTCCCGAAGGTGGTGAGATCGGGGTCGATGCCGTAGCGGCCCTGGGCCCCGTCGAAGGCCATGCGAAAGCCCGTTATCACCTCGTCGAAGATGAGCAGGGACTCGTACTCCTCGGTTATCCTGCGCAGGCCTTCAAGAAAGCCCTTCTTCGGCAGGACAAGGCCCATGTTGGCGGCCACGGGCTCCACGATGACGGCCGCGATGCTCTCGCCCTCCACCCGGAAGAGCTCCTCCACGGCGTCGAGGTCGTTGTAGGGGGCAAGGAGCGTGTCCGCCACCACCGCCTCCGGAACGCCCGGGGTGCCGGGAATGGAGAGGGTGGCAACGCCCGAGCCGGCAGCGGCGAGGAAGGGGTCGGCGTGGCCGTGGTAGCAGCCCACGAACTTCACGAGCCTGTTCCTGCGGGTGTAGCCGCGGGCAAGGCGCAGGGCGCTCATGGTGGCTTCCGTGCCGCTGTTCACCATGCGCACCATCTCGACCGAGGGCAGCGCCTGGGTCACGAGACGGGCCAAGGTCACCTCGTCCTCGCAGGGAGCGCCGTAGCTTGTGCCGCGGGTGGCCGCGTCGGTCACGGCGCGCGTCACCGAGGGCTCGGCGTGTCCCAGGATCATGGGGCCCCAGGAGAGCACGAAGTCCACGTATTCGCGCCCGTCCATGTCCCACAGTCTCGAGCCCCTGCCCCTGGCGATGAAGAGCGGCTCGCTCTGGACGTTGTGGCAGGCCCGGACGGGGCTGTTCACACCGCCGGGGATGAGCTCCTTTGCCTGGGCAAACAGTTCTTCGGAACGCGTGGCCATGTCGTCTCCTTGGCGTCGGGCGCCGATTCCCTGACTCGAGGCCAAGGCTAGAAATAGGTGGGGGAAATCTTCTTCAGCTCGCGCTTGCTCGTGAGCGCCATGTGCTCGCGCTTGCCGATCATCTCCTCGAGCTCGGCCACCACGGCCTCGCACTCCTCCTCGGAGCGGCCGTGCACCATGGTGTAGAGCTCGAAGGGCCAGTCCTCGGCGGACGAGGGCCGATAATAGCAGTGCGAGACGTGATCGTGGGTCGCGGCCTTCTTGCCGAGCTCGGCAACGGTGTCCGCGTCCACCTTCCAGGCCACCATGGCGTTGTGGTTCCAGCCGGCCTTCTGGTGCTTGATGCTCGCGCCGAAGCGGCGGATGACACCCTCTTCCTTGAGCTTTTTCAAAAGGGAAATGACCTCTTCCTCGCTTGCGCCGGTCTCGCGGGCGATGTCGGCGTAGGGCGTGAGGGAATCAGGCAGGTCCTTCTGCACGATGCGCAGGATGGCGGTCTCGGTCGGGGTGAACTCGCGGGCCATGAAGGCGCTCCTTTTTATGTGATGGACCTTCTGGACGGAACCTTAAGGTCCTCATCCTGCCTGTCGAGCCTTTTTTGGTCCGGCAGACGCCGGGCGTTCATCAAGGCCCCGCGGACGGAATCCCGGGGCCCTGTCGCTTGCGCAGCCTGCGCGCGGACTCGATGAAAGGCCGATTTTTGGGGGACTAGCCGCGGTTGAACGAACGCTTGAAGAGGTCCTGGATGGCGTCGCGGCCGTTGTCCTCGAGGAAGCGCGTGCCGGTGGCGGCAAAGTGGGACTGGGAGATGACCGGATCCGTGCATTCCTTCCAGCAGGTCTTTTCCCAGGAGAACCAGCCGTTGCGCACCTGGTCGAACACAAGCAGGGGCTTGTTGCAGATCTTGGCGAACTCGGCTCCCCAGCCGGTGCCGCCCTTCACGGTATCGTCGGGCTGGATGGCGCCCACGACGATCACCTGGTTGCCGCTGCTCACCTGCCAGCAGATGCTCTGCAGGACCTTGCGGAAGAGCGGGGCGCGGGTGAACTCGCGGTTCATCAGTTTGGAAACGTAGGTCAGGCTCACGTCCTTCAGGGCGAGCTCCTCGCTCGTGAGCACGCGCACGCCGCGCTTGCGCTCAATCTGATGGCCCTCGAAGCTGTAGTTCACTTCCTCGATTCCCCAGCCTTCGGCCAGGGCGCCGAAAAACTGTTCGGTGCCGGCAGCACCGCCGCTGTACAGAACACACTGTGTGGCGTTGAGCATCTGAATCCTCCGATAAAAGAGATGGCTCAAGTAGATGAAAGAATCAGTAGACGACTCTGAAGCTGACTCTGAAAATGCATGAATTCAGCGGCCGTCGGCGAGTACACAAGCGCCCGGACCAAAAGCCGCATTGGTCCGGACAAGCCTGCCCCTGCGGCGAAGCGCAAGGAAACGCCCAACAAGCCTTGGCCCCTGAGGGGAAGCTTCCTTCGGCGCGGGCAGGCCCCTCGCAACGAAGAGTCATAGTCCAAAAACGCCCGGACAAGCAACCGCGCGCAGACAGTCAATTCGCCTGCAAGTCCCCGAACAGGGCGAGCAGGAGCACAATCCCGCTCGGCTTTTCGCACCGGTTCTTTTTGCACGCCCTCATTCCGACGTTTTGGCGGCTTGCGATTATCGCCTATCGACAAAGCGACCCGGTTGCGGCTAGAAATTTCGGACAAATCTTTTTCGTGCCGCAGTCGCCCGCGGCGGGCATCCGACCCGGCGGCGCCGTGGAGATCCGCCCCGGGCAAGAGGGGACACACACATGTACGAGCCCGACGCCAACAACGACAACCAGACGAAAAAGGCCATTGCCCTGCACAACGGGGAAGAGGTCGAAGTCATCGAGCTCACCCAGCTTGTGGAAGGCCACGAATCCGAAGTTCAGCAGGACGACGGGCAATCGTCCCTGAACACGCAGGAGGCCCAGGAGACCCAGAATTCGCAGGATTCGCCGGATTCCGGGGCATTCGAACCGGCAGCTCCCGTGGACGAAAGCCCCGCGGGAAATGGCCCCGCGGACGAAGGTTTCGCGCAAGCCAGTCAGGAAACGGGCCTGGAAGCCCGGCAGGAAGAGACTTCCGGAGGCAGTCCTTCCGGAGGCAGTCCTTCCGGAGACAGTCCTTCCGGAGACAGTCCTTCCGACGCCGATCCTTTCAAAGTAGCTCCCTCCAACGTTGATCCGTCCAACGTTGATCCGTCCAATGCTGAATCGTCCAGCATAGTTCCGTCCAGCATTGATCCCTCCGACAGCGTATCCGCTCAGGGCCTGGATGTGCCGGACGTGGAGCAGCCCTCGGCAGAGTCCACTGCAGAATCCACGCAAGTCTCCGCCGAAGATCGGGCCGGCGATCGGCCGGACGACCAGACGGACGCGCCCATCGACACCCCCATCGACATCCCCATGGATGCCGACAGCCAGCCTGCTCCTGTGGCTCCGGCTCCGAGCGCGAACACGGACCTTGGAGATCTGGCCGCAAGGCTCCAGGAGCTCGAGCGCACGCTCGCGGTCCAGCGGGAGGAAACCAGCACCCGCGTCTACGTGAACACCACCCTCAAGTCCTTCTCGGATCGCATCGAGCGCATCGAGAACTTCACCGTCAACGACAAACCCGTCTCCGCGGCCTTTGCCATGCGTCTTGCCGAGTGCGAGGATCGCATCGATCTCTCGGCTTCGGCAAGGGATCTTGCCGCGCTCGAGGAGGAGGTGAACGCCCTGAAGGGAGCCGGCACAGGCGGCGAAAGTGCTGCGAACGAGGCCAGGGAGGCCAAGCTGGCTGTGGAAGAAGTCGGGCGCAGGCTCGACGAGCTTTCCCAGAACGCCAAAAAGGCCGAAAAGAAGCTTGGCCAGCGCATCGAGGAGGTGGAAGGACAGGCCCGCAAGGACGAGAAGAAGCTCTCCCAGGAACTCAAGGGTGCCCTCAAGACCCTCGAGGAGGTGGAGACCCGCGTCAAGACCGTGGGCAAGAAGCAGGAAGAGGCGCTCACCACCCTCTCCCGCACCATGGACGAGCGCGTGGGCGACGCTGCCCGCAAGCTCGGCAAGCAGGCGGAAGCGCTCCGCTCCGTGGCCGATCGGAGCAAGAAGGACGAGGAGCGCCTGGACGAGCTCGAGAAGAACATGGATGCCCTGCCGGGCCAGCTCCTCTCGCAGATGGCGGGACAGACCGCGGCGGACAGCGCCGAACTGGCCGGCCTGCGACAGGCCCTCGATGAAGCCGGCTCCAACGCCCAGGCCCTTGCGGGACGCGTCGACGAGCTCGACAAAAGGCTTTCTTCCCTGCCGGACGAAATGCTGGGCAGAATGCAGGAGCAGACCGACAGCACCAACGCCGAACGGGTCGAACGGCTTCAGGGGCAGCTTGACGAGGCCGGCTCAAGGGCTGGAAAGATCGAGGCGCGCGTCGACGAGCTCGACAAAAGGCTTTCTTCCCTGCCGGACGAAATGCTGGGCAGAATGCAGGAGCAGACCGACAGCACCAACGCCGAACGGGTCGAACGGCTTCAGGGGCAGCTTGACGAGGCCGGCTCAAGGGCTGGAAAGATCGAGGCGCGCGTCGACGAGCTCGACAAAAGGCTTTCTTCCCTGCCGGACGAAATGCTGGGCA
>CAZWOT010000097.1:5999-8863 GCA_964635595.1 uncultured Desulfovibrio sp.
GCGGGACGCGTCGACGAGCTCGACAAAAGGCTTTCTTCCCTGCCGGACGAGATGCTGGCCAGGATGCGGGAGCAGACCGACAGCGCAAACGTCCAGCGGGTCGAACAGCTTGAGGGACAGCTCGACGAGGCCGGCGCAAAGGCGCGAAAGCTCGAGGCGCGCGTGGACGAGCTCGAGGAGAGCCTCGCCAACGCCCTTTCCCTTGCCGAGCGGCTTGGCAAGCGCGTGGAAGCCATGGAAATGATGCTGAGCGAGGACGCTCTCGAAAAGACGACCGCCAGGGCATGCCTGCGCGTTCTGCGCGAGGAGATCGGGCGCATCACCTCCCGCTAGCAGCGCCCTTCCCGAAGATCATACGTCGGCTTCAACACGACCTTCTCCCCCGACGGGGAGCCATGAATGGCCTCTTTGCGCGGCTTGCCTTGCGTCGAAGAGGCCATTATAAATTTGGGCGCGCCTCGGGCGCCCGCCGGCCTTTGGCGGGTGCGCCAGGGCCCGTCACATCCGCCATGCACCCGTCCGGGTTCCTCTTTCTCATGTTCATCATGATTTCTCGAGGGAATGCCGGCGGGTTGGAAATATCAAAAAGAGGGCGGGGGTTTTCCGCTTCCGTTCTTTTCCCGTCCGGACGTGTCCCATGGTGGGTCACGGCCATTCCCCGAAGGACGGGTTTCTTTTCCCGGGAGATGCCATGCTGGACAAGGACCAAAAGGAAGCCCTGCAAATAGCCAAGGAACTTACGGCCAAGCTCATCGAGATCCGCTCCGTGTCCCAAGGCAACATAGCGGACGTGTTCCCGACCATCTTCAACGTGGTCTACACAACCATTCTCGCCATCTCGAAGCCCGAGAGCAGCAGGCCCGACCAGGGCCGGCAGTCCTGACGGGCCTTTGCCAGGAACACCCGACAACATGAGCGAAAACGCAGGCACAAACGACAAGGACACCAACGGGCACGACCAGGCCGTTTCCGGCATGTTCGGCCGCATTGCCCGATTATACGACCTCCTCAACCACGTTCTTTCCCTGGGGATCGACTGCTACTGGCGCTGGGTGCTCGCCCGCTCGGTCCGCCCGGGAGCGCACCACTGCTTTCTGGATCTTGCAGCCGGCACCCTGGACGTTTCCTTTGCGCTCAGACGCCAGCACCCGGACCACGACGTGCTGGCTCTCGACTTCTGCGAGCCCATGCTGGCCCGCGGGCAGAGGAAGATGGAAAGCCGCAGGGAAAGGCGCGTCTTTCCCGTGGCCGCGGACGGCAAGCACCTGCCCCTGCCCGACAACTGCGTGGACAGCGTGACCATCGCGTTCGGCATCCGCAACATTCTCCCCCGCGAGGAGGCCCTGAAGGAAATGTACCGCGTCCTCGCCCCCGGCGGGCGCGTGTGCATTCTCGAGTTCGGCTCCGGGCGCGAACGCATCTGGCTCGGCATCTACAACTTCTACCTGAACCGGGTGCTGCCCGCCATCGGCCGCCTCGTCTCCCGCGACAAGGGCGCCTACACCTATCTCTCGCAGACCATCCACAACTTTCCGAGCGCCAGGGAACTGGCCCGCGAGATGGAAAACGTGGGCTTCAAGCGCGTGCACTACACCAAGCTCACGAGCGGCATCGTCTGCCTGCACATGGGCGAGAAGCAGGGCTAGGCGAAAGAAGCCTTCCTTGCGCCTTTCGGGCAAGTTGTCCAGACGGGCATCAGCTCGCGAGCACGCTGACCAGAAGGCCCACGCCAATCCCCGTCACCCCGAGCGAGCGGGCAAGGTCGGGACGGCCCCTGAGGCTCTCCATGGCGGAAAGCATGCCCCTGGGGAATCCCGCCCAGAGGACGCCCTCCAGCATGAACGCGAGGCCCAGGGCGCGGAAAAACAGCGACGCGTCGAAATTCACCAGGATGTCCATCAAGGTCTCTCCTCAAGGCAGGGGCTTGTCCGGGGTGCAAAACGGGCATGCCGACCAAAACGGCCGCACGATCCAGTGCTCTTTCCCACCAATCCAAACTCTTTTCAACCGCAAGTAAAGGAACCGTTCGATGATCACCTTTGCCGAACTCGCAGGCAGGAAGGCCCCGCTCGCGGTGGTCGGCCTCGGCTACGTGGGGCTCCCCCTGGCCGTGGCCTTCTCGAAGCACTTCGACGTGATTGGCTTCGACATCTCCGAGTCCAGGGTGCGGGAGCTTGCCGGCGGCCGCGACCACACGAACGAGGTGGACGAAAAGGCCCTTGCCGAGGCCAGGATCCGCTACACCTGCGATCCGGAGGAGCTGGAGAAGGCCGCTGTCGTCATCGTGGCCGTGCCGACGCCCATCGACGCCCACAAGGCGCCGGACCTCACCCCGGTGGTGGGCGCGAGCGAGACGGTGGGAAGCCACATGCAGAAGGGGTGCGTGGTCTGCTACGAGTCCACGGTGTACCCGGGCCTCACCGAGGAAGTGTGCGTGCCCCTCCTCGAGGAGAAAAGCGGCCTTGCCTTCGGCAGGGACTTCACGGTGGGCTACTCGCCCGAGCGCATCAACCCCGGCGACAAGGTGCACACGCTGGAGACCATCGTCAAAATCGTCTCCGGCTCCGACCAGGAAACGGCGGATCTTCTGGCCGAGGTGTACGGCAGCGTCGTCAGGGCGGGCATCCACAGGGCCAGCTCCATCAAGGTGGCCGAGGCCGCCAAGGTCATAGAGAACACCCAGCGCGACCTCAACATCGCGCTCATGAACGAGCTTTCCCTCATCTTCCACGAGCTCTGCATCGACACCCTCGAGGTCCTCGAGGCGGCCGGCACCAAGTGGAACTTCCTGCCCTTCAGGCCAGGCCTTGTGGGCGGCCACTGCATCGGCGTGGACCCCTACTACCTCACCTACAAGGCCGAGA
>CAZWOT010000098.1:0-8798 GCA_964635595.1 uncultured Desulfovibrio sp.
ACGGTCTCCATGACGGCTGACCGTGGGGTCTACAGCGTTGCGCTGAGTAATTACGTCTGCTCCAAGGTGTCCAAAGCTCTCTGCGCATTTCCATACTGCTCAACAATCGGCAATATCTCATTTAGTTTAGCTACAATACGTTTTTGTTCTGCTAGCGGTGGGAGTGGAAATGCACATTCCTTAAGCTCTGACGAACTAATTCGTTGTTGTCCAGCAGTTCCTTTGAATTTTCTAACTCCATAGTTTATAAAATAATTAGTTTTGAAGAACCATAGTACATACTCAACATAAACCATATCAAGGCATCGAAAAACATTGAGCTCTGTTGTTCCTGCTCCAATACCATTTTTTGCATTATTAACAATTGCAGACTTTCTATTTTGAAAGCATGGTGTAATTTTTGCAACTACAATATCACCATCTTCAAATCTAGTAAACCCCTTTTTAACATCTTTCCACTTACGTATATTTGATAAATCAATTTTATTTTTATAACCGCCTTCCAATAATGGCATTGGAACGAACGACACTTCAGTTTCATCATCAACAGAAATTCTAGGATTGATGTCAGTACAAAATGATAGTCTTACCCATCTCCATTTTGTTGGAATCTCAAATGGTCCAGTTATTACCTCATTATTGTCAATTGATACAGACGGCTCCTCTTCCAATTGCGGCACAAGCCTGCCTTGGATTGCCTCCTGCAAAATAGACGCAAATAGCTTCTCCGGCAACGTTCGCTCCAAGGCGTCCAAAGAGGTCTGCGCCTTTCCGTATTGTTCAATAATAGTAAGCAATTCATCTATCTTAGCAACAATTCGCTTCTGCTCAGCCAATGGAGGTAGCGGCACAATAAAATTATTGGCATTTTTAATTGTGATCGTTCCAACAGTTGTTCCAGAAGAAAATGATTGTATCTGTTGGCGCATAAAAGAAGATTCGAACAATAACTTTAAAAATTTTGGAAAGTATATACCTTTATTCTTTAAGCACAATACACTTGCATCCTTATAATAAAATTTTTCTCTGTTACGAACAATATAACATTTACCAAGTGTTCCAACTGCAGTTATCATCACATCTCCTGGTTCAGGACAACCAGAAGAAGATAACTTTTGAAAAAGGCTTTCATCTATAAACAAGGCGCTATTAATAACTCTCCCTTCTGATAACGCAGCAATTTCACGTGCTCTATAAAAAGGAATACCTTGACTTCTCCAATCGCTTTGATGCACTCTTCGTGCTGACACTATTTCTACTGCTTGACCGAGAAATATCCACTGCCATTTTTGTGGTGTCTTGAAAGGAACTTCATTTATCTTAGGGCTTTGAATTTCAATTGCAAGCTCTTCCGGCAGTTGCGGCACAAGCCTGCCTTGGATTGCCTCCTGTAAAATCGAGGCCTTCAATTTCTCCGCTGTCAGCATGACCCGCCCCCAATCATGGACATTATCTTCGCCAGGGCTTCATCCATGACCTTCTCGTGCTTTTCGCGCTCGGCCTTGTACTTCGCAATTAGCTCGGCAGGCGAAAGGAGTCCTTCCTCTTCTTCCCCAAAGCCGCACTGATCGAAGTTGCATCCCAGCGCCTCAAGCTCATCACGGGTAAATTTTCGTGCCTTGTGGGAGTTCCCTTCTTCGATTTCCTTGCGATTGTTCCACCAGAGATCGAGCTCATTCAGGTGTTCCAGCCGCATGGGCTTGGTCTTGGAAAAGTGCTTGTAACCCTCGGGCATGTCGACCCGATAGAACCATGTCTCCTTTGTCGGCCCCTTGCCGTCGAAAAACATAATGTTAGTCGCTATGGACGTATACGGGGCGAACACGGACGTGGGGAGCCGCACGATCGTGTGCAAATTGCACTCCTTGAGCAAGGCCCTTTTGATGGCTTCCTTGTTGCCGCCGCCAAACAGAAAACCGTCCGGGATGATGACAGCAGCCCTGCCTGTTTCCTTGAGGCGCGTCTTGATCAGGATGATGAAGAGGTCGGCCGTCTCGGCACTTCTCATGTTCGCGGGGAAATTCTGCTGGATGATGCTCTGCTCGCTACCTCCATATGGCGGATTCATCAGGATGACGTCGAACTTGTCCTTGTCCGTGTAGTCGCCGGTGTTGCGGGAAAGCGCGTTGCCATAGATTATTTCCGGCTCGTCAATGCCGTGCAGCAGAAGATTGGTCACACACAGCACGAAGGGCAAAGGCTTTTTTTCAATGCCGTAAAAGGACCTGTCCAGGGTCGTCCGGCCCTCGTTGGTCCTGGCCTGCTCTTCGAGCACCTCGCGGGCCGAATTCAAAAAGCCGCCGGTTCCGCAGGCAAAGTCCGCGACGCGATCGCCAAGCTTCAGTCCCACGTGGCGGGCCATGAAGTCCGTGAGGGCCCTTGGAGTGTAGAACTCGCCGGAACTTCCCGCGCTTTGCAAAAACTTGAGGATGGTCTCGTAGATGAGTCCAAAGGCATGGGCCTCCTTTGGATCATCGAAATCACAGTCGTTGATCTCCACGAGGACCTTGTGCAGCTGAACGCCGTCCTTCATGTAGTTGTGAATGTCTGTGAATACAGTCTTGACGAGGCTTCTTTTCCTGTCGCACCCGGGCGGCACCTGCAGGTTCTTCAGACCGGGGATCAGCTTCGTGTCGACGAACGACAGGAGCTCGTCGCCCTTCAGGCCCTTGCCGTCGCTCGTGTCTGCCCACTTGCTCCAGCGAAGCTCGTCCGGGATCAGAGAAGAATAGTTTGGATCAAGGTTTGACCACTCTTCCTCTTTTTGATCGTAGATTTTCAGAAACAGCATCCACGACAACTGCTCGATGCGTTGTGCATCTCCGTTGATTCCCTGGTCCAGGCGGGTGATGTCCCTCACCCTTTTCACAAAGTTGCCCAAGCTCACGTGTGGTTTCCCCTATTTGTCGTCTGTCCGGTGTGTTGTCGGCCAAAGAGTGCCCGTATCCTGCCTATACCGCCTCGCTGTACAAGGCCTCTTCCATGTCGCGCACGGCGGCGAGCACTGCGTCCCTGCCGCCAAAGCTCTTCACCAGCTTGTTTAATCCGCCCAAATCCGAGCAGTAGGTCTTCAATGCCTCCATTGACTCGATTTCCCGCACACCGATTGAGGCGTAGGCATCGAGCAGCTTGTCGAGCACATCTCGGGCAATGCCCTGGTACTTTTCCAGGAACTTCGCCTCCCTGACTTTCGTTGCCCGCTGCCTGCGGGTGAAGAGCGGCTTGCCGAAGGCTATGTTCCTGATCATGTCGAACTCGTCAAGATTCGGTTCGCCAAGCTCCTTCTTCATCTGGTCAAAGGAAACACCATGCTGGGCAAGTTCATCGAGAATCTTTCCCTTGGTTTGGGGCCCATTCCAGACAGTGAGAAACTCCTCCTCCGTGCCATATACCGAAAGGATCGTCTGCTTCGTGTAATCTTTGAATTTTTCCGTCACCACGTTACCGTCGTCGTCCAGGTAGGAAGTTGTCTCCGCAACGACAGAGGTCTTGCCGCCCTCGACGATATAGACCTCTCTGGAGTCACCTCGGTCCCCCTCCCTGGTTTTCTTTTCCTTGATCTCAACAGCTGCGGGGTCTTCTGTGCCGGACCAGTCAATGAAATCGTCAGGAACGCCGTCAAACTCGGGATCGCTGAATTGGGCGCAAACGCCACGAAAATCCAGGATTGTGAAAAACGTTTTCCCCTCCTCCGGGAGCAGCCGGGTTCCACGGCCAATTACCTGCTTGAACTCGATGCTCGACTTGATGTTGCTGTCCAGCACAATGAGCTTGACGCACTTTGTGTCTGCTCCTGTCGTCAGCAGCTTGCTTGTGGTGACCACGACCGGACAGGGGCGATTCACGCTGATGAAGTCCTGATAGAAGCCCTTGCCGTCCTCGTCGTCCGCGGTCATGCGAACCACGTAGTCGGGCTCCTCGGCAACGAGGTCCTTGTTGTGTTCCCTCAAGAAGTCCCTCATCGTGGCCGCGTGTCTCTGGGTATTGCAGAAAACGATGGTCTTGGACATGCGCCCGATGTGGTGGAGGTACTTCGTGACGGTCTCGGCAACGCAGTTCGTGCGGCTTCTCAGTTCCAGGATGGAGTCGAAATCCTTCTGGGTATAGAGCCTTTTCGGGATTTCCTTGCCCTCGAGGTCCTTTTCCCCTTCCTCCGGCTCCCATCCATCCCTGTCCTTGTCCAGGTTCACGGACACAACCCTGTAAGGGGCGAGGAATCCATCAGCGATCCCCTGCTTGAGCGAATAGGTGTACAAGGGGGCCCCAAAGTAGTCGCTGTTTTTTGACCCGTCCTTTTCGTTTGGCGTGGCCGTCATGCCGATCTGAATCGCGGACGAGAAGTACTCCAGAATTTCCCGCCAGCAGCTGTCTTCCCTCGCGCTCCCGCGATGACACTCGTCCACGATGATGAGATCAAAGTAGTCGGCAGGGACCTGTTTGTAGTTGTCGAGGGCGGACTCTGCATTGTCCCCTTTCAATTGCTGGTACAGGCCGAAATAAATCTGGTAGCTTTGATCGATTATGCCGCTCTGAATCTTTGTCATTCCAGTGAACGGAGCAAAATCGGCTGCCATTGTCTGATCGACAAGCTGATTTCTGTCCGCAAGATAGAGGACATTCTTGACGACACCTGCCTTCTTGAGTCTCCAGACAATCTGAAATGCCGTGTATGTCTTGCCCGTTCCTGTCGCCATGACAAGCAGGATGCGCCTGCGGCCATTGACAATGATCGAGTTTACCGTGTTGTTGATGGCCTGAAGCTGATAATAACGGGGCTTGATCGAGTCTGCGGCCGAGTAATAGGACGCGTTTCGCAACATCTCCTCTGCGTCCTTGGAGACTCTGTTTCGGACGCACCAGCGCGACCACAGCTCCTCTGGCGACGGGAATTTGTCAAGGGGCAGGATGTTCGGGGTACCCCATGGATGCTCATATTCGTAAAAATCCGTGCCCGACGAGGTGTAGGCAAAAGGAACCCCGAGCATCTCGGCATATGCCTGGGCCTGCGAGGCCGCCGTGGCTGGGGGAACGCCCTTTCTCTTGGCCTCGATCACGGCAATCGGGACGTTGACGTCCGTGCACAGGATGTAGTCAGGCTTGGATCTTTTGCTGGGCTTGGCTTTCTCGACATTCTTGCCTGGCACGATGCGCTGGCGATCCTTCTTCAGCGAATATTCAAGCAACACGTGGTCGAGCTTCCATCCCACCGCCTGAATCGCGGGAGTAATGTGCCGAGTCTTTGTGTCCTCTTCGCTCTCGTAGGTCTGCCTGGAGTCTGACATCGCATCTTCTCCGATTGCCCTGAGGGGCATCTTGCGAGCGGAATTGCTCGCCAACAACGCGGCGAGCAACAATACCACAGGCTTATAGGCCGGTCAAAACTGGATCGACATGCACTCAAGCCTGATCCCGAATGGGCATGGAGCTCAGAACCGCCCACGGACGCTCATCCCCAAGGCCCAAAAAAAGAGGCTGCCGAAAAATCAACAACCTCAATTTCTCAAGTCGAATTGTAGGAACGCCCAGTCAACGATGCAAGGCGGCCCTTGATTTTGACGGAATGAGCCCTTTCGGGGCTTCAACCCCTAGCGCTCAAAGTAGGTGTAGCCTCTCAGGCCGTCCTCGAAGATCTGCAGGAAGGCGAAGCGCTGGCTCGGCGTGATGCGCCCTTCGCGCACGGCCCGCTCGGCCATGCTGCGCAGGGACTCCATGATGCGGCGCGGCTCGTATTCCACGTAGGAGAGGACGTCGGCCACGGTGTCCCCTTCCTGCTCGCGCACGAAGTGGTAGCTGCCGTCCTCCTCGATGCGGATGGAGACCACGTTGTTGTCGCCCATGAGGTTGTGCAAGTCGCCCAGGGTCTCCTGGTAGGCCCCAACGAGGAAGACGCCGAGATAGTACTCCTCGCCGTTTTTCAGGGGATGGAGCTCCAGGGCCCGCTTGTTGCCCTGCTGGTCGATGAAGTGGTTTATCTGGCCGTCGGAGTCGCAGGTGATGTCCGAGATGATGCCCATGCGGGTGGGGCACTCGTTGAGCCTGTGCACGGGCATGATGGGAAAGAGCTGGTCTATGGCCCAGGAATCCGGCAGGGACTGGAAGATGCTGAAGTTGCCGTAGTAGATGTCGGCGAGATTGGCGTCGATGTCCTGCAGATCCCTGGGGATGACCTTGAGCTTGTTCTTTTCCTCGGCAATGCGCATGAGCACGGACCAGAAGAAACGCTCGGAGAGACTGCGCTCGCGCAGGTTGACGGCGCCGGTGGAAAAGAGCTGGCGCATCTCGCCGCGATAGTAGACGGCGTCGTTGTAGCATTCCTGCAGGTTGCGCGGGCTTATGTTGGCAAGCACCTCGGCCAGGTTCTTCACGGGCTCCGGCGTGTCCTCGGGCAGCTTCTCCGGCAGGGCCGCCTGCTCGATGACGCTCACGTCGAGCACGTTGAAGAGCAGAAGCGAGTAGTAGGCCACGGTGGCGCGCCCGGACTCGGTGACAATGTGCGGATGGGGCACCTCGTCCTCGTCCAGGGTCTGCATGATGGCCTCGACGATGTCCGCGCTGTACTCGTCGAGGGTGTAGTTGCGCGAGGACACGTAGTTGGTGTGCGAGCCGTCGTAGTCCACGGCAAGGCCGCCGCCAAGGTCGATGTAGCCCATGGGGGCGCCTTCCTGCACAAGGCCCGAATAGAAGCGGGCCCCTTCCTGCACGCCCAGGCGGATGTCGCGGATGTTGGAGACCTGCGAGCCCAGGTGGTAGTGCAGAAGCCTCAGGCAGTCGAGCATGTCCTGCTCTTTGAGCTTGTCGATGATGTCCACGATTTCCGCGGGCGAGAGCCCGAAGACCGAGCGCTCGCCGCCGGACTCGGCCCAATGGCCGCTGGCACGCGTGGAGAGCTTGCAGCGCACGCCGAGCTTGGGACGCATGTCGTGGATGCGGGCCCGTTGCAAGATGGTCTCGAGCTCGCCCGGCATCTCGATGACAAAAAAGACGTTGAGGCCGAGGCGCTGGGCCTGGAGGCCCAGATCGATGAACTCGCCGTCCTTGTAGCCGTTGCAGATGAGGCAGGCCTCGCGGTCGTGCAGGAGCGAGACCGCCGCAATGAGCTCGCCCTTGGAGCCGACTTCCAGGCCGTGGTGGTAGCGCGAGCCGAAGTCGGCGATTTCCTCGATGACCTGTTGCTGCTGGTTGACCTTGATGGGGAAGACGCCGCGGTAGCTGCCCTTGTAGCCAAGTGTTCGGATGGCCTTGCTGAAGGACTCGTGCAAACTCTGTATCTGCGAGTCCAGAATGTTTTCCACCCGCAAGAGGCAGGGCATGCCGTAGCCCCGCTCCTTGATGCCCTCGATGATTTCCGGGATGGACACCCTGGGGCCCTTCGGCCCCTGGGGACATATGACCACATCCCCCTTCTCGGAAACGTCGAAATACCCGGCGCCCCAGGTGTGGATGCCGTAGAGCTCGGCACTGTCCTCCACCCGCCATGGCTGAAGCAAGCTGCGGAACTTGTTCAACGTCTTCGCTGCCCCCTCACGCGGTCGTACCCGCCGTCAGTTGAACCCGTTGCAGAGCGGTCGTTCGAGACTGCGCCCCGTGGGTTACCGTCAAAGTCGGTGAAGTGTCTTTTGTCCGTCTCCACTCGGGGGAGACGCATGGGGCTCATGGGAAAAAACAGGCGGCCCCTGCGAGCGACGGTCTTTCCCGTCAGGCATCGCAGAACCCGCACTTTTTGCACGCGCCCCAAGGCCTGCACTCTCTGCACAATAGGCCGGCAAAAGTCAAGAAGGAGCGCACGCTCCGCAGGTCCGCAAAGCGGATGCCTCTGGGCCTGGCAAGCCTGTCGAGCGCCATGACGTGCGCGTTGAACCAGGGGAGCCCGTTTTCCCAAATAAAAATGGCTCACAAGGACAAGGACAAGTCCCATTGACCATCAACCGGAGGTGCGTCCTTATGAGCCGGGCAGAAATGTACCATGAACTCTGTCTCTTGGGAACCATTGACGACGCATTGGCGTTTTGGGCCAAAATCACCACAAATTTCAACATATTGCCCGAGTCTCTTGAATTGCCCCTTGTGGTTGTCCCGATGGGGTCTGGCCCATGAACAGGACAGATACAAGATTCCGAGCCTTGCGCCCCTTGCGGAATTGTGGATGGAGGAAATCTGTCTGTCTCAGGGGACTGCCCTTTGGGGCATCAGAACGAAAGGCCGATGTACTTCTCGAAGAAGGCCTTGATCCTGTCGAGGATGCTCTCGCGCCTTTCGGCCGTGTCCTTCGCGAAAAGGCTGTGCCGCGGCATGATGTCGTTGAACTCGGCACCGATGGTCTGGAGCTCGCCGTCCCTGAAGGCGCGCTCGAAGTATTCGCGCGCCTCCTGGGGACGCAGTCTCTGGGAAGTGATGAGCTCCTCCAGGTCCGCTTCCTTGCGTTCCAGGACGTAGTTTCTCCATCCTTCTTCCACGCGCGAGTCCGGATTGATGGTCTTGAGGAAGCCCTCGATGAGCTCCTTCTTGCTGCGCAGCTGGGTGCTCGAGCCGATGGCCGAGTCGATGTCCGCGAGAATGGTCTTGTCCTTGCAGTTGCCCTTCCGGAATTTCTCCACCAGCATCAGGATGTAGTCGATGTTGATTTCGACCTGCCGGACGAGCTCTATCTCGAAGATGATGTCGTCGTTGACGTTCTCCTTGTCCCTTCTCCCGCGTAGGTCGTGCCAGATGTCGAGATATCGGCTCTGGTAGTCCTGAAATTCACCCAGAGTGAGGATTTCCTTGCCGGCAAACTCGTCGAAGGTGTCGAGGATGTTGCG
>CAZWOT010000099.1:0-8726 GCA_964635595.1 uncultured Desulfovibrio sp.
TTGGGCCCTCCATCGAGGGACAGGTTTTGGGGGCTTTCAAGGTCCCCCTGGCGGTGGGTGCTGTATCCATTTTTTCCTTGGTTTTTGGGGAGCGAGAATGAAACGTATTCCGTTGTTGGGCTGCGTGCTCGCGGGCGGCAGAAGCACCCGCATGGGCGTGGACAAGGCGACGCTGACCTTCGAGAGCGGCAGGAGCGTGCTCGCGAGTCTTGTCTACAAGCACCGAAGTTTCTTCCCCAGAACCATCGTTTCCGTGCGCCAGGGCATTTCCAAGAAGGGCGCCTGCCTGCACGGAAAGGACGGTGCCCTGACCTTCGAGGAGGTTCTGGGCCCCGAATTCCCGTATGTCGACATCGTGACCGACGCGACCGGCGAAATCGGCCCCATGGGAGGCGTTTTGACGGCTCTGGAGCACGCGGAATTTCTGGGACTGCAGGGCGCCTGCGTGACCTCGTGCGATCTGCCGCTCCTTCCAAGAAGCTTTCTCTGGCAGCTTTGCGGCGAATGGGTGCTCGACATGTCGGCGCCGCTAGTCACCTGCTTTGTCACACCGGACGCGAAAAGCCATCCTCTGTGCGCGGTCTGGGCCGTGGAGGCCCTGCCGTTTCTCGAGAAGGCTGTCGAGCAGGGGGACTATTCCCTCACCCGCGCCATACCCGAGACAAGGTGGAATCGCATTGCCCTGAATGCCCGTCAGGCACCCGCACTCACCAACGTGAACACCCCCGATCACTGGGAGGAAGTGAAGCGCTTCGCGGCCCAGGTCACGAAGTGGGCCTGATGGGCGGAGATTTGGAAAAGAATGCTTTGAAAAGGCCTGACAGGCGGATTTAAAAATCGGAAGCGATTCAAGGCGGATTTCGAGAACAAAGAGGAACAGGGCCATCTTTGGCCAGGACAAGGGGCAGCGGGCAAAGCGAGAGGCGCGCACAAGGCGCTCCAAAAGAAACGTGGGGGCCTGCCAAATCGGCCCTGAAGGCGGGATGTTCAAATCCTGTGGGCAGGTGGTATGATCCTTGCCCGGGCATGGGCACAGCCAGGCCCATGTCGGTCTTGTCCTGCGCCCTCTTTGCGGCACAGCTCCTTATATTCCCCCAACGAGGAGTACGCTTTTTCATGTTCACAGCCCCCGTTCTCTGGTTTGCGGCCATGGTGCTGCTTTTCGCCCTGGAAATGATGGTGCCCGTGGGCGCCTTTCTCTTTTTCGGCGTCGGGTGCCTTGCCGGGTGGCTGACGGCCCTCTTCGACCTTTCCGTAAACGCCCAGATCCTTTTCGCCGTCCTTGCGTGCGTTGTTTCGCTTCTTGTCTTCAAAAAGCGCCTGAAACCCGTCTTTTCCGGCAGAAGTACCAGGGACGCGGACGTGGACGATGCCTTTGCCGGCATCGAGCATCTGAAAGGCGAGACAGGAATGACCGTAGGCGAGCTCAAAAAGGGCGTGGAAGGCCAGATCGAGATTCAGGGAAGCTTTTGGCGGGCATTGAGCCCCGAGAACGACCTGCCTGCCGGCACGCCCGTGCGGGTCATGGGCCGCGCCAAGGACGACGCCCTGCTTCTCGAGGTCCGCAGAGCGGGCTCCTGAGGACCGCTTCTCAAGGTCGGCTCCTCAAGGGCCGTCCCTATGAGGCCTTGGCCTGGTGCTTTGCCCCCGTTTCAGGGGGCCTGGGTGCTGCTCAAGGCAGAGCCCCCGTTTCTGTTCCTCTCTTTCCCCTTTCTTGCTGGTTTCCACCATGAACGAACAGCTTCTTTTCCGCGCGAGCGCCGCAGGTTGAGCCGCGAAGCTCGCTCCGGCGGGACTGGAGCAGCTTCTCGCGCCCTTCGCGCACAGGATGCCGAAGGATCTGGAGACCCGCGTCGTGGCCGGCCGCGCCCACAACGAGGACGCCGTGGTGGTGAATTTTCCCCGGGGCAGGAATCTCGTGGGCCACGTCGACCTCATCGCCCCCCTGGTGAACGACGCCAGGGCATACGGGCGCATCGCGGCAGCCCATGCCTTCATGGCCATCTACGCCATGGGAGCCCTCCCGTGGTCATCCATGTCCATTGCCTGTTTTCCGGAGTCCCTGGCAAACGAGGCACCCGATCTTTTGCGGAACGTCATCGAGGGAGCGCTGGAGAGCATGGTGGAGGCGGGGGCCGTCGCCGCGGGCGGGCATACCGTGAAGGACGACGAGATGAAGTTCGGGCTTGCCGTGACGGGCTTCGTGGAAGAAGGAAAGGCCGCCTCGGCAACCAATTTGAAGTCAGGCAACGTGCTTCTTCTCACCAAGCCCCTGGGCATCGGAGTTCTGGCCATGACCGTGAAGGACAGCCTCGAGGGGCATGAAGAGGCCGAGACGGCCATTGCACGGGTTGCCGGGCGTCTCGATGTTCATGCGGCGAGAGCCATCTCGACCTTCGGCATACGGGCAGCATGCGCCGTCTCCCGCGAGGGCCTTGCGGGCCATCTCTTGCAGATGGTCGGGCTCTCCTCTCAAAAATCCTCTCAAAAATCCTCCCAAAACACCTCATTGACCCTCGAAATCGAGGCGCAAAGCCTCCCCCTGATGGAGGGTGCCGCCCAATACGCAGCCAAAGGCCTCTATCCGCAAGGCTCAAAAGAAAATCTGGAGCGGTACGGCAGGAACGTGTCCTGGCGGGCGTGTTCGGAGGGGGATGACGAAGCTCGGAAAAGGCTCTTCTTCGACGAGCAGACCTCGGGCGGCCTGGTGCTTGGGGTGGCAAAGGAAAAGGCGAACGAGGTGCTGGGGTATTTGAAAGACGCCGGCGAGGACGCTCATCTCATCGGTCGGGTTGTCAAGGGGAGGGGCGACAAGGACGCTCCCGTCGTCGTCCTGTAGGGGATGCAGCCAGGGCCTTTCAGGGACTTTTGGGACAGGGCATCAGGAACGATCGGAAACCGGGCAATCCGACAAACGGGCAACCGGGCAGGCCTGAAGCGCGGGGAAACGGGGCAGGACAGGGATTTTGGACAAGGCCATGGAGAAGACGGTACTGGACTATGCGACGAGGCTGGGAAGCGGCGCGGGCTATGACGCAAGCGCCATTGCGGCGCTTTTGCCCGAAGGGGCAAGGGCAAGCTTTTTTTTCCCGGAGCCTGTCGCAGCGCCAGAGGGCAAGGCCCTTGTCCAGACCGTGGACATCCTGGCACCTGTCGTGAACGACGCCTTCTCCTATGGCCGCATTGCCGCCTGCAACGCGCTCTCGGACGTCTACGCCATGGGCGGCACCCCCTGGCGGGCGCTCACGATAGCCTGCGCGCCCAGAGACATCCTGGAAAACGAGCCCGAGGTCGTGAAAAACGCCGTCCTTGGCGCCCGCGAGGCCATGGAGGAGGCCGGATGCCTCTCCCCTGGAGGCAGGTTGGTTTCGGACGTCGAGATGAAGTTTGGACTCGCGGTCACGGGGCTCATTGATCCAAAGAAGGTCGCAACCAACGCCAACCTGTGTCCCGGCGACATCCTGTTGCTCACGAAACCCCTTGGCACCGGCATCCTCGCCAACGGCATCAAGGCCCGCTGGGACGACTGGGAGGAGAGCGAAAAGCTTATCAGGAAGTGGGCCGGTCGCTTGAACAAGGTCGCAGGATCGGCCATAGAGAAGTTTGCCCTGAAGGCCGCAACCGACATCACGGGCTTTGGCCTTGGTGGTCACTGTCTCGAGATGGCAAGGGCCAGCGACGCCTCCCTCGAGATTGACGCGAGAAGCCTTCCGGTCATGGGCAAGGCTCTCGACTACGCCTCGGACGGCCTCGTACCCGGGGGAAGCATCAACAACAAGCTTTTCTGCGCCTGCAAGACCCGCTTTGCAGGCGAAAAGGACGACGACCTCGAAAACCTTGTTTTCGACACCCAGACCTCGGGGGGCCTGCTTTTGGCTGTGCCCAGGGACCGTCTAGGCGAGGTGAGGGACTATCTTCTCGCAGGCGGGGATCTGGCCTGCGAAGTGGGGCGGGTCGTGGAAAGGCGCGAGGCCCCGCTCTATCTGATTTTTTGAAATTTTGCCCCAAAGGGCAAAACCGCAAGGACGAAGAAGCAGGGACAAAAGACAGCCATGGACAGGAAAAAGGCAAAGGCACACGAGGCCGGGAAAAAGGACTCGCCAGTGGCTTCGGTGGACACCAGGGGCAAGCACTGGTTTTTGGGCGTCAACGAAGACATGCTGCCGTCGAAGGACGGGTCGGGGGATGCTGCACCTGACGGCTCTCCTGTCGGAAGCGGGGACGAGACGGAGAGCGACCTCCTCGGCGCCCTCGAAATGAAGGAAGACAGGTTCGACTACGATTTCGTGGACGACCAGCTCGTTTCTCTCGAGTGCGACGGGGGCTGCCGCTCGAAACTGAGACCCCTCGAGCTCGACGTCTTCCTGGAGAGCGAGGGACTGTGGGACAAGCGCAAAAGCGGCCTTGCTCTCAAGAAACTGGAATCCGGGCAGGTTCTGGCCCAGAACATGGTTTCCCTTGTTCCCGTGGTGAACGACGCAAGGTCCCTCGGACGAATCTGCGCAGCCGCGGCCATCCAGCCCTTTCTCGCAAGAGGCGGGACGGCTGCCTCCCTGTCGCCTTTGTGGGAAGTCCCTGAGGAGATGGCCCGAAAAAAGCCCGCTGTTTTGCGGCGCCTCATGCAGGGGTACAAGGATGTCGCGGAGATTGCCGGCTGCGAGGTTTTGGGCGGCCAGGTGCTGCCTGCCGGGTCCCTCAAGGTCGGGGCTGCCTGCTGCGGCCTTTTCGACAAGGCCCCAAGCGAGCCCAAGATGCGCCGTGGGCAGTACCTCGTGCTCACAAGGGGCATCGGTGCCGGCGTTCTCGCCAGCGCGGTGAAGGGACGCCGGGAGGACTGGCAGGCAAGCGAGAAAACGCTCATCGAGTCCATGGGAGCCCCGGACCTGACCGCGGCAAGGTTCGTCAGAAAGTACGGGCTTGTCTCGGGCTTTGCAGTGAACCGCCTGGGCCTTGCCGGGCATCTCGTCGAGGCCGTGTACCCGCGCGACGAACTGTGTGTGGAGCTTTGGGTCGACAACGTGCCCGTTCTCGAAAAGGCGAAGGAAATCGCCTCGGACGGCCTTGTCCCTGGCCTCACCCTGGCAAACAAGCACTTTTTCAGGGAATACGAGTCCTGGAAGGGAGAGGTCGACGAGGATCTGGAAAACCTCATCCACGACGCCTGCGCCAACGGCGGACTCGTTCTGATAGCCCCCAGCGTCAAGGTGCGCCCGCTCGTGCATGCTTTCGAGCGAGAGGGACGCCCCGTTGCCGTCATAGGCCAGGTCAAGTCCAGGCCCAGTCACCTTTCCTTCGAGAAAGGACGGCAGTGCGAACTTGAAATCGTGCGCGGGCACAGGAAGGCGTGGTAGGCGACGCCTGCTTTTGCCGCCAAGTTCCGCCAAATTCCAACCAAATCCGCAACGCTTGCGTGAAAAGCCATCCTGCCGCACAGTTGGCAAGTCGGCCCGGCCACCAGGGTCCGGCCTTGCAGTGGCCTGAACAGGCATGGGCCGTGACACCCCAAAAAGTCCGCTCTGGCCGCCAATCCCGAAAAATCCCGCGTGAAGCCTTGAAGGAGAGGGCAAAAAGTCCATGGATCCCCTGAACACCCTGACCGTGGTGCTTTTCGCACTGTTCGTCGTCATTTTCTTCATGAAGGGCATCATCATCGTGCCCAACCAGTCCGCGGTGATCGTGGAGCGTCTCGGCAAATACCGCACGACCCTGCTCGCGGGCTTTCACGTCATCATCCCCGTCATTGACCGCAAGGCCTATGTGCGATCGCTGAAAGAAACCGTGCTCGACGTGCCGGCCCAGACCTGCATCACCTCCGACAACGTGTCCGTCACCATCGACGGCGTCATCTACATGCAGGTCATCGACGCCCAGAAGTCGGCCTACGGCATCTCCGACTTCGTGCAGGGCGCCGTGCAGCTGGCGCAGACCTCCCTGCGCTCGAGCATCGGCCGCATGGCCCTCGACAAGACCTTCGAGAGCCGCGAGCACATCAACGCCGAGGTCTGCTCGGATCTGAACGCCGCGGCCAGCGCCTGGGGCGTCAAGATACTGCGCTACGAGATCAAGGACCTGACCCCGCCCCAGACCATCATGGAGGCCATGGAGCAGCAGGTGAAGGCCGAGCGCGAGAAGAGGGCCGCCATCCTCCAGTCCGAGGGAGAGAAGCAGAGCACCATCAACATCGCCGAAGGCCGCAGGGCCTCGGCCATCGCGCTCTCCGAGGGCGACAAGCTCGCGCAGATCAACCGCGCGGACGGCGCGGCCCAGGAAATTTTGCGCATAGCCGAGGCCACGGCCGAGGGCCTCGAGAAAATCAAGCAGCAGCTCGACGGCGACGCCGTGGCGGCCGCCCAGCTGCGCCTGGCCGAGGCATACATCACCGAGTTCGGCAAGCTCTCGGAAAAGGCCAACACCATGATCATCCCGGCCGATGCCGCCAACGTGGGCAACATGCTGGGCGTCATCTCCGGCATCCTGAAGCCGGGTCAGGGCCTCGACAAGAAGGCCTGATTTCTTGTCCCCTCGCCCGCAAAGGGAAGAGGCAAGGTGGCGGGTGCTTTCTGGAAGCCGCTTGCGGAACCTGCAGGAAAATGCCCGGGAGAGGCCGACAAAAGTCGGCGCTCGTCTTGCCAACAAGCCCTCAAGCGGGTAAGCATAAATTCCCCTTGGGGCAGCCTTAGCAACTTGAGGACTGCCCCATTGATGCCCCCAGCCGCGCCAAAGGGGCGGCAATATCCCCAGGGGGACCGGTTCCCGGGCAGGGCACAACATCCCTCGGGCTCCAAGATTGCCTCTTGAGGCCCTGACGGGGCGAGAGCCCTTCACCCGGGCAAGAGTCGGGCGCACGGCCATGTCTGGCCCCCGGCATGCTTCAGGGCATGCCCTGCCGCCAGCTCAAGGCCTTTCGCGCCGCATTCACGCGTTTCACTTCATTTCACACGGGAGCTATTGCCAATGTTCCGCAAAGCGTTGCTTCTCTGTGCCCTCGTGCTCGCCCTTTCCATGGGCGCAGCCCAGGCCGCCGACAAGAAGGTCGTCACCGTTGCCAGCGACTGCACCTGGCCGCCCATGGAGTATCTCGACGACAACAAGAAGCCCACCGGCTTCTCCGTGGATCTCCTGGCCGAGATGGAAAAGGTCATGGACGTCAAGTTCCAGATCCAGAACACGGCCTGGGACGGCATCTTCTCGGGCGTTGCCGCCGGCAAGTACGACATGGTTTCCTCGTCGGTCACCATCACGGACGAGCGCAAGAAGGTCTATCTCTTCTCCGAGCCCTACTACAACGTGGTGCAGGCCGTGGTCATGCCCAAGGACAAGAGCATCTCCTCCCTGGACGAGCTCAAGGACAAGAAGGTGGGCGGCCAGATCGGCACCACCGGCATCTTTGTCATGGACAAGGCCAAGACCGGCGCCGAGGTCAAGGAATACGAGGACGTGGGCCTCGCCATGGAAGACATGCGCAACGGCCGCATCGACGCGGTCATCTGCGACAGCAACGTGGCCGCCTACTACGCCAACAAGAAGGAAGGCTTCGAGAACCTCTTCCACGTGGCCTTCCAGACCGAGGAAGTGGAGCACCTGGCCTTCTGCCTGAAGAAGGACAACGAGGAGCTCGTGAAGCTTCTGAACGAAGGCCTCGCCAAGGTGAAGGCAAACGGCAAGTACGACGAGGTGCTCGCCAAGTGGATGGGCAAGTAGTAGTCCGCCGTTTCGCCTGACGGGCAGAGGCTCTTCGGGCGCGTCACAAAATCACGATGGGCGGAAAAGGCTTTTCCCGAAGACGGGAAGGCTTTTTCCGCCCATCAAGTCTTTCTTGGTGTCAGCTCCTTGTGCCTGGGCAAAGAAACGTGCGCCAACACGTTAGGGATTGTCAGAAAATAACTCGCTAGCCAGTTGTTGCTTTGCCATCTGATTTGACAGGATTTTCAGCAAGTTTGCGCCGTTCACGACTGAAAATCAGTCAGCTATCTGACGTGTTGTTTCCTGACAGTTCCTTATGGTATCTTTTGAGGGTTTCGATGTTGCAAGGAAATTATTTCGGTCCTTGCATTATTTGTGGGGGAAGGCGGGATTCCGCCACAATTCCGCCCCATTCCACTTGAGGGTCTGGGACGTGTAGTCACGCTTCGCGTGCCAGGGGGCGCTGCCCCCGTACCCCCGCCTCACGAGCAGAGCTTCTAGCTTGGCCTCCCGCGTCAAGGAGCTTTCGCGGCATATCCTCACCCGGCTGCCTGACAAGGCCAGGCGAGCGCCGGGCTGCGGGTTGCGGTATTCCACGATCTCCTTGACACGAGAACGCCAACCAGTGAGCCTTGGCCCTCCTGATCCCCCATAAAAAATGCAAGACCCATTATTTCAACGTGGTTGGGGAAATAGTTTCGTATCCGTTCACGGGGTAGCTGGGTTCAGCCCCAATTTGGCACGAGCTTCGATGGCCTGACGCTGGATCCGAGGGGAGCAGTGAGCTCAAAATGTCTCAGGCGACCGCATGCCATGAGACGTCAACGAGCAGCTGCAGAATTGGGTCAGGCTCGGGCTACCCCGTGAACGGGACAAAGTATGTCTGGTCTGCGTCCTGCCTGGTCAGGAGCTGTGTTGGTATTGCAGGTGCCGTCTGCGCCCGGGGGCAGTTGTATGAAGGTATTCGTTCAGGGAGTAGCTGGAGCCAGCCCCAATTGGGCACGTGCTTCAATGGCCTGACGCTTCAGTTCTGAATAACGTGG
>CAZWOT010000100.1:0-5888 GCA_964635595.1 uncultured Desulfovibrio sp.
CCCTAGAGCTCCTCGGGCGCGTAGTTGCCCTCGGGCCGGCGGTTCTTGGTCATCTGGTGGATGACGAACATGGTCAGGCAGTTCATGCCGATGCCGATGAGGTTCGCCGGGATGTTGAAGGGCTCGCCCAGGATCTTGTCGCCCCAGATGAAGCAGCTCAGCACGCCGATGACGATGGCCGGGGCGCCCGCATACGGGGAAATCCTTCCCCAGAGCAGGCCGACCATGAGCGGCGGGATGACCGCTGAGGGCCAGAGCTTGAAGATGTAGATCATGAGGCCGAAGACGTCCTGGAAGATGATGGCCACGAGGATGGACGCGCCGCCGATGATGAGCGTGGACATGCGCGACTGGCGCAGCATCTGCTCCTGGGTGGCGCCGGTGTTGATGAACTTGTTGTAGATGTCGCGGGTGTAGACCACGCAGGCCGTGTTGATGAAGGCGGCGCCCGAGGACATGACCGCCGCGAGCAGGGCCGCCAGCACAAGGCCGGTGATGCCGATGGGCAGCACGTCGCGGATGAGGTTCGTGAAGGCGAGATCGGGCACCACGTCGGGCTGGATGGCCATGGAGGCAAGGCCTATGCCGGCCGTGGTGGCGAGGAAGAAGACCCAGTGCACCGAGAAGATGAGCACGCCGACCTTGCTGTCCTTGGCGGACTTGGTGGCGGCGTAGCGCTGGATGAAGTAGGGGGCGCAGAACTCGCCAAGCAGGAAGCTCAGGAAGAGGCCCGTGAACTGCACAGGGCCCCAGTCCGCGAAGAGCTGCAGGTTGGTTGCGTACTGCGGCATGGCGTTCAGGGTCGCCATCATGGCATCGAAGCCGCCCAGATGATCGATGGCGAGGTAGCCGCACAGGCTCACGCCCACGATGATGATCACGTACTGCACGGCGTCGGTCATGGTCACGGCCAGCATGCCGCCCGACCAGGTGTAGGCCAGGGTGATGACCGAGGAGATGAGGGCCGCGGGGATCAGGTCGATGCCGGTGGCGGTGGTGAGAATCGCGCCCATGGCGAGGATCTGCACGCCGAACAGGCCGAGGCAGAAGAGGAAGGACACGATGCTCGACATGAGGCGGCCGGCCCTGCCGTAGTAGAGCCCGAAAAGGTCGCCTATGCTGTAGACGTTCTTGATGCTGTGCACCTTCCCGGCCACGTAGAGGCCGGAGAAGATCTGGTTGAGGACCACGCCCACAAGGCCTGCGAAGACCACGATGCCGGTGGTGTGCATGTAGGCGATGCGCCCGATGGTCGCGCCGCCGCCGCACAGGGTCGCGGCGATGGCGGCAAAGAAGATGGACATGGGAAGCCCGCGTCCCGCGACCGCGTAGTCGTCGAAGTTCTTGACCCGGTGCATGGCCCACCAGCCGATGTAGACGACCACGAAAAAGTAGAGGACGATGATTGCATAGTCGAGCCAATGGATGGTCATGGCCCCTCCCTCGCTTTGGAAAGAAATGGTGTGTGAAAGGCCCCGTCCGGACTTGATGACGTTTGCCAGAGGCAAAGAGGCGTGATGCCCGGACAACGGACGAGGCCTCAGGGGGAAGCGGTCCCGGCCTCGCGGGCATTCGGGGGAAACGGGGCCCTCCTGCCGAAGGGCCCCCTGGAAGGCGGTTGTGCTGCCCTTTGTGCGCTCAGTCCTGTCTTGCGTGGAGCGCGCAGTACTGCTCGAGCGTCACCGGCCGCAGGGGCTGGCGCACGCGCAAGGTCCCCATGTCCCTGGGGCTTTTCCCGCACGCGGCTGCCGCGAGCTCGGCAAGCGCCTGGCCGCACATGCGTCCCTGGCAGGGACCCATGCCGCAGCGGGTGACGCGCTTGATGTCGTCGATATTGGTGAAGCCCTCGTCCACGGCCCTGCGGATGTCGCCGGCCGTGACGCGCTCGCAGCGGCACACGATGGTCTCGCCCGGCACATCGAAGATCTTGGCCGCCGGGGCAAAGAGGGGCTGCAGAAAGGCGCGGGCGACCTTGAGCCTTTTCAGGCGCCTTCGGGCCCCGGCACTTCTGAAGCGGGCCTCGTCGTCGCCGATGACCTTGAGCAACCGTGCTGCCTCGATGCCGGCGAGCGTCCCCTTGAGCGCGCTCGCGTCGCCGCCGTGGACGAAGCTCCCGTCCCCGGCCATGAGGAAGCCGAAAAGGCCCGTCTGCCCGTTTTCGCCGCACACGGGGTGCCAGGAGCGGGAGAGCGCGTCCCAGCGCAGGGGCAGGTTCAGGGAGGAGGGAAGATGCGTGCGGGGGATGACGCCCTCGTGGCGGATGAGGGTCGAAGTCTCTATCTCGTGCTCTTCGCTCTTCACGACGTACCTGACCCTTTCCACGTGCTCGCGGCCCTCGGCGCGAATCTGCGTGACGCCGCGCACGATGGGCACGCGCTTTTTCAGGATGCGCCTGGCCATGCCGAGGCCCTTGGCAAGATAGGGGAGACCCAGCAGGGCCAGGGGCATGAGGGGCAGGGCCCTGATCCGCGACCAGACATCGCCCGTGTCGAGCCAGGCCGCTATGGGGATGTCCCTTTCGACGAGGTGGCAGGCAAGGGAGAGAAGGAGCGGGCCGTTGCCGGCAAGGACCACGGGGGCTCCCGTCTCGGAGAAGGTGCCCGCGGACTTGAGCAGGATGTCGGCAGCCCCCGCACCCAGGACGCCTGGAAGCGTCCAACCCGGGAAGGGCACCGGGCGCTCCATGGCGCCCTGCGCAGCCACGACGACGCTTGCCGAGAGGGTATGGGCCTCTCCCTCGCGCACGTAGTGGACAAGGCCGGGCGAGCCCGGCTCGAGCCCGTAGACCGTGGCCGAGGAAAGATATTCGGCGCCGCACTCCTCGAAGGCGCGTAGCAGGGCAAGTCCCTCGGAAAGCTCCTTTTCGTCGTGCAGGCCTTGCGCAGCCTTCGTGTGCAGGCCCTTGTAGAGCTGGCCGCCAGGAGCCGGCTGGTCGTCCAGGAGGGCGACCTCGAGGCCGCATCGTCTTGCCTCCACGGCCGCCGCGAGGCCGGCCGGTCCCGCGCCCAGGACCATCAGATCCATGTTCTTGTTCATGACCGTCCCCCGCGGGCGTTTGATTCGCCGACGTTTGACGCGCCGTTGTCCGAAACGCCGTCGTCCGCCCAGTCGTCGTCCGCCTTCCCGTCCTTGTCCTGGGTCCCGTTCTCCTTGGCCTTGTCTGCAGGGAGCATCTGGCCTTCGGGGTTCTCGGGAGAGAGGCCCGTTCCCCGCCGAACGACCATGCCGTCCCTGACCTCGACAAGACAGGACTGGACGTTGGGCTCGCCGTCTATTTCCACGAGGCACTCGAAGCAGACGCCCATGAGGCACCAGGGAGCGCGGGGGCTTCCGTCCACGTCGTGGACGCCCGTGCTTTTGGCGTGGGCGTGGCCAAGCACCGCCGCGGCCACGCTGATGCCCGCGGGCACAACCAGCTCCCTGCCCTCGTACATGAGGCGGACCGTTCCTGCCTCGGCCGAAATCGCCTCGGCCCTCAAGTCCGCCGCCGTCTTTGTGTTTTCCATGCGCTTGTTCCTTATGCTTGATTCCCGAAACGTCGTTGGGAACATCGTTGGAAATGCCTTCCCTACACGGCCATGCCGAAGCGGGCGAGGGTCATGCCCCGGGCCTCGGGCGGAAGCTCGCCGCCCAGAACGAAGTCGGGCAGAAGCCTTGCGTGGACGCCGGCCATGGTGATGGCGCTGTGGGTGCTGATGACCGTGGCGTCCGGGTGTCCAGGCAGGCGGCTGTAGATGGCCATGGCGTCGTCGGGCATGATGCGCAGGGACGACCAGGTCCGAACGACCCTCTTCTTCGCGAGCTCGGGCCACACGCGCATGGCCCAGACGCCCTCGGTGGAAACGGAGGCCGGATCCACCACGTTGCGGTGGCCGACCTTCTCGTGCTTGAAGCCGATGATGGTCGTCCCGGAAAAGGTCTGGGTGCAGCCGAGCACGGGGATGTCCATGACGAAGGGCATGCGCTCGACAAGCAGTACCTGGCCCCTGTCCGGGAAGACGGGGAGCTTCGGGATGGCGAACTGGACGAGGCGCAGGTTGGAGAGGCCGGCGCACAGGGCGATCCTGTCGGCCCAGTGGATGCCGTCGCTTGCCTCGACCCTGAAGCCGCCGCCGGAAAGGGGCCGGACCTCGTATGCCGTGGCGTTCACATAACGGACGCCCACACGTGGCAGGGCCAGGCGCAGGACCCGCAAAAGACCCAACGGGTCCACAAGGCCGTCGGCCTCGCACCACGCGGCGCCGTTGACCTCCGGGCCCCACTGGATGCCGGGGAGCTTTTTCTCGAGCTCGGTCCGGTCGATCATGCAGCCCGGGTACTCGCCAAGGACCTCGCGCAATTGGACGATGTAGTCGGCGCGCCTTTCAAACTCCTCGTCCGAGAGGGTGGGGATGAGGCCGCCGGTGTAGTTCACGTCGATTTTCTCGCCCGTGATCTCCTCGAGCTCGCGGGTGAGCTCGGGGTAGAGCTTCGAGGACATGAAGCCCCATCTTGCGTAGTCGGGCAGGTGCAGGAACTTGGACTGGCACCAGATGAGGCCCACGTTGGCCCTGGTGGCCGTGTACGTGGGCGTGGTGGCGTCCAGGACCGTGACCTTGACGTTTCGGGAGGAGAGCCCGAAGGCCAGGGCCGCGCCCGACGCGCCCCCGCCTATGATGAGCACGTCCGTCTCGCGTGCCGGCATGGCCCGGTTCGCGCTTGTGTTCGTTTCCATGAGCTTTGCCCCGTTGTTGTCGTGTCGATGTGTCTTGTCGATTTTGTCGTGCCGTTTTGCCGTTTTTGTGGTCCGGCCTGCCGTGCGACGGGCCGTCGGGCCTGTCGTCCGGCATTTTTGCCAGCAGGCCCGGGGGCCCCGTCCGCCTGACCTTCCGGCACCCTGCCGCGGGGCCTGCCCCGCTTAAGGTGTCCCGGGGGGCGAGGGGTCTTTGGCCCGATTTTACGGCTTCTTGTAGGCCACGCAGTCCACCTCGACCTTGAGGTCGCTCATCATCTGCGCCTGGACGCAGACCCTGGCGGGCGCGTGCTCGGCCGTGAAGAATTTGGCGTAGACCTTGTTGAAGCCCGCGAAGTCCCTGGGGTCGGCAAGGAAGACGTTGACGCGCACGACGTCCGTCAGATCGTAGCCCGCCTCCTCCAGGACCTTCTTGAGGTTGTTCAGGGTCACCTCGGCCTGGACAGTGATGCTGCCGTCGACAATCTCCCCCTTTTCGTCGCGGGAGACCTGGCCGCTTGCGTACAGCCAGCCGTCGGCGCCGGCGGCCTTCGAGAAGGGCAGGGCACCAGGTTTGGTCGGGGTTCCGAAGCGTTGAATGGTCATGTGTCCTCCCTCGCAGGATCGCGCCCTTGTCCGTGTCCGCGTCCTGCGCTTCTTTGTCCTTGCGGGGCGCGTTTTGCGTCCCGCAAAAATCATTGCTTTGCGCATGCGGGCCCTTTGTCCCCTGCCGTCCCTGCGGGATGTCCCCGGGGGCAGTCCTTCGGGAAAGTCCTGTCCTTTGGGGGAAGGCCGGACAACGAGGCCCTGGCGTTTTTTTGCAAAGGCAAAATGCACGAAACGTGCCATTCATGGCCGTAAAGTCGTCTCTTCTGGCCAAAACCGGGAAACCTGGCCGGCAGGGGCCTTTCCTGGCCCCTGTTTCGGACATGGCCCAAGGACTTGTCGATTTTGTCACGTCCTGTTACGAATTTGCTGTCCGGACCTTGTTTGCAAGCCCGATCGCCCTTGGGAGTCTGCGGAAATCACGTCCTTTTTTCGCCAGTAGCGCAGCATGTTGTAATGAAACGAGGCAGTTTGTAATGAAACGTTCCAAAAATGCCCCCGACTCGGCCCGTTCCGAAACGCTCTGGCCAGACGGAAGCTCTCGCGACGCACATCCTTTCGACACGGCCCC
>CAZWOT010000100.1:5988-8668 GCA_964635595.1 uncultured Desulfovibrio sp.
TCGGACGCTTCGGACGCTCTGGACGCCCCGGACGTCTCGGACGGAACGGACGGATTTCTCCCGTCCGACGCTCCCGCGCAGGACTGCTGCGAGGGCACGGGCGCGCTGCCGCCCGACTTCGCCTACATGGCGGACCTCATCCGCCTCTCCCGCGAGCGCTCGAAGGCCTACGGCGTCGATCCCAATCTGGACGGCTCCCCGGAGCATCTGCGCCTCGACGAGGAGGCTCTCGAGCGGCGCATAGAGGAGCGCCAGGACTACTTCGACTCCGCACGCGGGCAACTCGACTGCCTCTACGGGCTTTTGCGCGGCACGGGCTTTTGCATGACCGTGACGGACGAAGAGGGTTACATCCTCTACGTCACGGGTGATCCCGACTTCATCGAGCACTTCAAGCGCAGGCGCTGCCTGCCGGGCTACCGCTGGACCGAGCGGGACATGGGCACCTGCGCCATAGGCCTCGCCCTGGCCGAGACAATGCCCGTTTTCATCCCCGGGCCCTGCATGTACTGCCGCGAGGTGGTGGGCATGAGCAACGCCGCGGCCCCCATCTTCTCCCCGGACGGGAAGCAGGTTCTTGGCGTGGTCTCTTTAAGCGGCAACTATGAGAGGATGCACATCCATACTTTGGGCATCGTGCGCCAGGCGGCCGAGACCATCACGAGCCAGCTTAAGGAACTTGAGCGCTACCGCGACCTGCAGGTGAAAAACGAATATCTGCGGGCCCTCATCGAGTCGGACGCGCGGGGCGTCGTGGCCGTGGATGCGTCCGGACGCATCGTGGAGTCCAACGAGAGCGCAAGGCGCCTTCTGCGCCTGCCCAGGGACTGCAGGGGCGAGCTTTTGCGTGATTTCGTGGACGGCCTTGCGGAAGACTTTGCGGGGGACCATGCCAGGGAGGCTGCCGAAGACGCTGCCGGGGCCCCCGGCAGCGTTCCCGGCAAGGGACAGGCCAACCGCAACGCCCAGCATTCTGCCGGGCGCGCGGCCGATGGGGAGACCGACGGGCAAGGCGATCGGAAGGCCGATCTCGAGGCCGATCGCGAGGCCGATCGCGAGGCCGATCGCGAGGTCGATCGCGAGGTTGTCGTCCGCGGGGCGGGCACCACCTGCTATGTCGCCCGCTCGCCCATACGGACGGCAAGGGGCGAGCCCATAGGGGCGCTGGTCACGGTCATCGAGCGCAAGAAGCTCAACCGCACCGCGGTGCAGCTTGTGGGAAACCAGGCCCGCTTCACCTTCGAGTCCATCCTGGGCACGAGCGGGCCCATACGGGAGGCCCTGCGCCTTGCGAAAATTGCCTCGCAAAGCTCGGCCGCGGTCTTTTTGTACGGTGAGACCGGCACCGGCAAGGAGCTCTTTGCCCAGGCCCTCCACAACGCCGGCGCGAGAGCCCAGAGGCCCTTTGTCGTCATCAACTGCGGCGCCGTGCCGAGGGAGCTTCTCGAGAGCGAGCTCTTCGGCTACGAGGAAGGGGCCTTCACAGGCGCACAGAAAGGCGGGCGGCCCGGCAAGATAGAGCTTGCGGACACGGGCACCCTCTTTCTCGACGAGATCGGCGACATGCCCCTGGACATGCAGGTGAAGCTCCTTCGCGTGCTCCAGTCCGGCGAAATCCAGCGGGTGGGGGGCCTGCGGACCATACCGGCCGATTTCAGGGTCATCTCCGCCACCAACAAGGATCTGCCGAAGGCCATAGAGGCCGGGGAGTTTCGCGCAGACCTCTTCTACCGCATCAGCACCCTGGCCCTACGGGTGCCCTCCCTGCGCGAGCGGGGCGAGGACATAGCGCTATTGGCCGAGCACTTTGCGCACCGCCACGAGCTTTTCCTGGGCCGTCGCGTGCTGCCGTTTCCGAAAAGAACCATGGATGCCCTCCTCGCCTTTTCCTGGCCCGGAAACGTGCGCCAGCTGGAAAACGCCGTGGAGCGCGCCGTCCACTTCTCGGAAGGCGGCCCGCTGCTCCCGAGGCACTTCGGCCTGCCCATGGGCGCACTTGAGCTTGAAGCAGCGACAGGCGCTCCCGATGCCTCCCCAATGCCCGGGGAGCAGGCAGCAGCCAGCGACGCCGCCTCGCGAATCCTGGGCGACGATGCCTCCCGCGTCCTCGGAGACCATGCGTCCTCCCCCAATCCCATGGACGGGACCCTTGCCCTGGGCAGCGCCGAAAGCCCCGACGCTTCCGCAAAACCCGTCCCAAGCCTGGCCGAGGTCGAGCGCAGAACCGTCGAGCAGGCCCTCGCCGTCTTTTCCGGCAACCTTTCCAGGGCCGCCAGGGCTCTTGGCATCAGCAGGCCGCGCCTCTACAGGAAGCTTCGGCAGTACGGCCTGCGCTGAAGGCCGCACTCCGCAAGGAACTGCCCGTAAATTACTGCTTCAAGCCGAAGTGGAATGACGCTCGACTCGAATAGGCTCTCAGCCCCTCCTTTCCCAATTAATTTACGGACAGCGCCAAGGGTCGGGGCCTCGGGCACCTGGCAGGGAGCAGGGGCGAACTTGCCGGGTCTCGCCGACACCCATTGTCTCCACTCCCGGGAGCGAAGGCGGCCCGTTGCTGTCCAGGCCATGGACGCAACAACGGACCGCTTCAGGAATCGGGAAGCCGGAAATTGACCGTGTGCAAGGTGGACCGACATTGGGCAGAGTGATTTCAGCAATTTCATTCATCGGTATAGGTGCT
>CAZWOT010000101.1:0-8631 GCA_964635595.1 uncultured Desulfovibrio sp.
CCCAGGCGCTCGCCCTTGTAGACGCGGGTGCGCAGCTCCTCGAGCAGGCGCACGCGCCTGGCCTGCTGGATGTAGCCGAGCCGCGCGCAGACCTCGATGTGCAGCTCGCGCAGGCTGCCGAACTCCTCGTCCTTCTCGGGCGAGAAGAGGTACTTGGAGAGGATCGCGTTCACCTTGGCGAAGAACTCGTCGCTGTAGTCGATCATGCGCCGCTGGTTCTTGGTGAGCCAGTAGTAGAGGACCTTCAGGCGCTTCTCGTCGGTTTCCGTGGACTCGATGATCTCGTTGCGCTTGTAGACGATGTGCCCCGTGTACTCGCCCTGCACGATGTCGTTGAGGCGCAGGTACATGTTGGTGGCGTCGCGGATGATGTTGAGGCCCTTCAGGATGCGGCCGGTGAGGGGATGGATGATTTCCTGGCTTTCCACGGACAGGGCGCGGTCCTGGCGGATGTTGGCGGGGTCGTAGCGGTGCTGGCGGTAGGTGACGCGCAGGATGATGACCCGGTTTTCCTGGTCGAGGAAGAAGCCTTCCTTCGCGATCTGGGCTATGGCGTCTTCCTGGTCCTTGTCCACGGCGATGAGGGCTATCTTTTCCACCTTGGGGAAGAGGTGGTTGCCCTCGACGCTCGTGTAGGTGGTGATGGTGCGATCCGTCTGCCCCAGCACCCGGAGCAGGAAGCGCTCGTTGGCGTGGGTGAGCTTGCGCGCGAACATGGCCGCCGAGGTGCGCCGCTCGCTCACGATGGGGAAGCCGTAGAGCTCCATCAGGAACTGGTACACGAAGGTGCGGTTGCGGGCGTAGCTCTCGTTGTCGTTGCGCTGGAACTTGCCGATGGAGAGCCCGAAGCGCTTGAGCACCGTGTCGATGTCGTTGGTGTAGGAGGCAAAAATGCCCGAGAGCGCAAACTCGCCCGCCGGGTTCCTCGAGAGGACGTGCGCCCTGTCCATGTTCAGAAGATAGGGCATGAGCGCCGGATAGTTGCAGATGTCCGAGACGTCCTGCTTCGCGAACTGGGCCCGGAAGACGTCCTGGTGCACGCGGGGGAGCCTGGAGAGGAAGGTCTGCAGGTTCTGGGAAATGACCTGCTTCTCGAGCAGGCAGGCGTTGCCGGACGCCGCGGTGGGATGGAGGATGTCGAACTGGAAGCGCTCCCTGAAGTACTGGAGCTGGCGATCGAAGGCCACCATGGAGAAGCCGGGCAGGTTCTTGTACTCGAACATGGCGTTGTCGAAGGAGGGCAGAAGCTCCCTCGACTCCACCAGGGGATAGTTGCCCGTCACCTGGTAGGGACGCACGAGGCACAGGCGTATGTGCACGGCGTCGAGGAAATTCTTGAGGTCCTCGAGGGACTTGACGCCGTCGTACCTGCCGTCCAGGTCGTAGCCGGTGTCCAGCCAGGGCATGCCGTTCTGCGATAATGTGTCCTGCCAGCGAATCATGTGCCCGAGCCTCGAGTCGTCGTTTTCATGTTGCGTGCGGGCGCGACTTTGCCTGAAACGTCGTCCCCGCGGGAAGGCGATCTTCCCCTGGGGCGCCTGGCTCCCGATTGCCCCGGTCGATCTTTCCTCAAGATAGGGCCATCCGGTCAAAATGCAAGGGTTTGCGTTCAGTTTTTTGTACTTTTCCCCGAAAGGTCCTGTGCACGTCATGAGGGGGAACTTTTTCAGGCGTCTGCCAAGGGGGCGGCGCTCGGGACAAGTGTGTGCGGGAAGGGGGCGCAAGCCCTGATTTGTCCGGTCTTGAAAGTGACAGGCCCTTTTCGATGCAGGCTCATGGACGTTCCTTTTCGGACTTTTGAAGACCCCGCATGGACAATCCCCCCTGAAAAAGAAGGAAGGTCGACGAAGCCGCCATGCATTGTGCGCCAGACATGCATGGCGGCATCCGCAAGGACAAGGGATCGAAAATGACGCAGGCGTCAAGGAACGGCCAGGCGGCCCGGGAGCCGGCCCCGAATCCGGCCGGACGTGAAGGAATTGCGTACACGCGGATCGTCTCTTGCAGGTTGCCGCGGCCTTGGCTAGTATAAACCGCCCTCTAGGCCGGACCCGGCCGTGCCGCCCAGAAGGGACGTCCCGCACAAGCCCTCCACGCGGCTGCCCCCGAAATCACCACCCCCAAAGAAGGCTTTTGAACATGCACATCTCCACCTCGGAACAGCAGATGCTTTCCCTTGTCTGCAGCGTCTTCGACGCCTACACGGTCACGCTGTTCCTGCCCCTCGTCAGCGAAGCGGACGACGAGCCCGTCCTCGTTCTGGCCGCCTGGTTCAGTCTGGGCGACAACGTGCTCGAGGACACGCACATCCGCTCCGGGCAGGGACTTGTGGGCCAGATAGCCGCCCGGAAGATGCCGATCGACGTTCCCGACTTCAATCCCGAGGAGGAGAGGCTTCTCTATTACGCGGTCGGCACCGAGGACACCGTGAAGTCCTTCATGGGCTGCCCGCTGCCCTCGGGCGGCGCCCTGTGCGTGGACACCAAGCGCCAGTACGCCTTCACCGACAGGGACAAGCGCCACCTGCAGATGTTCGCGACCATCCTGGACGGGGTGCACACGCTCAATTCCTTCGAGCGCAGCATCAGCGAAATCCCGGCCTACTTCTCCAAGATCAAGGCCATGGCCGAGCTCGTCTCGGGCTACCGGCGCTGGGACGTCTTCATCGCCAATTTCCTGAGCTGCGTGGCCGCGGCCACGGGCTTCGACTACTGCGCCTTCGCCTCGGTGGAGGTGCCGGGCGAGTCCTTCTCCATCTCGGCCGAGAACCAGCCGATCCTTGTCCACAACAGCATGCCCTTCTTCCAGTCCATGGACTTCGGCGGCCTTGCCGGCTGGGTCTTCCGCAACGGCCAGGCCGTGTTCCTGAGCGGCGAGGACGGAGATGCGCCGCCGCTTTTCGGCACGAGCGACAACCTGCCCAGCTTTTCGGCCACGGTCTGCCTGCCGCTCGACATCAACATGACCACGTCCTGCTGCCTTTGCCTCGGCCACCAGCGCCCGATGCCCATCACCCAGCCCATGCGCGACTTCCTCCACACCTCGGCGACCCTGCTCCAGCTGCACGCGGAAAACCTCTATCTCGGCAATCGCCTGCGCTCCCTCATGGACAGCGCCACGGTCTACCGCACGGGGCCCCGCAAGCACGACCCGGACACCGAGCCCTACCAGCCCAGGATAGATTCTTCGGATCTCTAGCACATGATCATCAAACGATTCTGGCAGCGGCTCTCCAGCCGTTTTTCCCGGGACATCGCCATGGATCTCGGGACTGCAAACACGCTCCTGTACACGCGCAGGGACGGCCTGATCGTCAACGAGCCCTCGGTGGTCGACATCGACACCCGCACGGGCGAGGTCATAGCCGTGGGCGCGAGCGCCAAGCTCTCCCGTGGAAAGACGCCCGATCGCATCCTCAACGTGCGTCCCCTGCGCGACGGCGTCATTGCCGATTTCGACGTGACCACGCGCATGATCGTCTATTTCGTCCGCAAGGCCATCGGCGCGTCCAGAATCGCCAAGCCCTCCATGGTCATCGGGATCCCCACCTGCATAACCCAGGTGGAAAAGAAGTCGGTCATAGACGCGGCGCATCAGGCCGGCGCCGGCGAGGTCCATCTCATAGAGGAGCCCATGGCGGCGGCCATCGGCGCGCAGCTTCCGGTGCGGGAGCCCAAGGGCACCCTTCTTCTGGACATCGGCGGCGGCACGAGCGAGGTCGTGGTGGTGACGCTCTCGGCCGTTGCCGCCAACCAGTCCCTGCGCCTTGCGGGCGACGCCATGAACGACGCCGTGCAGGCGGCCCTGCGCAACGAGTACCGCATGGATGTGGGCGACAACACGGCCGAGAAGCTGAAAATCGCCATTGGCTCGGCCTTGCGCGTGGACGGGCTTTCCCCCGTGCGCGTGGCCGGCAAGGACATCGCCACCGGCCAGCCGCGCATCCTGGAGGTTTCGCCCGAGTTTGTGCGATCGGCCCTGAAGCCCATCGTGGAGGCCATCGGCGAGGCGGTCCTGCGCACCCTCGAGCACACGCCGCCGGCGCTCTCTGCCGACATCTACGACACTGGGCTCTATCTTGCCGGGGGCGGCTCGCTTTTGCGCGGCCTCGACGACTATCTCTCCAATGTGACCGGGCTGCAGGTGATCCTGGACAAAAACCCCCTCACCACGGTTCTGCGCGGCGCGGCCACGGCCATGATGGACAAGGATGCCTGGCGCGAGACCTTCATCAACTGAAGAATGTCCATATGGATATTCTTCATGGGTATTCTTCATTCGGATGGCAGCTGGAGCCGGTCCCGGTTGGACACCGGCTGCTTCCTGCCATCCCCCGAACGGATGCAGCTGTATTTCCCGGGTTTGATTTTCTGACCATGTCGCCAGGCGAGAAAAAGACGCAAATCCAGTGTCAAAAATGAAAAAAATGCGCGAAGAGACAGAGAGAGGACGCGTGACACAGGAGGGTCCCTGGCTTTGTCTGCGAAGGCTTGCTCCCGAGCATAGCCATGAGCTCTCTGCTTTCGAGACCCGCATCTTTCGCCACGGATGGCAGGCAGAACAGATGGAGGAGGCGCTCTCCAGTCCACAGACCCACTGGGGATTTGGCTTGTTCCTCGAGAAGGAACCAGTTCACGGGGAGGGCAACGACGAGGACAAGCGGGAACACAGTGGCGGCCACGCAGGCGGCATGTGCGCATACATTCTCATGGATTCCGCCCTGGACGAATGCGAGATCGGGAACATCGCTGTGCGCGAGGATCTTCGCGGCAAGGGACTTGGCGGCAAACTTCTTGATCGTGCCTTGCAAGAGGCCCGTGATAGGCATATAAAAGCGTGTTTTCTCGAAGTGGCCACCCAAAACGCCGTTGCCCGCTCCCTGTATGCCTCAAGAGGCTTTGTCGAGGTCGGCCTGCGCAAGGGCTACTACCCGAAAACATCCGACGACGCTCTCATCATGCGTCTCGAGCTCTGATTGGCCTTCCCGGCTGCGCAAGCGCCTGCCCGGTCAGGGCCTTTTTTCGAGGCATCCCGGGGCGCCAGGAGCCCCCGTCGCCTTCGATTCGGGCGGCTGTTGCCCCGGACAAACCCGCAGACACGCTCAGACGTCTTTTCGTCTGCCAACCCCATGCCAACAAGGAGGCGGCCAATTCCCCGGCAACCGGGGATCCGTGCCGAGACCCGTCATGAAAACCATCATCGCAGCCAACTGGAAAATGAACAAGACGCGTCCCCAGGCCGAGGCCGTGGCGGGCGAGGTCGCCCAATCCCTTGCCGCGACCCCGGCAGCCGGACGCGACGTGATAATCTTCCCGCCCGCGACGTCGCTCGACTGCGTCTCGAAGGCGGCCAACGGCCAGTTCGAGACCGGCATCCAGAATCTCTACCCGGCCGAGGAGGGCGCCTTCACCGGCGAAATCGCCCCCGGCATGGTGCATGATGCCGGCGGCACCTGGGCCCTCGTGGGGCACTCCGAGCGCCGCCACATCTTCATGGAGCCCGACGAGCTCATCACCCGCAAGGTGAACTTCGCCCTGGCCCACGACCTCAAGGTCATGCTCTGCGTGGGCGAGACCCTGGAGGAGCGCGAGGCCGACCAGCTGCGCAACGTGCTCCTGCGCCAGCTCACGAGCGGCGTCTCCGGACAGTCCGCGTCCAGCGTGGAGCGCGTGGCCATCGCCTACGAGCCCGTGTGGGCCATCGGCACCGGCAAGACCGCAGGGCCGAAGGAAATCCTCGAGGCCCACGAGATCATCCGCGACATCCTGCGCATGGTCTCTACCTCCGGGGAGGACGTGCCGATACTCTACGGCGGCTCAGTCAAGCCGTCCAACGCGGCGGAAATCCTCGCTCTTGACAACGTGAACGGCCTTCTGGTAGGAGGCGCTTCCCTGGAAGCCAAGAGCTTCCTCGATATCGTGCGCGCGTAAAACCGCGACCAGGCACGTCGGGACGGTCGGCAAGCGGCCAAAAACCGCCTGCCCGACCGCCATCCTCAAAGAACAAAATCCCTTTTGCGCCGGAGGCCCTTTCACCGTGGAGTCGCTGATACTTGTCCTGCACATCATCGTCTGTGTCCTGCTTGTCATTCTGGTCCTTCTTCAGTCGGGCAAGGAAGGCATGGGCGTCATTTTCGGCGGCGGAAACACCTCCGTGTTCGGCAGCACCGGTGCCGGCGGTCTTCTTGCCAAGATGACCGCCTTCGTGGCCGTCATTTTCGTGTGCACCTCTCTCGCCTACACCTACGTGACGAGCGAGCACGTGACGAGTGAATCCGCTGTGCTCAACGTGCGCATCGAGGAGCCCGCTCCCGCTGCCACGCCGGCGCCGCCCGCCACGGACAACTCGAGCATCATTCCCACGGCGCCGGTCCCGGCTGCGCCCGCTGCTCCCGAAGAAGCCCAGCCGGCCCAAAGCGAGGCCCAGCCCGAGGCTGCCCCCGCAGGCGAACAGGATGCCCAGGCGGATGCTCCGGCCGTCGAGGAACCGGTCTCCGACGGTGCTGCCAATGAAGGCGCACCCCAGGAAGACAAGGCCGAGTAGCAGCCGGTCTTTTCCCCAAATATTTCACGACCGCAGTCTTGCAGCGAGGCTGCGGTTTTTCTTGTGTGCCCGGCATGGCGCACGTTCCAATGGGTGAAAGTCCCTGGCGCTGGGGGGAGCACCAGGCGCAGAGCCCGTGGCAAGGCTGTCCGTCGCGAGGCGGAATCTGAAGGAAGACAGTCTGCGGAGCAAAACTTGCTGTGAGGAGTCAGCAGAGGCCATAGTGCTCCCCATGAGCCGGAGAAAGGGCCGAAATCTGTAACCGGAGATGCCCAAAGCTGCCGAACTTCACATGTTGGTGCTGGAACACGATTCACGGAAGGACGTGACCTGGCGGGGGGCACCGGGGCCGGAAACCGACGGGCAGCACGGAGGAAGCGAGGACGGTCCGGGAGAACATCTCCAGCCACGCGGGGCAAATGGCCGCAATTGAGGACACACACGACATCTGCACCTCATGGTAGCGTTACAGGTAGCCGCCCACTGCGGATCCGTACGATGGGTGGTGTGGGAGGACGGGGCGAGCAATCGACCCTCCTGCCCGATTTGGCCCATTTGCCGGGCAAGACCAGGGGCTGCCCCGATTTTTTCGTCGGCGTCCCTGCAGGAGACTTTCCAAGCGGAGGGGACATGTCGAGCACGAAATTCGATGACCACCTTTTTGCCAACAACCCCTTTCGCGACAATCTGAAGAAGCTTCTGCTCGAAAACAAAAAGGCGGAAGATGCTCGACAGGGCGAGTCTGGGGCAGCCGTGCCCCACGGGGCGCGCCCCGGAGGCTCCGGCAAGGCATTCGGCAGGAAAAAAAAGGCCGAGACCCCGGAGTACGACGACGAGTGCTCGCTTTTCTTGAGCGCCATGGACGGCATGCGCAAGGTGGATGCCGAGAAGGCGGGCAGGCACCCGGAGGAGATGCGCTTCACTCTCGAGGAGGTCGAAAACTTCCCCGGCAGCGGCCGCGGAAAGGACGACGGGCAGGACGGTGATTTGGACGATGCCTCATCCTCCCGTGCCCCGCGCTTCCGTCACCCGGCACGCGTGCAGGCCAAACCTCCTTCCCTTCCCCAAAAGCCCTGGACAACGACCAGCTTCTCGCCCTTTGCCGGAAAGCTCCCGAACGTCGACAGGGAACAGGCTTCCTCGCAGGCGGCGGTCGCGTCCGCTCCGGCAGAAGAGATGAGCATGGACAGGCTTTTGCGCGACGAGGACGCGCCAAACGAGTTTCTGCGGGCCATGGATGGCGTGAAACCGTTGCAAAAGGCTGGCCGCGAGGTGCCCCCGGCAACGTCTGCTCCCGCCCTCAAGCAGGTGGCTGCCAATGTCCTGCAGGACATCATCGACGGCAAGGTCGAGTTCGAGCTCACCTTTACGGACGAATACGTGGAAGGATACGTGGTGGGCGTCGATCCCATCATCATTGGCAAGCTTCGCCAGGGCGGCTACAGTCCGGAGGGAAGCCTGGATCTGCACGGCCTCAACAGCCAGCAGGCCTTCGAGGCCCTGAGAACCTTCATCAAGGCCGCATGGTACAGAGGCTCGCGCTGTCTCGTGGTCGTGCCCGGACGCGGGAAGAACTCCCCCAACGGCCACGCCATCCTGCGCGACAAGCTGAAGCTGTGGTTTACCCAGGATCCCTTCAAGCGCGTCATCCTGGCCTTCTGCACCGCCAGGCCCCACGATGGCGGTCCGGGTGCCGTCTACGTGCTCCTGCGCAAGTTCAAGAAAAAGGGCCGGGTTGCCTGGGAGCGCGTTCCAGCGGACGAGGATCTGCTGTAGGCAGTTCCCGGTCGAGTCCTGGCATCTGGCCAGCGTGGAGCCGAACCTTGGGCCTTTCGAGCGCAGGGGCACACGGTATGGCTATTCGTGCGTGCGCGAGCCCGTGGGAACGATTATGGGCGCCAAAAGGGTGCCGGCTCCCTCTATAGCCACAGGGGAAAAGCGTGAGAGCGTCGCCTGGGTGCCCGAGAGCGCTGCCGAATCCCTGGACGCCAGGGGACGGCCCCTCGCTTCATTTTGGGAGTTGGTTTGGCTGGATGCGCTTTCAGCGCAACATCTTCAGGACCACCATTTCAGGACCACCATTTCAGG
>CAZWOT010000102.1:0-8585 GCA_964635595.1 uncultured Desulfovibrio sp.
TTGCGAAGGCTGGAGACGCCCGCGCCCACGGGGTCGAAGACCACGTGGTGCCCCTTTTCCCTTGCCCTGCTTCCGGCAAGAACCATGGCCTTCACCGTGCGCTCGCAGGGTGTTCCCATGTTGAGCACGGTGGCCTGGCACATGGCGCTCACGTCCGCGGCTTCCGCCGGATCGTCGGCCATGATGGGCGAGGCGCCCACGGCCAGCGTGGCGTTGGCGCAGTCGTTGACGGTGACGGCGTTGGTGATGAAGTGCACGAGGGGACGCTTTTTGCGCGTCTTCTCGAGATGCCTGCCCGGGTTCATGATTCCTTCCCCTGTCCCTGGAGCTCTATTGGGCGCCCTGTTCCCTGCCGCTTTCGCCGAGGGATCTTGAGACACAGTCGAGGATGCCCTGAAGCACCTGCTCCCTGGTCCGGTTCGAGGTGTCCACGATGAAGGCGTCCGCCGCGGGCTTCAGGGGAGCCACGGCGCGGTTGCGGTCGCGCTCGTCGCGCTCGCGGATCTGGCTCTCGAGCTCGGCAAGCGACGCTTCCCTGCCCATGGCCTTCAGATCCTCGAAGCGGCGTTTGGCCCGAACGGCCGGGTCCGCGTCCATGAAAATCTTGCAGGTGGCGTCGGGGAAGACCACGGTGCCCATGTCGCGCCCTTCGACCACGAGCGAGGTGTCCTGCCCCATGGCCTTCTGCGCGTCCTTCAGGATCTCGCGCACCACCGGCATGGCCGCGAAGAGGGAGGCCAGCCGTCCCACCTCCTCGGTGCGTATCTCGCTGCCGACCGCCGTTCCATTGCAGAGGATGCGGGTTTCCTCGCCCTGTCCCTCGAGGGAGAAGCGGATGGAGCCGGCCTTTTCGCGGATTTCCTCCTCCGGGGCCTGTGCCATGGCTTCGCCAAGGCGCAGGGCAAGGGTGCGGAACATGGCACCCGTGTCGAGGTAGGCTATGCCGAGCTCGCGGGCGACCCAGCGGGCCATGGTGGTCTTGCCGACGCCGGCCGGCCCGTCGATCGTCACAAGCAGTCTTTTCGCACTGTTCGCCATGACCTATTCCCCAAGGATTTTCGCGGTCTCCTCGAGGAAGAGCCGGTTTTCGTCCCTGTTGCCGACGCTCACGCGGATCTTCTCCGGGAGCTCGTAGCTTTTCAGGGCGCGCACGATGACGCCGCGCCGCAAAAGCTCCTCGTAGAGGGTGGCTGCGGGAACCTTCGCCGGGGGCTCGAACATGAGGAAGTTGGCCCGGCTCTTCCACACCCTGCAGCCAAGATCCTTCAATCCCCTGAAAAGCACCTCGCGCCCCTCGCGCACGGTCTCGAGCGTCATCCTGCGGAACTCCACGTCCTCCAGGGCCGCCAGCACGGCCTCTTCGGCCAGGATGTTCACCGAGAAGGGAAGCCTAGCCCGCCAGTAGTAGCCGGCGAGCTCCTCGGGCAGGATGCCGACTCCGATGCGCAGGCCGGCAAGGCCGTAGCTCTTGGAGAAGGTTCTGATGACGCAGGCGTTTTCGGGCAGGTCCCCGCGCTTGAAGAGCGACCAGTCGGCCTCGGTCTCGTTTTCGCCCGGCGCGAAGTCCATGTAGGCCTCGTCGATGACGAGCAGGCAGTCCTTCGGCAGGCGCCCGGCAAGGGCCTTCACCTCGTCCGGACGCGGGCAGAAGCCCGAGGGATTGTCCGGGGTGGTCACGAAGACCAGGCGCGTCTTTTCGTCGACAAGGGCGAGGAGCTTTTCGAAGTCGAAGGAAAAGTCCTCGTTGACGGGCTGCCTTCTGATCTCCACGCCCTGCACCAGGGACTGGATGGGATAGAGCGAGAAGCAGGGCCGAAAGCAGACCACGTTGTCGCGGCCGGCCGTGGCCAGCATGCGCACGAGCATGTCGATGATCTCGTCCGAGCCGTTGCCCACGGCCAGGCGCCCCTCGGGCACGTTCCAGCGGACGGAGAGGGCCTTCACGAGGCGGGGGTTGCCGCCTGCGGGATAGCGGAAGACCGTGTCCGCGTGGCGCCCCAGGGCTGCGCACACGAGGTTCGAGACGCCCAGCGGATTCTCGTTGCTGGCCATCTTGACCACCCGCTCGAGCCCGTATTCCTCGCGGATCTCGTCTATGGAGCGTCCGGGCACGTAGGGTTTCAGGGCCCGGATTTCCGGGCGCACGACGTTTTCGAACATGTCTTTTGCCTTCGAGCTTGCCTGTTTTGACAGTTTGGATGGAACCTGGATGGAACCTGGATGGAACCTGGATGGATTGGATGGATTGGATGGATTGGACGGCTGCAGCTGCCGGATTGCGCGCCCATCGCGGCCAGTCCAGGCCTTGCGGGGCTCCAGCCCTTTTTTTGAGCCCACAAAAAGGGCGCGGCTCAACGCCAGGGTCTTCCCGGACGTGTTCGGCCGCGCCGCGTATTTTGCCTTCTGGCCTAGTCCTCGAGGTCCTCGGGACGCACGGTCATGACCGGCACGGGCGAGTTCTGCACCACCTTCTCGGCCACGGAGCCGAAGAGGATGCGGTCGAAGCCCTTGCGGCCGTGGGTGCCCATGATCACGAGGTCGCAGTTGTCCTCGGTGGCGTGGCGCAGGATTTCCTCGGAAGCGTAGCCCACGAGCACCTTGCCCTCGGCCTCGACGCCCTTGAAGTTCTCCTCCACGAACGCCTTCATGTTCTGCTCGGCCCCGGTGATAATCTCGTCCACGAAGGTTTCGATGGTGTTCGGGGGCACGTGGAAGCCCACGTACTGGCTGAGCGAGGGAGCCGCGTAGATGACGAGGACGCTGGCGCCCAGGGTTTCCGCGATGCTGGCCGCGAAACGGGCCACGGGCTTGCTGTCCTCGGAGAGGTCCACGGCGCACATGATCTTCCTGATTTCCATATACTCCTCCTTCTTTTGGGGCAGCCCTGCCCCCCATTTGGTTGCAGTTGATGTCGTGTGCCCCCCAGTCAAGGGCACATTTTCGTATCTTTGGCCATGCGGCCAAAACCGCCCCCTCTGTCCGGCCAGACAGACAATTGGCCGGACAGGTCGGGCGCTTGTTTCTTCAGGCTCTGCTCCAGCCCTGGCGCAGGAGTTCCTCGAAGTAGGCGATGGTTTTCTTCAGGCCCTCCTCGAGGGGAATCTTCGGCTCCCAGCCGAGCTTCGTTTTTGCCAGATCGATGTTGGGCTGGCGCTGGCGGGGATCGTCGTTGGGCAAGGGCTCGTGGATGATCTTCGAGGAGCTGCCGGCCAGGGCAATCACCTTCTCGGCAAGCTCACCGATGGTGAACTCGCCCGGGTTGCCCATGTTCATGGGCCCCACAAAGTCGGCTTCGGAGGCCATGAAGCGAACCATGCACTCGACGAGATCGTCCACGTAGCAGAAGGAGCGCGTCTGCTCCCCGTTGCCGTACACCGTGATGGGCTCGCCAAGCAGGGCCTGGATGATGAAGTTCGAGACCACGCGGCCATCGTTGGGGTGCATCTTGGGCCCGTAGGTGTTGAAGATGCGGCCCACCTTGATCTCGAGGCCGTTCTGGCGCCAGTAGGAGAAAAAGAGGGACTCGGCGCAGCGCTTGCCCTCGTCGTAGCAGGAGCGGATGCCGTTGGGGTTGACGTGGCCCCAGTAGCTCTCCACCTGCGGATGAACCTCCGGATCGCCGTAGACCTCGCTCGTGGAGGCCTGGAAGATGCGGGCGCCAAGGCGCTTTGCCAGGCCCAGCATGTTGGTGGCCCCGTTCACGCAGGTCTTGATGGTCTGCACGGGGTCGTGCTGGTAGTGGATGGGCGAGGCCGGGCAGGCGAGGTTGTAGATTTCGTCCACCTCGACATAAAGAGGGAAGCAGACATCGTGGCGGAGGAGCTCGAAGCGGGGATTGCCCAGGAACTCCTCCACGTTGCTGCGGGAGCTGGAAAAAAAGTTGTCCACGCACAGGATGTCGTGCCCGTCCTCCAGAAGGCGCCTGCACAGATGCGCGCCCACGAAGCCGGAACCGCCCGTGACCAGTATGCTCTTGCGTTTCGAGTTGAGTTGCATGCCTGTCCTTGAAGGATGTTGAGGCCCGCCGGGCTCCATCAGATGGAGCCCCGGGGCATGTCGGGATGGTTTGCCCCTCCTCCCTTGCACGGGAAAAACCGTGGGCAACTTGTTCATGCTAGCAAAGATGCCCAGGACTGTGAACTTGAATTTGAGCGGCAAAAATCGGCCTTGCAGGCGGCATGAAGGGCCCGGTCTCCCTTTTTTGCAAGGACCTTGCAAGGACGTTGCAAGGCTGTTGCGAACCACCCGTTCCGCATATAGAAGCAAGGGTTGCAGGCCGCGCCGGTCATGGGTGTTTCAAAACGGAAAATAGGTCTTGACAAAAGCGGGTCATGCGGGGCAATTTTCTCGCCTTGCCTCGCATGGGCGCATTCGGCTTTGTCCAGTCCCGCAACGCGGGTCCCGAAGGTCCAGCCGCCGCAAGTTTCCTTGCCACGCCCCTTTGGCCGGTCTGGCGGCCTTTTCAAGGCACAGCGTCCCATGTCGAAGAAGCACGTCGACCGTACCCCGCCGCAGGAAGCGGCGTTGCCACCCTTCGGGGTGGACAGCCATGCGCACCTCACTTCCCGCGCCTTCTCGCAGGATCGGGAGGCGGTCATCGAGCGGGCCAGGGCCTGCGGCCTTGCGCAGATAGCCAACGTCTTCCTCGACCCCGAGACCTTCCCCGACGAGGCCCGTCTTTTCGACGACCACCCCGAGGTCTTCTTCCTCCTCGGGATGCACCCGGACGACGCGGACCGCTTCACCGATCACACGCTCGAGCTCATCGAGCACCACGTGCGCACGAACCCGCGCATCCGCTGCATCGGCGAAATCGGTCTCGACTTCTACCGCTACGAGCCGGGCCAGGGCAGTCCCGGGCGCCAGATCGCCCCCTTCATCAGCCAGCTTCGCCTGGCGAAGAAGCTGGACATGCCCGTGGCCATCCACTGCCGCGACGCGGTGGAGACCACCCTGGCCGTCCTTGAAAAAGAAGGGTTTTCGGGCTATCCCCTCGTCTGGCATTGCTTCGGGGCCGATCCGGCCCTGGCAAGGCGCCTCGTGGCCCACGACTGGTACGTGTCCTTCCCGGGCACCGTGACCTTCAAGAACAGCACCGGGGCGCGCCAGGCCCTGCCGCTCATTCCGGACAACAGGCTCCTTCTGGAGACCGACTGCCCCTACCTCTCCCCCATGCCCTGGCGCGGCACCCGCAACGAGCCCGCCTACACGGTCTTCACCGCCCGCCTCATGGCCGAGGTCAAGGGCATGGACGCGGAAAGCCTCTGGAAGCTCACCGGCGACAACGCCCGCACCTTCTACCGGCTGCCGGCCCAGGCGCCCAGTCCAAACAGCTAGGCAAACAAATTTCCATGGGGCCGCCAAAGGGCGCCCAAAAACAAGATATTCGCCCCGTTGTGCCGCACATTCGGGGCCCGGGACCGGGGTCCCGACCACCATCAGGCGTCACGGCGCCTTACAGGAGTTCACCCAAAATGGACATCATCAGCAAAATCGAGCGCGAAAACATGCGTATGGACATTCCCGCGTTCCGCTCCGGCGACACGGTCAAGGTCCACCTTCGCATCATCGAGGGCGAGAAGCAGCGCATTCAGGTTTTCCAGGGCAACGTGATTCGCATTCACCGCGGCACCACCGGCGGGACCTTCACGGTGCGCAAGATCTCCGAGGGCGTCGGCGTGGAGCGCATCTTCCCCATCAACTCGCCCTTCATCGACCACATCGACGTGGTGCAGCGCGGCCGCGTGCGTCGCAGCCGCCTCTACTACCTGCGCGGTCTCAAGGGCAAGGCGGCCCGCATCAAGCCCCGCACGACCTACTAGTTTTCAGGACTTTTCCCCGCATTTTGGGCCCACGGCCCATGAAGCCGGGGCAAAATCGCGAAGAGGCCGGTTTTTCTTCTAGAAGAAAGACTGGCTTCTTTCTTGTTCATGGTCGGCCAAAGCAAAGGCGGGATGGAGATTCATGGCGAAAAGAAGCAGTCCTGCGCTTTTGCCGGGGCTTGAGGCTGGGTGTGTTCTGCCATCTGGGCCCCACATTGGCGTGGACGAGGTGGGCAGGGGCTGTCTTGCCGGCCCCGTGGTCGCCTGCGTCCTCTCCCTGCCTCCAGTCCATGACCTCCCCGGCCTCGACGACTCGAAAAAGCTTGCTGCGAAAAAGCGCGAGGAGCTTGCCCTGCACATCCTCGAACAGGCCGAGGCCGTTGGCCTTGGCCTTGTTTCGCCTTCCCGCATAGACGAAATCAACATTCTCCAGGCCACCTTCGAGGCCATGGCTCTGGCCCTGCGGCAACACGTCATGGCAAAAAGACTGGCTGGCCCCCGGGGCGAATACCCACCCCCCCTGACCCTCGAGACCTGCAACGACCTCGACGACGCGACAGAGTTCACGGCTCCTGACGCCCTGGTGCTCGTGGACGGCAACAAGCTCATCCCGGAAGAGACGCTGTCCAGGGTCTTTGGCCTTGAGGACGGGTTCTTCGCCAATCCACAAAACAGGGAAACCTTTCGCCAGCGCTGCGTCGTTGGCGGCGACGGGAAGATTCCCGCCATCTCGGCTGCCTCCATCGTGGCCAAAACCTGGCGCGACAGGCTTATGTCCGACCTTGATGCCGACTATCCAGGGTACGGTCTTGCCAGGCACAAGGGCTACGGCACAAAGGAGCACCTTGAGGCGTTGAAACGGCTTGGGCCAAGTCCCATCCACCGCCTGACCTTTGCCGGGGTGCGCTGAACACGCGCATCAGCGCAAGCAGCTGCCCGCAGGCGTGCATGAGTCCGCGCGTCGTCGTCCATTCCCCAAAATCCGAAAACCCGACCCAGGGAAAACGATCCACGGCAGCACATGACCCAAAAGCAGGGAGCGAGGCCGGTTTTCCGGAGCTTTCCCTAAAATCCGGCAAAACGGGCAGATTGTGTGTCCGGTCTCCCAAAGCCCCTGACAGGCCTTTTTGCCGGGAGCGCGCCCATGAAGGACGAGGAGTCAACATCCATGCGGACCGAAGCCGACAACACAGGGCAAAGGCCCCTTGCCCCGGGCCTCTACGTGGTGGCGACGCCCATCGGCAACCGCGAGGACATGAGCCCAAGGGCAAAAAGAGTTCTCGTTTCCTGCGACCTCGTGCTTGCCGAGGACACGCGCAGGCTTCTCGATCTTGCCCGCGCGCTCGACCTGAAGGTCCCCGAGGTCAAAAGCTTCAACGACCACAACGAGGCCGGCAAGGAAGAACGGGTCCTTGCCTTCCTCGGCCAGGGAAAGAGCGTCGCCCTTGTCTCGGACGCCGGTACCCCGCTGGTCTCGGACCCGGGCTTTCGTCTTGTAGGCGCCTGCCGAAAGAAGGGCATTGCCATCTATCCCGTGCCAGGCCCCTCTGCGCCGGTGACGGCCCTGAGCGTGGCCGGCATGGCGCCCTTGCCCCATACCTTTCTTGGCTTTCCGCCCCGCGACGAGGCCGGCAGGGCAAAGCTCTTTTCCGCCTTTGCAAACGTCCCCTCGACCCTTGTCTTTTTCGAGCGCAAGGACAGGCTTGGCGCAAGCCTCGAGACGGCAGGCGGCATCCTGGGCCCGAGGGCCGGCGCCGTGTGCCGCGAGCTCACCAAGGTCCACGAGGAGGTGCTCCCCTTCCGCCTCGAGGACAAATCAACCTGGCCAAAGGACCTTCTGGGCGAGCTCACCGTGGTGCTTGGTCCGCCGGAAACGACGGCAAGGACGCCCCGCGAGGAAGTGGCTCGGCTTGCCCGCGAGCTGGCACCCATGGGCAGGCCCAGGGACGTGGCCCGCATGGTGCTGACGAGCGTTGTCGGCTGGACGTCGAAGGACATCTACCAGCTGCTTCTCGAAGAAAAGAACGGGTAGGCTCGAAAGCTCCTGTCTACCCGAAGAGCGCCGGCGCGAAGCCTTTCACCATCTCGAAGGCCGTGTCGCGCAGAAAAAACCACATGGCCGCCAACATGCAGGCGAGAAAGACATACTCGCCGATGCTGCCGGTCCTGCACAGCTTCAGGGAAAAGCGGTTCTTGCGGGAAAAGGGCAGAAGCGGCACGCCCTGAACCGTGAGCATGTCGAGCACCACGTGGCTCAAGCCCCCAAGGGCAAGGCCCACGCAGATGGGCCGCAAGAGCCAGGCCGCGTCCTTTGGCAGAAAGATCAGGGCTGCCAGAAAAAGCCCCAGCCACAGGCCCGGCCAGTGGGTGAAGCCCCGGTGGACGCGGTTGAAGGCCTTTTGTCGATCGCGGAAGAGGCCCGCGATCTTCTGGTCGAAGACATCCGGCAGGACCCCGCCCAGGAAGGAGGCGGCAACACCCGCGGCAGGCAGGCCAAGCCAGAGGGCCGCACCCACGGCCCCCACCTGATGGGTCGGCCAGCGCATTACGCACCCCTCCGGACAATACTTGCGGGAGATCCTGCCCCGTTTGCGGGCGTGTCTTTTTCATGCTCCATGGATACGGACTCCGACACGGACTCTGATACGGACTCTCGCCTCTCGCGGGGCAGACGGCCCGAACTGTCGATCGACTTCATTGGGATTTCTCTACGGATATGCTGATTTATCTTGGCAAACCGGGCTCGGCAACAAGATCAGTATT
>CAZWOT010000103.1:0-8473 GCA_964635595.1 uncultured Desulfovibrio sp.
CCTACAAGCTCATCTGCCAGAACACGGTGGAGGAGAAGATCCTGAAGCTCCAGGAGTCCAAGCGCAATGTGGCGGCCTCCATCATTCCCGGACAGGAGACCTGGAAGTCGCTCACGCGGGAAGATCTGGAAATGCTTTTTGACGTCTAGGGGCAAAGTCCCTACTCTTGCCTTCGCGGCATTTTCTCACGGACCGTTGCATGCGGTTCTCGGGGCCCCGCTCGCGGGGCCCTCGTTTTCGAAAACATTCCCGGGCATCCCGGGCAAGGACGGCCAACACCATGCGCGTGACACCATTTCCCCTGGGTCCCCTCGGCACCAACAGCTACGTGGTCGACAACGGCTACGAGGCGCTTGTCGTCGACGTGGGCGGCGACCCGACAGAACTTTTGACCTTCCTGGACAAGAACTGCCTCTCCCTCAAGGCCATCCTCGTCACGCACAGGCATTTCGACCACCTCTACGGCATCCAGGCCCTGCAAAAGGCCCTGGACGTCCCCTGCTACACACCAGCGGGCGAGGCGCCGCTCGCCTCCACCGAATCCTCGAAGGGCGGCATCTGGGGCATGCCGCTCGTGCCCGAGTTCAAGGAGGAATACCTGCCCGAGAAGAGCATCCGCGTGAGCACCATCGAGGCGAGCATCCTCGACACGCCGGGACACACGCCGGGCTCGGTCTCCTACTACCTGCCGACGGAGGGCTGCGTCTTCACGGGCGACGCCCTCTTCTACCGCTCCATAGGCCGCACGGACTTCCCCATGGGCAACCACGAGCAGCTTTTGCGAAGCATCCGCGACACGCTCTTCGCCCTGCCGGACGAGACGGTGGTCTACCCCGGCCACGGCCCATCCACGACCATAGGCGACGAGAAGCGCCACAATCCCTTCGTTGGCATGCTCTCCTGACAAGAGATGCCGCCCGAAAACCTCATCCTGGCCGCGAGTCCCAATGCCCGCGGAACAACCGCACGTGTGGGGGACATGCTTGCCCAGGCCATGGAGGAAGCGTTCGGACAGGAAGCGGCAGTGCTTTCCCTTGCCGGACTCGAACTTCTTGGCTGCACCCATTGCGGTGGCTGCGCCACGCCGCCGCATGCCTGTGTTTTGGCAAAAAGGGACGAGTGCGAGCGCATCTTCCAGGCCATGCACGAGGCCCAAAACGTCGTGTGGCTCTCCCCGGTCTATTTCTATGGCCTGCCTGCCCAGGCCAAGGCCCTCGTGGACAGAAGCCAGCGTCTGTACGAAAAGGCCAGGCACGAGTTTCCCGACTTTCCGGCAGCCTTGCCGCCCATGCGTGGCAGGGCCCTTTGTCTCTTTCTTTGCGGCAGGCCCCGGGGGAAAAGGCTCTTCGTGGGCTCCCATCTCGCCCTCAAGTACTTTTTCGCCTCCTTCGGACTCGGGCATGAGGTTTCCTTCTGCCTTCCCGGCGTCGAGGAGCCAAAAAGCCTGCCCAAACCGCTCGGCGACGACCTGGCAGCCCTCTCTTGCTGGATGCGGGATGGTGGAGAACTCTCGGGCAAAAGCGCTCTGAAGGTTCTCGAGACGCTTGCCCCCACCGGCGAACGGATCGACCGGCCCGCATGACGGGCAAAACCGGCCTAAAGCTCCAGGCCAAGGAACGACCATGGGCATGACCTTTCTCTTTGACGGCAAACGCTTTGAAAAGCCGCTCTACTCCATTTCGGCCATCTCGAGGGAGCAGGTGCCGGGCGCTCTCGAGCAGATGGAAAAGCTGCGGCATTCGGGCCATCTTGTGGGCTACGTGCGCAAGGAGGCCTTTGCCCTGGACTACGAGCCGGACCTGAGCCGCGGCCAGCCCATGGCCCTGCTCGATTTCCATCTCTTTCGCCTTGCAAGGGACGAGTCCGATCCTCTGGACAAGGCTGAAGGCAGCAGGCCTTCTTCCGGCGGCAAGACTTCCCCGGGGATTTTCTGCCCGGCCATCGTCTCCCGCGCGGTTGGAGCCCCCACGCGTCTGGCGAGCCGCTGCCCCTGCGAGACCATCTACCGGCGCCTCGGGCAAAACCGCCCCCATGCTGGCCTTGTGAAAAACGACTTCGAGGAACTTGTCTTCATCGGGGAGACGGCTCCCGTTTCGGGTCTCGACGAAAGGCCCCCGCTGCGCGAGCTCCTCATGGAGGCTCTGGGGCACGCCAATGTCCTCATGGCCAGCTTCGAGCCGAAATCCACGCTCCTGGTCCGCGAGCGCCTCGCTCTCCACAGGACGGCCCATGAGACAAGCCGCGTCCTTCTCGTGGGAAAGGAGCGGGAAGACGACGTTCTTTCCCGGCTTTGCCGACCTGCCACTCCCCTGCGCGCCCAGACCCGCCTTGAAAACGGCAAGGCCCTCTTCCTGCGCGAGCATCTGGATCGCCTGGCACGGCTTGCGAGAGAACACGCCGTTCCGGCCGCGCGGGTGGAGAGGCTTTTGCAAGATGTCTCCGATGTGCAGATGCCCCTGCCGGGCGGAAAGCATCTCTCGGGGGAAGAGATTTTGGCCCCCTGGGGACTTTTGCCAAAGGATCTGCTGGACGGGCACGGCCTTGCCGAGACCGATGTTCCGGCAATCCTCGAAATGGCCGTCCTGAACGACGGGACCCTGAAGCTCTCCACCCACCCCCTGGACGAGGGCGGCTGCGAGATCGAACTAGATGTGGAAAGAGCGTGCCTTGACGAGAGAACGGATCTCCATTTCCTGGACCCCTGCCTTCCGCTCGCGAACGGAGAGGATTGCGCAGGGTCGGACAAGGACCTGATCGTCGTCAGCCGCTTCGCGACCGTGGCGGGGCTCTCCCGTGGGAGCCTCATCGCCGCCATTGGCGGGAAAATTGTCTGCCCGGCAAAGGAGGACAGGGCACGGGACTCGGTGAGCCTTGCCCATCTTCTGGCAAAGGGCCTTGTCCAGGAGCGCCGCCTTGGCCTTCCCCAGGTTTTCTCGGCCGAATCGCTTGCCCGCGTCTCGTCCGTGCACGGCATCGAAATGGCCCGTCTTGCGCCAAATCTTCAGCGAAGTGCGCAGTAGAGCCTGCTCCGCCAGCCGGAACACCGGCCGGCAGGAAGGCTGCCAGTCCTTTCAGTCCGTCCTTTCGGCCTGTCCTTTCGGCCCGTCCTTTCGGCCCGTCAGCCAGCCCGGACAATCAGCTTGGCGTGATGACCACGGCCATGGAGGAAAAGCTTGCCGTGCAGCGCGAGCCCTCCCTCAATCCCATGCGTCGCACGGCCTCAAGGCTCATGATGGCCGCCATGCCGGTTCCGTCGTCGAGACGCAGGCGCACCGAGGCCTCGAGGTCTCCCTCGCGCACGAAGAGCACCGTGGCGGGGTAGTTGTTGTCGGCGCTCGTCTCGGTCCCCTCCGGGGAGAGCACGACCCACGGCGCCTTCACCGTGGCCGAGACGGTCTGTCCCTTGTGCAGGGCAAGCAGGTGCATGCTCTCCATGGACGCCGTCGCCCGCAGCTCGAGTCCGGACAGGGCCGTGATGACAACAAGTCCCATGGTCGCGTTCTGCGCGATGCCGGTGATGGTTCCGGCAAAGGCGTTGCGGGCCGAGGAGTGGCGCAGGGTCTCGCGGCGCAGGTGGGAGTGCAGGATCTGCCTTGCCTCGCGATCCTTGAAGTCCTTCAGCTGCACGGCCTGCACCGGGCTTTGCAGGCCAAGGAACTTCTGCACTATGGCCACCGGCACCCCGTGGTTCATGAGCTCGGCTCCGCGCGAGTGCCGCAGCACCCTCGGACCGCCCATGTCCCGCGCAAGGCCGCAGGACTCGGCCATGGAGTAGAAGTTCTTGCGCACGTAGCCCGGATCCACGTGGGAGATTTCCCCGAGCACGTCCTTCAGGGACGGCTCTTCCACGATGCGCAAGAGCCTCGCCATGGCCTCGCCCTGAATCTGGATGTCCCTGTCCGTGCCCACCCGGATGGTCGAGGTGGAGAAAACCAGATCGCGCCGGTCGTTCAGGGCAAGTGCCTCGCCGAGGCGCAGGCCCCCGTGCCGGATCAGAAGATACACGAAGAGCAGACGCAGGCGTATGCGGCGCTGCTTCGGCGTGTGCGCGCTCGTTGTCCACGCATTCCAGGCCTTGTCGAGGCTCGCGAGGGACTCGGCGTCAAGATACTTCATGATCGGGAATCCGGTGGTGCAGAAACTGTCAGGAACGCAAGCCCCGGGGAAATCCCGCGGGCATGCACGTGCCTGTCAAAAAGGCGTACTCTTTCCATAATGCCCTCTTGTCACGGGAAAATCCAAAGGAGCACGAAAATTCCCCGAAGCGTGATTTTTCGGCTCCTGCCCGGCACTCCCGGGACGCGGCAGGCGGCATTGACAGGGAGCGGTCATGCTTTCAAGATGGCGCAAGCTTCGAGCTCCCCAACCCTCGCCGCTCGCGCCCTGTCCATCGAGAAGGGAAAACGACGGCAATCTTGAGGTTCCCATGCCATCAGCCCCCCACCCGTCCCCGAAGGCCATGACGCGCCTTTTGCTGGCAGTCCTGCTCCTTTTCGCCATGCCTTTTCCCTCCCATGCGGAACGAGCCACCCTGCTCATTCCCGACAGGCCGAGCGTCGAGGCAGCCATGGACAATGCCCAGGGCCTGGAAGCCGCAGGCAACGGCAAGGCTGCACCCGGCGAAACGACGGCCGACATGAAAGACAAGGGCAAAAAGACGAATGTCGGGACGACCGGGAAAACGGGCGTCAAGGCCGGGGCCAATGCCGCCGGAAAGGCAGGCAAGGCCGCAAACGGGAGCAGGAAGCCGGAACAGGCGGAGGAAGCCCCGCAAGAGCCCAAAGAGGCCCGCGAGCACGTATGGAGCGTCGAGGAGGTGTGCACCCTCGTGGACAACGTGAGCGCGACCCTTTCGGCATCCCTTTCCCCGCAGGAGCTCAAGGAAGAGGTGAACCTCCTGGTCGTGGGCATGGAGCCCTCGAGACACGAGGCCATTCCCATGGATCCGCCGCGCATCCTTACCATCTACCGATTTGACGGGAACAGCGAAAAGCCGGAAGTACCCGTCATGCGCGAGGATCGCCTGGGCGATATCGAGGAGACCCACTATCTCAACCAAAAGGCCTGGGGTGCCAACGTGGGGCTTGCGCGTCCCGGACTTTACCAGTTCGTCATAGAAACCCAGCCATGGTGGTCGGCCGAGAACGCGGGCTTTGCACAACACGTGGTCAAATCCATGGTGCCAGTCCACGGGGAGTCGGCCGGCTGGGAAGCGCCTCTGGGGCTTGCCTTCGAGATCGTGCCAAGAACGCGCCCCTTCGGCCTTTTCTCCCCCTCGCTCTTCTCCGGCACGGTCCTTGTCAACGGCAGGCCCGAAAAGGGCCTCAAGATACACATCTTTCGAATCAATACCGAGGACGAAACCTCGCCCACGCCCTGGCACGAGGAAATGGTCGCCCTGAGCGGAGAGGACGGCGTCTTTTCCGTGGTTCTCAATCGCCCCGGCTGGTGGTGTTGCATGGCCACCCGCGAAGGGGCTCCTCTGAAAAGCCGCAACGGCCAGCTCTCCCCCTTGAGGCTCAGCACGCTGTTCTGGCTCTATGTGGACGCGGCCGAAAAATAGCCGTCAAAACACAAACTCGCCCCCTGCCACCAGGGAGCATACTTCAGGGCGCTGTTCAATTTCCATACACTTGGCAAGCAGGCTCCAAAGCCTTATGTACTGAACAGGCCCTGCCGCGCGCCAGGAGGAGCCAGCGCTCCTTGCCGGCCGACACGGCAGCGCCGCATGTCACCCACTTCACGAATTTCGGGACAATCCAAGGAGCTGCGCCCCGACTGCCCGTGCCCCCACCCCGTTTTTGGGATGCGTGCGGGTCCAGCCATATCGCAGGCACGTATGACAAAGAAAATCACCGCACTCTTCTCTGCCCTCTTCCTTGTCCTCACCTTGAGCCTTGCCCTGCCGCTCGACAGCGACGCGGCCCGCATGGGCGGAGGCAGGTCCTTCGGGAGCCAGCCCGCCATGCGCGCGCCCACAAAATCGCCCATGGTCCAGCAGACCGCTCCCCGTCAGGGCATGCCCACCAACCAGGCCGCGGCGGCCGGACAGCCTGCCAGAGGCGGCCTCTTCAGCGGCTTTGGCGGCGGTCTTCTGGGCGGCCTGCTCGCCGGAACCCTGATCGGCTCGCTGCTTGGAGGCGGCGCCTTCGACGGTGTGGGCTTCATGGACATCCTGCTCATCCTCGCCATCGTGGGTGGCATCGTCTTCTTCCTGCGCCGTCGCCGTGCTTCCCAGCCCGCTGCCCAGGCGGCCCACGGCGGCACCTATGCCGACAACGCCAATCCCTACGTGCACCAGAGGAACGCCCAGGGCTCCGATGCGTGGGGCGCCCTGCGCGGCACTCCCCAGGGAGGAAGCGCGGCCTGTGCCGCTCCCCAGGCCAACGTGCCCGAGGGCTTCGACGTGGAGGACTTCCTGCGCGGGGCCAAGATGGCCTACACCCGCATGCAGGCAGCCTGGGACAGGCGCGACCTCGACGACATCGCGAACTTTGCCACCGAGGCCGTGCTGGAGGAGCTCGCCGAGCAGAAGCGCCAGGACCCCGAACCCTCCCGCACGGAAATCGTGCTCATCAACGCGAACCTCTTGTCCGTCGAGGAATTTGGCAGCCAGGATCGCGCCCAGGTCTACTTCGACGTGCTCATGCGCGAGGACCCGAACCAGACCCAGCCCGCCAACGCGAGGGAAATCTGGCACTTCGTGCGCGCCCACGAGACCGGCACCTGGAAGCTCGACGGCATCCAGCAGGTGGAAAGCTGCTGACAATTTTCCAATCGTCCCTATATTGTGCCGGGGGCCCCTGCCGGGGCTTCCGGCAATTTTTTGCATCCTGCTCCTCAACACCACCCACCAAGGATTCGATACATGAGTTTGGCCATATTGCGAGGCGACAACGTCTTTCGCCTCTTCAACATGAACATCGAGGAAGCCACGCCCGAGTATTCCCGCGTCACCATGCCCGTACAGCCGGAAAAATGCTGCAACGGCATGGGGCTCGTGCACGGGGGCGTGCTTTTCTCCATGGCGGATGTCGCCTTCGGCGCTGCCGCCAACCACGGCGAGAAGACCGGCACCGTGACCCTTTCCGCCAACGTTCAGTTTCTCATGCCCGGACAGTTCGGGCCCCTGGTTGCCGAGGCCAGACGCCTGCGCGGAGGCCGCCACATCGTGGTCTACTCCATCGACATCCACGACGCCCAGAGCACCCTCCTCTTCCACGGCACCTTCGAGGGCTTCCGCACGGACTTTGCCTTCACCGAGAGCAACGAGTAGGCAGGGAAGCGGAGACCGGCGCGAGATCTGCCAACGGGCATGCCCGCGGTTTGGGCGGCCATGTGGGCCTTTCGCACGCATCTTGCCATTTCCATGCCCGAAACGTAGAGTAAAAGGCGTTCAATCCCATTGGGATTCAACGCGGAGGCGTTTCGTCACCGGTGTGGCGCCCAGTCTTCAAAACTGGCGGCAGGCCGCGAGGTCTGCGGTAGGTTCGACCCCTATGCGTCTCCGCCAAATCGCACCTTTCCTCGGGGCCTTTGCCCCGACCGGATATTTCAAGGGCCGCCCATATGGGCGGCCCTTTTCGTCGCTTTGATACAGCCTCTTGCCTTCAGAAGAGAAAGAGCGTGGCGAGGCCAAGAAAGAGGAAGAATCCCGCCCCGTCCGTTATGGTTGTCAGAAAGATGCTCGAGGCCTGGGCCGGGTCCCTGCCCATGGCCCGAAAGACCAGGGGGATGGAGCCGCCGGCTATGGCGCCGAGCACCATGTCGCACAAGAGGGCGCATCCCATGACAAGGCCGACAATGGGGTTGGACGTGAAGACAAAGGCCCCGGCAAAGGCCAGTACGGCCATGACAAAGCCCGAGAGCATGCCGATCTTCGCCTCGCGCAGAACCGCGAGCCAGGCCTTCTTCATGTCGAAGCGATCCCTGGCGAGCTGGCGGATCATGACCGCGAGCGCCTGCTGGCCCGAATTGCCGCCCTGGTTTGCCACCATGGGCATGAGCACGGCCAGTACGGCCATCTGGGAAATGGTTCCGTCGAACTTGTAGACCACCGAGGCCGAGAGGGCGGAGTTCACGAGGTTGACGCACAGCCAGGGCAGGCGCTTGCCCACGCTCTCGAGCCAGGGCGTGTCGCTGCTCTCCTCCGGGTCTGCGCCCACCATGCCGAGCATGTCGGCGCTTGCCTCCTCGTGCATGATGTCCATGATGTCGTCGTAGGTGACGACGCCCATGAGGTGGTTCTCGTAGTCGACCACGGGCAGGGCCATGTAGTTGTAGTGGGCGAGCTCGCTTGCCACGTCACGCTTGTCGGTGTCGAAGACGACGCTCACCACGCTCTGCCCTGCCACGGCGTCCGAGAGAACGGTACCGGGCCTTGCCAGCATGAGATTGCGCAGGGAAAGAACCCCCACAAGCTTGTCTTCCTCGTCCACCACGTAGCCGTAGTAGGGCATTTCCTTGTCCTCTT
>CAZWOT010000104.1:0-8448 GCA_964635595.1 uncultured Desulfovibrio sp.
ACGGGCCATCGGGGCCAGCGCACAATCCGCACAATCCGCACAATCCGCACAATCTCCTAAATTTTCGCCAAACGGGTGCACCTGTCACTCAAAAGCGTCGTCCGTGGGGGTATTTTTTGGGGGATCGAAATTTTCGCTTTTCCCCTGTGTGCGCCAGTTCCAAAATCAAGCGCAATTTGGGGTAGGCGGCCAGCTCGGTGTAGATATGCCCCATAATTTACTCCACCTGAAGCGCACACATAAGTGCAGCCAATTCTAGTATTTTACAGAAAAAAAAGAACAGAAAAAAAGTTGCACATTTTGTCAAAGATTTCAGCACGTTCCCAAATAATGACTTGGAGGTAGGATTGGTGTATTCAGGGTGGCAGTGCACCCATTTCACGAAAATTTAGGAATCTGCATGATCCGCCTCAAACGGGCATGTACCAAAGGCCGCGAGCACTTGCCCGCGGTCTTTTCGTACGATCCTTTCGTGCGGGCTTCCCGCGCGTCCGGGGCTTTTCATGTTCATTCTCTCCGTGCCTTTTTTTGCCTCTTTCGGGCAAGTCGCGCCACAAATGGGCAAGAATTTGCCCAAAAACAGCCTTCAGGGGGCCGGTGCTTTTTCCTAGCTTCAAGGCACAGCACAGTGCACAGTTCACATGAACTGGCCCAACAACGCCGTCAGGCGTCTGACAGGCGCCCTTGCCGCCCCCGTCTGTCTCCTTTGGAAAGCCGGACGGGGGCGATGAACCAGGAGAATGCCCCATGAGCGAACACTTCACGAACACGTCCGAAGACAAGACCACAAGCAAGCCCCTGTCCCGCAGCGTCGAGCGCAGGCATGTCCTGCAGGGAGCCATGGCCATGCTGGCGGCACCGCTCCTTGCCGGAGCCCTGCCAAATGCGGCACGGGCCGCCAACGCCCCCAAGGAAGCGAAGGAGAAGAAGGCCGGGCCCGACTTGCCCATGCTGACGAAAAGGCGCGTCCTTGGCAGCGGCAAGTTCGCCATGGAAGTCTCGGCGCTGGGCTTCGGCTGCATGGGCGCCACCTACAACCGCGGCGTTTCCCCGGACAGGGAGTTCATGAAGAACATCTTCCGCCAGGCCGCCGAGCACGGCTATACGCTTTTTGACACCGCGGAAATCTACGGCCCCCACAACAACGAGATACTGGCCGGCGAGGCGCTTGCCCCCTACAAGGGCAAGGTGATGATCTCCACCAAGTTCGGCCACAAGATAATAGACGGCGTCTATCAGAACGGCCAGCTGGACTCGAAGCCCGCGACCATCCGGCGCGTGTGCGAGGAGAGCCTGAAGCGCCTCAAGCTCGAGACCCTCGAGCTCTTCTACCAGCACCGCATGGACCCGGAGGTCCCCATCGAGGACGTGGCGGGAACGGTCGCCGACCTCATCAAGGAAGGCAAGGTGAAGCGCTTCGGGCTTTGCGAGGTGGGTGCCGAGACCATCCGCAAGGCCCACAGGGAGCAGCCAGTCACCTGCATCCAGAGCGAATACCACATGATGTGGCGCGAGCCCGAGTCGGCCATCTTCCCCACCCTGGAGGAGCTGGGCATCGGCTTTGTGCCCTACAGCCCCATCAACCGCGGCTTCCTTGGGGGAACGTTCACGGCCTACACCCGTTTCGACGGCGGCAACGACAACCGCGGTGCGCTTCCGCGCTTCCTGCCGGAAAACCTCGGCAAGAACCTCGAGTTCGTCGAGGTCATCAACCGCTTCGGAAGACCCAGGGGGCTCACGACCGCCCAGATTGCCCTTGCCTGGCTCATGCGCCGTCCCTACATCGTGCCCATTCCCGGCACCACCAAGCTCTCGCATCTGGAGGAAAACATCCGCGCGGCCAACGTGGACATCGCCGACGCCGACTGGACGAGCCTCGAGAACGATCTTGCGAAGGTCGAGATCGTGGGCGATCGCTACAACGCGGCCGAGCAGAAGCAGATCCAGCGATAAGGACTGTTCGCAGACGGTTTCTCGCTGATGGCCTTTCGCTGACGATTTTTGTTCGCGGGGGCAGCCCAGGGCTGCTCCTGCGAACAGCTCCCGGTCGGGTGCAGAAAGGACAGCAGGAAGAAGGAGAGCAGGCAAGGAGTGCAGGCAAGGAGTGCAGGCAAGGAGTGCAGGAAGGATGAATCCCATGAAAGACACGATGCTGGCCGGCGTATTGGCCGGCCCCAGGAAAATCGAGATCAAGGAAGTGCCCATCCCGAGGCCCGCCCCGGGAGAAATCCAGATCCGCGTGGGCGCCTGCGGCGTGTGCGGCTCGGACATCCATCTCTGGAAGCAGGGCAGGGGCTGGTACAAGGACCCCATTCCGGATTTCCGCATGGGGCACGAGTTCTGCGGCACGGTGACGGACGCCAACGGCACCGGTTTCAGGGAAGGCGACCGCGTCACCTTCTGGGCCAACCTCTACTGCGGCAAATGCGACATGTGCATGGAAGGCCGCGAGCACCTCTGCCGCGAGGTGCACGGCACGAACTACATGGGCTTTGTCTGCAACGGCGCCTACGCCGAGTACTTCTGCGGCAAGGCCTCCAACGCCTATCTTCTGCCGGACACGGTCTCGGATCTGGACGCGGCCCTCATCGACCCCCTCATGGTCGCCTACCACGCGGTCAAGCACTCCTCCCTGCGCCTTTCCGGCAAGGTTCTGGTCGTCGGCTCCGGCATCATCGCCCAGCTCATAGGGGCACTTGCAAAGAAGCAGGGTGCCTCGCTCCTTGCCATGTCGAAGGTGGACGACCGCCAGATGAAGTGGGCGAAGGAAATCGGCGACTTCGACCTCTATTTCGACGGCAATGCCCCCAACCGCGAAGCGCTCTTTCAGGAAGCGTCCAAAGGCGGCTTCGACGTGGTCTTCGAGGCCGTGGGCTCGGGCGAGTCGGTGGCGGCCTGCCTCGACGGCGTGCGCCCGGGCGGCGAGATAGTCATGATCGGCAACAGCATCGAACCAGCCGTCCCCTTCGAGATGAACCGGGCCGTGCTCCACGAGGTGACCATCAAGGGCTCCGTCTCCTGCACGCGGGTGGAGTTCGAGGAAACCATCGACCTCATCGCCAACGGCGTGGTGGATCCTGAAAGGTACATCTCCGACATCTTCCCGCTCACGGACCTGCAAAGGGCCCTCGAAAAGCAGGTCTCCCAAGAGCCCTTCCTCAAGTCCGTGGTGCGGCCGTAAGGGGCATCTTGCGCCGGCCGCATGGAGCTCCTTTCCGCCTTTTCCAGCGGCCTTGCGGCTTTCGGGAACTTGAGGCGACGCTTCAGGTTTTGTCCCTGCCGAACGTGCCCCGAGCATCCATCGGGCGCTCGAAACACGTGGCGTTTGCCAAAGGGATCAAAAAAACATCCCCGGTCCGGCTTTTGCGGCCGGATCGGGGATGCGTCTGTTTGGGGGATTTGTCCTCTGTGCGGGGACAGGGAAGAGCCGGAAGTCGGGTGCCTTCGGGGCCCGCGTCGGACCTGCTCGAAAACGTGGATTTCTACGGCGCCACGGGGCGGAATCTGGCGTCCTCGGGGGCCGACACGTGCACCTTGTGCACGAGCTTCTCGCCTTGCCCGGGTGCCAGCCTGAAGCGCCAGACAAGAGCGTCCTTGTCCTGCTCTTCCTTCGGCGTGGAGGTCCAGGTCACCTTGCAGGCCTCGTCCACGCTCTTCGGGAGCGGGCGCTCGATCTTCAGATCCACGATTTCCTTTCTCAGGTTCTTCACCGAGTAGGTCCACTCGAAGTCCCACACGCGCTCCTTCGAGATGAGGCCTTCCTTGCCGGTGCGGCGCGGCTGGGTCACGACCTCCAGCTTCACGCGCGGGTCCTGCCCGAAGGAAAGCAGGAGCTTTCCGTCCTTGGGCTGGAAGCGGGCGCGGGAATTGGTCATGCCGTCAAGGGAGAGCACCATGTCGCCCTCGGGCCAGAGAAGCTCGCTTTCCCGAAGTTCGTGCCCGGCCGAGACGAAGACGCCGGTGTTGCCCCAAATGGGTCGGGCCAGCCAGACCACGTGCTCGGTCCAGGTGTCCTCGGCAAGAAGCACGCTCGTGGTGCCAGCGGGAAGGCCTCGTGTCCGGGCCTGCCACTGGGCAAGGGCGGTCCCTTCCTCGAGCACGACTTCTGGGGCTGCCGCGGCATCGGCCTTCATGGCCATGACGGCGTTGCGGGCAAGGGGCTGAACCCTGCCCCTTGGCTGCATTTTCGCCCCCTCGCCGATGAGCCAGGCGTTCATGTCGGGAAGGGAGGCGTAGCCGGAAGCGGAGGAGACAAGCGTCAATTCCGTGTCCTGCCAGTCGAAGCCCGTGTTCTGCGTCACCTGCGCCTCGAGGCGGATTCGTATGGGCGTCTCGTCGCCCTTTGATGCGGAGAGGGCCGCGTCGACATGGTAGCGGGGCTGCCAGCGGCAGTCCGGAAGCTGATAGCCGTAGCGGACCTTGACGGAGCTGCCCGGGGCCTTTTTTGCGAGCGTCAGGGTGACAAGGCGAAAGTTCGAGGACGACTTGGGCTCGCCCGCGAGTGCGGCCTCGACCTTTCTCAGGTCTTCCTTCACCTTGCCAAGCTCGTCGACGAGCGAAATCGCCCTCGCATCCTCGGGGGCGATTTTCCCGATGGCCTTCTCGAGATAGAGGGCGCGGGCCGAAAGCAAGGCCTTCTGCCCGTGCAGCCGTTCATAGGCGGGAGAGGACCCGGGAAGGCCGGGCACCACCTGCTCGTGTTTTCGCGTGATGGCGCCGTCCTCCACCTCCACCGCGAAATCGGCGGCGTTGCCGGGAAGAACAAGGCGGAAGGTGCTGCCGTCGCCCTCCAGGGCAATCGTGCCCTCCACGAGGACGTTGGCGCCCTGGAAGGAGACGAGGGCTTTGGTGGGGCTTTGGGGCGCAGGATACGCCGAATCCAGTTCCGCTGCGCCGCCGAAGCGCACTCCCATGAAGAAAAGCACGAGGACAAGCAGGGCAATCCAGATGAACTGCAAAAGACCGCCTGCCTCGTCGTCCCCGTACGAGAACAGGAAGACTCTGCGCAGCCTGCCGCACGGGGAGTCGCCGGGCGCGTCGTCGCGCCGACTCGTTGAGGTGTTGTCGGCTGTATCGGTCACGTTGTGCTCCTGATGTTTTCGCGTCATGTACTGGCCTTGTACTGGATGTTGGCAGGATACTGGCGCGTGCTCCGGTTGAAGGTTGGTCTTGCGGGATTGCTTGAGGCTTGCCCCTGGGGTGCCGGGATTGCCCGGGACACCGGCCTGCCAAATCAAAATGGAAGAAATGCAAGGCCTGTGCCAAAGTGGATGCCGCAAGGCACCTGCCCTCAAGTCCCTGGGCACGGTGACCGGGCCCAGGGGCAAGGAAGCAGCTGCCCCGCGCTTTCCTGAACTTCTTGACGGCAGAACGACCCGAAAAGTTTAGGGGACAATCGGGGAAAACCTGGGAAAAGCCGGGGGAAAGCCGGGTGGAAAGGCGGCAATTTTTTGAGCAGGCTGCGCCCTGGGCGCACACTTTTTGTCCAGCCCGATCGCCGCCCGAAAGGTTTGCCTGCCGGGCAAAAGCATGGCTGTAAGCCGGGAACAAGCCGTCTTTTGGGCAGTCCCCGAAGCGCTGCCTTCAGGCTGTCCTTTTTCGTCTTTCAGGACCCGCATGCGGGTCTGGCTGTCTTGTCCTTTTCCCTGCCCCGAAGGGCCTTTGCCCATGTCTTGCTCTGGAGCTGTCGGGTTCCTGACAGGTCGGGCCTCATGCTTGCCGGCCCTTTCGCTTTTCGTTTGTCCGGAACTGGCAGGCTTGCACCCGGGCCTTGCCTTTTTTGCCTGCCTTGTGTCTGCACTTGCCAGGCTTTCGCCAGGGGCGAAGGGGCCCTTACGACCGCACGCCCAGCCTGCGCAAGATGCCCCTGGCGCGCTGGGGGCCCTTCGAGCCGTTGTTCTTGATGGCACCGTAGATGGCCACGTCGATGCCCTCGCGGGTGTAGAAGTTGCCGTTGACGAGGACGTGGGCCATGAGCACGCGCGCGAGGTCCTTCAGCGCGGCTTCGTCGGGCTTTAGCGGGTTCTTCCAGAAGTCGTCGAGGGCCATTTCCCCGACGTCCGCGGCAAGGCCCGGCATGGAGTAGATGGCCGTGCCCACGCAGCAGACGGGCAGCCCCTGGCGCAGGGCCATGATGCCCATGTGGAGTTCAGCACCACCACGCCCGAGCTGCGCCTCGTCATCTTGTGGCCTTGCCGCCCTCGATGAAGTGGACGCGGTCCTTGATGCTGCAGGCCGTGGAGAAGGAGTCGATGAAGGTCGCGTAGTCGATGAGGCCGTTGTCGAGGGGGTGGTTGCGGATGAGAAGATGGGTTTGTTTCGGCGCGTGCTTCGCGAAGGAGACGAGCACGCAGGCGATGCCCTCCTTCATGCCGCTGCAGGGTACAGGGAGAGGGCCTCGTCGAGCATCTTCTCGAAGGAGGATGTGTCGGCGCAGCCCAGGGAGACGCTGGCGTCCCCCATGGTCTGGTCGATCAGAAGGACGCGGGGAGAGCCCATGCCCTCCCAGAAATCCTCGGGTGCGTCGGGGGCGTGGTTGTACTTGCTCAAGTGCAGGCGGACGATGTCGTCCAGGGCCCGTTTCGCGTCCCTCAGGAGGTCGGGTGTCTCCCAGCCCGTGGAATTGAGCAGGTTCTCGAGGTCGGAAGGAACCGTGGCATCATAATAGATGCCCGTGTGGTCCACCACGAGGGAAAGCTGCCAGGCGCCACGGCATCCGAGATCCAGAGAGCGCAAAAAGCCGTCCTCGAGCGCCACGTAGGGGCGGTGTTCCCTCTCGGCCAGGCGCCGCGCTTTCTCGGCGGTGGGCTTGTGCCCCCAGCCGAAGACGCAGTTCCCCCAGCTCTCCCAATCATGGGCGCAGAAGGCTTCAAGGAGCCTGGCGAATTTCCTGGACTTCAGCACGGTGGTTCTTCGGAAGGAGAGAAGGCGGAAAGAGAGGTGACGGGAAGGAACGGATGGGAATTTTGGGCGGTTGGGGCGCCTTGCCGGGCGAGCACGAGGGGCATCATGCCCTTCTGTCCATCTTGAAATGGAACAGTCGGAACAGGGTCTTGCGGGCAGCGGGGACAAACGGCAGGGCGGCGCACCATGAGAGATGGAAGACGGCGGCCATGCCGCAAGACTGCCATGTGCTGCCAGGGACTGCCGGCTTGCGCCTTGTTGTTGTCGCATCGTGGCACGCGAGACGAAAGTGCCGAATTGTCGGGCAGACAGGCCATCCCGGGGCAGGGATGCCCCGATAGATGCCCTGATAGACGCCCTGATAGACGCCCCGAAATGGACCGGCAAAAGCCGGGGGGACAGAACCGGAGGCCATGGACGACAAAAAACGGATCGGGCGTGTGCACAAGGTACGGAATCCCCTTGTCATATGCCAGAGCGAACACGAATTTTCGCTCTGGACGAGGGGGCATGGACGAGGAGCCGCGGCTCCTTTTGCGCTGTCCGAAGCGGCGTGGGGCAGGGCATCCTGGCCTCATCCCGCCCGAACGCCCCTGGCTTTTTTTCGGGACCGTTTGATGCCATATGCGGCCGTCATGGCGCCTGAAGCGTCGTTCAGGCGACGGTTGAAGGGAGATGAATGGCAAAATCTGGAATCACGGGGTCCTGGATGCATTTTGAGGCAGCGGAAAAGTGCGCTCGAAGAGGGGGGACATCTTCAACCAATCCTCCAAAAATCGGCCTCCATGTCCGTCATGCGGGCAAATTTTTTTGAAAAAACCGGTCCGCCAGGGGGCAAGTCGGCTCATGTTGAGGACTTGAGGGCGAAAAGCCCTCCTCGAATCGCGTTCGACCGATGGAAGCTGGAATGCCCAAGACGTTGAAAATATTGTTGTTTTCAGGCAGTGAAGGTCCTGTTGTCACGCGTCCGGGTCGGTTGACTTGAGGCAGGATTCGTCTACCATGCGCGAAGAGTTCGACGAGCGGGCCATGCAATTTTGCCCGCGCGGTCTGTTACCCTGCACGTGGACCACTTCATTCGTCGCTCTTCCTGACCTTGCGACATTCTTTCGGCAAGGCCGACAGTCGTGATCTGCTTTCGAGATGCGACGCCTTTTGGGCGTGTTCAAAGTTCGAGAAAGCAGGACTCTTTGTACATGCAATACATATAAGGAGCTCTTGTCCATGCTGATGGATACCAAAACCACCGTTGTCGTGGCCCGTCCCCAGGAAAAACTTATCGGTGCAGGCGTCAAGTTCGAGCGCATCCGCCGCATTACCGGCTACCTCGTGGGCACCCTCGACCGCTTCAACAATGCCAAGCGCGCCGAGGAACAGGATCGCGTGAAGCACTTCTAGTCCTTAGCGAGCGTCATGCCCGTCCAATGGACGGGGCGGCGCCAAAAAGGACCGTCAAGAACAGCAAACGGGAGAACGGCGGGCAAACGCCTTCCATACCCAGAAACTTAAGGAAAAACAAACATAATATCAAAGTGTTAAGCATGA
>CAZWOT010000105.1:0-8409 GCA_964635595.1 uncultured Desulfovibrio sp.
TTAGCAATTGAAATACTGGAGCCATGCCGATAGCAGGCGACATCGACGGCATTCCCCAGGACGACGTTTCTCGGGACGACGTCGCCCATGATGACGCCCCGTGACCACCGTCCAGCTCGGCCAGGAGCCTGGCAGGAACACGCTCGAGGCGCTGCAGGAAGCAGCCTCCATTCAGGGGCTCACGTTTGGACGACTGGGCGCAGAAGCTCATCGAGCACAGGGCGTTCTCCATCTCACTCTCAACGACCAGCTGGCCATCGCCAGGGCCATCTTGAGCGGCGAGATCGAGAAACCCTCGCCCCATGAAAGGCGATCGCCGCATGTCGCAGGTGCGTGAGGTGCGTGTGGCTCCCGATCCCGTTGTCTCAAGCGCCGTTTTTTTGGATACGTCCTGTTCAGGAGAAGGGATTGAGGAGCTCGAGAGCCTTCTCCACGGTCTCGAAGCCGATGCGCTCCTGCTCGAGGCGCACGTTCTCGCCCCAGGTGTTGCTGCGCAGCCCCTCGTAGACCCTGGCCTCTTCCTCGGTCAGGCGCTCGAGGGTCCTGGTGCTGGGCTTCGCCTCCCTGACCCACAGCTTCCTGTGGGCGAGGAGCGTCTCCTCGTCCATGAGCAGGGACATGGTGTGGGGGAAATGGGCCCTCAGCTCGTTCAATATGGCAAAGCCGTGGGTGTCGAGATCGCCCCAGTAGAAGATCTCCACGTCGTGGAGCCAGTGGGCGTTGGCGAGGGCGGAAAAGCCGTAGCCCGCGCCGAAGATGGCGATGGTTCTGGGGATGCTCGGCAGCGAAAGGAAGTTGACCTCGTTTTCGGTGATGATGGCGTTGGAGGCCACGGGGGCCAGATGGGCGAAGTCGTCCGCACGCAGGGTGACGTCCAGATACTCCCCGAACTGGTTGTCGAGGTTCTCGTCCAGATAGCGGAAGCGCACAAGCTCGGGCTTGGAGAGAAAGCCGTAGCGCTCGCAGAAATGCGATGCGCCCGTCTGTTTCCAGTCTATGGCGGATTCCGGCAAAACGAGGTCGAGCACGGCGGAAAGAACGCCCTTGTGGTGCTCCACGAACTTGGTGTCGATGCCGGGAAGATCCAGCTGGCGCAGGTAGATTCCTGGCCTCGGGTGCCCGATCATGTAGTCGGCCACGGTCAGCATGCCCGTCCAGGCGTCCTCGAGGGCGAGCGCCAGCACGCTCGCGGGCCTCGCGGCCACATAGGACATGACCTCGGGGCGGCGCTCCCGCGTCTCCTCCACGACCTTCCTGAAGCAGGCAAGCTCCCCGGTTTTGCCGATAAATTTCGCCCCGTCCTCGAGGGTGGCGAACACCACTTCCTGAGGGATGTCGTTGCGGCCGAGGACGCGGTCGTTGACGCTGCGGGTGACCAGGGAAAAGGCGCCCTTCCCGGCCTCGGCCTTCAGGCGCATGGCCCACTCGCGCACCTCGGCAAAGCGCTCGGCCCGCTCCGGGGCCGTGGGCCCCTTGAGCCGGATCGTGAGGGGAAAGAAGTCCTCGGCACCGGCGCAGACAGCCAGCATGGCACCCTTGTCCCAGAGCTTCGCCATCTTGTCCCGCAGGTCGTCGACCGTGGTCCACGCCGGTTTCATTTGTTCTCCCCCTCAAAAAAACGGGACATGTTCGCCCCTTGCCTTGTCAGTCCATTTTGTCGCCAATCGCGTTTTCCTTCAAGTGGCCGAAAAGACGGAACGGGACATTTTTTCCATTCCTTCGCAAATCCGCCCCCGAAGGCGGCAGGCAGACACTCAAGGCCTGGCTACGGCATCCCCTGCCCCGTTCCCGGCATCAGATGCGTCCATTCCGCCCGTTTCGTCCGCCGTCCCGTCGACAGTTCCGTCCACTGTCCCCTCGACAATCTCGAGGTCGTTCACGTCGATGGCCTCGAGGTCCCTTGGCGCGTGGGCGGCCAGATAGTCGCTCTTCACCTTGCGGTAGGTCTCGATGGACATGTTCACCAGCGAGGACGAGGAGCCGGTGCGGTTCTCGACCACGGCCACATGGGAGACAAAGGGCTCGATGACCTCGGACTTCTGGCCCGGGGTCACGATGAGGAGCTGGAGCTTCAGCTTCTCGAACAGATGCAGGGCAAAGCGCGTGGAGTCGTTGGAGCCCTTGCCGAAGGCCTCGTCGATGATGACGAAGCGGAAGGAGCGCGGGCTCATCCTGCCGGTTTCCAGGCCGTACTGGCAGGCAAGGCTTGCGGCAAGCACGGTGTAGGCGAGCTTTTCCTTCTGGCCGCCGGACTTGCCGCCGGTGTCCGCATAGTGCTCGTACTCGGCGTCGTCGTTTCGCCAACGCTCCGAGGCCGCGAAATTGAGGCGGTTTCTGGCGTCCGTGACCTTGCGGGTCCACTCGGCATCTTCCCTGACGCTTCCCTGGCGGCCCCGAAAGCGCTCGATGAGCTTCTTGACCCTTAAAAAGCGCGTCTCGGAGAAATGGTCGTCCTCGCCGTCCGCGCCCAGGATGCTCCCCTCCATGCACTCGGCAAGGCGGGCACGGAACTCGCGGATCTCGGTGTCGTGGTTGGGACGGGCAACGAGCGCTATGTAGCGGTCGGGATTGTAGTCGAGCAGACGCAGGGAATCGTTCACGGTCTTCAGCCGCTCGTTGATTATCTTTTCCTGCGAGTCGAGCTTGCCGGAGAAATGGGCGATGTCGGTGATGGTGCCCTTGTTGAGCTCCTCCTTGAAGGTGCGCTCGAAGCGGGGGAGGTTCTCCGTCTGCAGCTGCTCGAGCATCTTCTTGAACTCGGGGAAGCTCTCCTCGTCGGCGTCCATGTCCCTGGTCTCCACGGGCCATTTGGCGCGAAAGTTCACCATGCCCTCGCAGATGTCCTTCCACAGGCGGTTCATGGCTGCCTCAAGGCCCCTTGCCCGCTCTTCCAGGGCCTCGCGCATGCCCCGCTCGCGGGAATCGAGACGGGCAAGCTCCAGGGTCTCGTCGCCCAGCTGATCGCGCAAAAGCCGCATGAGCGATCCCTCGAGCACGTCCAGCCTGGTCCTTGCCTCGATTGGTTGCGCATCCATCCGGGCAGCGCCTGCCTCAAGCCTTTGGGCAAGGCGGGTTCTCTCGCTTTCGCGGTCGTGAATCCGGATCTTCAGCCTGTCGCGGGCGGTCTTCTGCTTTTGCAGGGCGGCCCGCTTGGCCTCAAGCTGCCTTTTCAGAACCTGCAGCTCGCCGTCCGCGGCCTCGAGCTCCTTCAGCTCCGCGTTCAGGTCCCTGACCTTGAGGATGAGCGGGGCCTCGTTGATGCGGGAGAAGTCGTCGTACTCGTCGAGGCGGCTCAAGTTCCGCAGGTCCCTTGCCACCTTCTCGCGGGCCGCGCGCCGTTCGGCAAGCTCCCTGTCGTAGCCAGAGATGCGGCTTTTCAAGACGCGCGCGTCGTTTTCGAGGGCCGCGATCTTCTCCTCGTTGCTCCAGCCAAGGACAAAGCGCCTGCGATCGCCCACCCGATAGCGGTCGTCCTTTTCGTGGCGCCCGCCGGGGCTCTTGATCTGTCCGGCCTTCGTGATGGCCCTGGACGCACGCAGGAAGGACTCCTCGTCCTCGCAGGCCGTGAAGTTGAAGCGGCGCGACATCTCGGACTCGAGCCAGTCGCGGTACGGCGTGTCGGGCCTCAAGTCGATCCGGTTCAGGATGGAGGTCTCGGGGACCTCCTCGGCCGGTGCCGCCTTCTCGAGCACCCGGAAGTAGACAAGACGCCCTTTGAGATGCTCCCGGTCCACCAGGGCCGCGACCTTTTGATAATGCCTGTCGGGCACAAGGAGGCTCAGGGCAAAGTTGCGCAAAAGGCGCTCGACGGCTCCCTCCCAGTCGCGCTCGGACTCGTTCACGCGAACAAGCTCGCCGGCAAAGGGCATGTCCTTCTCCGGGATCCCCAAGGCCTCGCAGAGCCTCTTGCGCAGGGCCACCTGCCTTTCGTCGATGTTGCTTCGCCTGGCCTTGAGGCCGCGTATCTCGTCCTCCATGAGGGCGAGCTCCTCCAGGGCCTTCAATCGCGCAACCCCAAGCTCGCTTGTCTCGTTCTGCAGGGCAGCCTCGCGCTCGTCCAGGCCCTGGCGCAGGCGCACAAGCTCCGACTGCACGCGGACAAAGCCCTCCTCGCCGGCCTCCGCCTTCAGGCCAAGCTCGCCCAGGAGGGCCGTGTATCGTGCAAGGGTATTCTGGCAGCTCTCGAGCTCCTTTTGGGCAAGATCGCGATCCTTTCGCACGGTCTCGACTCTCGACCCGCCCTTTTCGCGCACGGCAAAGTCGAGCTCGCGCTCCTCGTCGGAGAGCCTGGCAACTTCCTCCTCGATGCCGGCAAGCTTGAGCTTCAGAAGCGGCAGCTCCTCGTCCAGGAGGGCAAGGCCCTTTTCCACAAGGCCGATTTCAAGGCGGGTGAAGAAGAGCGGCAGGGTGTCCAGGCCCTGGCGCACCCGCTCAAGCTCGGCCCTTTTCTCCGCGTGCTCCTCCCCCTTCGCGACCATGGGTTCGAGGGCCGCTATCTGCTCCTTTGCCTGGATGACGGCCTCGTGCTTGCGGGTCAGGTTGTCCAGGTTGTTCACCAGGTGGTCGATGTCCGCCTGCACGTCGAAGGGCTCGAGCATGTGCGTGCGCACGAACGAGGTCAGGTTCTTGACGGTTTTCAGGGAAATCGTCTGGTTGAAGAGGTCCATGGCCTGGTCGTTCTCGAGCCCCAGGCGCCGTCGAAACCACGCCCCGTACTGGAAGTAGGAGTCGAAGCACTCGACCTTCACGAGCTTTCGGAAAAGGGCCGCGATGTCCGTGCCGAAGCCCGAAAAGTCCCGCTCGATGGAAAGCTCGCGCTCGGCGGCCACATAGCGCCGCGTGACCCGATCCTCGCTTTCGCGAAACCAGAAGACGACGCCCAGGGAGAGCGTGCGCTTCATGGCCTCGTTTTCCATGACGGCCAGAAGGACGCTGTAGCTTGTCTTCTTGCGCAGGTAGACCGGACGCACCGTGTCGCGGCCTTCCATGCGCTCGCTCTTGTACTGGCCAAGGACGTACGAAGTCGCGTCGCGCTCCTTGAAGTCCGCGCCGGCGGCCTTGTTGTAGACAATGCGCTTTGGCTGGACAAAGACCGTGGTGATGGCGTCCACAAGGGTGGACTTGCCGGAGCCGTTGTCGCCGGTGAGAAGGCCGTTTCGCCCGTCCAGCTCGAGGGTCCATATCTTCCCGTCGAAGGTGCCCCAGTTGAGGAGCTCGAAGCGCTTGAGACGGTAGCCCGCGAAATTCTCGTCCGCGAACAGGGAGACCTGCACTGCCCTTTTCATGCCCTTCCCCCTCTCCTCCGGCCCATGCCTTCGCCGGGATCATCTTCGGCCGAAAAGTCTTCGCCCGATAGCCGGCTGTCCGAAAGCCCGCCCGAAGGACGGCTGCCGGCCAGGACAGTTTCGTCGTCCAGGCCGACCACCAGACCTGTGCCGGGCACGCCCGTGCCGTCAACCTCGAGCTTGCCGACCCTGCCGGCACTGCCATCGCCGCCCATGCCGGCATCGGCATCCGTCCCGCCGTCCAGGTCGGCGTCCGCATCCACGTCCGCCTCGCCCTCCACGTCGGCCTCCACGTCGGCCTCCATGTCGGCCTCCATGTCGGCTTCCATGTCGGCTTCCATGTCTTCCATGCGCACAAGGCGGTTGCGCGGGCCCCTGCGAAAGAGGCTCTCGCCGTTTTCCTTCAGGAAGTCGCGGTACTCGTCCAGGCGCTCGTCGAAGTCCGCGAGCCACTGGGCGTCCACGTAGGCCTTGATGATGCGGCGCACCTCGTAGGCGTTTTCCTGGCCCTTCGTGGTGCGCAAAAAGCCCAGGCGCTCGATGCGGTCGATGGCCCGGGTCACATGGTTGCGCAGCCCGGCCTCGTTGGTGGTCTCGGGCAGGAAGGTGCGTATCCGATCAAGCATCTGCTCGAGGGAGAGCACAAGCTTCGTCTCGCCTTCTTTTGCGTCGAACTCGTTCAGCTCCTTGCGCAGAAGCGCCAGAAGGAGACTTGCCAGGTAGGAAAGCTGGTGGCGGGGCATGAGACGGGGAACGGGCAGATCGCCCTCCTTCATGTCCTCGTCGTCGCGGGCCCTGTTGCGCAGGAACGCGTAGCCCTCGGCCTCGTCCACCATGAGCTCGAGGCCCAGAAACTCCACGAACCAGGAGATGACGCTCTGGCGCAGAAGAACCGTCTTCCAGCGGCCGTGGCGGTCCTCGTCGCGGTAGATGACGCCCTTCAGAAGCGCCACGAGCACGTCGGTGAGCCTGGCCCGATCCTCGGGCTTCAGGCTCGTGAAGGGAAGAGAGCCGGTGTCCATGAGATTTGCGGGATCAGGTGAGTACATGGAGGACATGGAGGACATGGAAGGCATGCGGGCAGAAGGAGTTTGGCAAGTTTTGCGAGTTTGGCGGGCAGGACGGGCATGCAGGGCATGCCGGACAGGGAATCCGGGAAACGGTGAGCCGAGCGGCTGGCGGGCCGCCTGGGGCCAGGCCTTGTCTCAGGGCTCGGGCGGCCGGTCGGGAGGCACGGACGGCAGATCGGGCAGACGATCGTTTGGTCGTCGGGCAAAGACGATGCACGGCAGGGACGCCACGCGCACAAGCTCTTCCGCCCCGTCGCCTGCGCCGCGCACGTTCGGGTCGGCGGGGTCGCCCGAATCGTTTGAATCGTTTGAATCTTTTGAATCGTTTGAATCGTTCAGGTCGTTCGGGTCGTTCGGGTCGTTCGGGTCGGCCTCGTACCTGTGGACCTCCCAGGGGATTTTCTCCTCCCGGGACTCGTCCACGGTGGTGTGGGGAAGCTCGCGGGCCACCTGCAGGTAGCCCAGAAGCTCCGCAAGGCCGAGAGTCAGGGGGTGGCGTGCCACGATCTGGCCAAGCGTCAGGGGAGACTCCCTGGCAAGCTCGGCAAGCACGATCTTCTTCAGATCGGTGGTGTTCACCTCGCGGCGGGCAAAGAGCGTTTCGGCATCGGCCGTCTCCTCGCCCTTCTCCCAGTCCACCTTCTCGATGCGGATGCGCCGGCCCGGCCTGTAGAGGGGACGCTCCCAGGGAAGCTCGATGTCGGCGCGGCCGTCCTCGATTTCGGTGAAGGCCCCTTTTGGAAAGTGGTCACGGATTTCCAGGGCCTTGGCGGATATCTTTTCCAGGATCTGGGTCACGCGCCTGTTTTCATGGAGCGCGCGCTCGTCCAGCAGCCTGCGCAGCTGCTCGTCGGTGCGCGCCATGGTGGTCTTGATCTGCCAGCCGGCCTCGAGCAGATCCGAGTGCACCCTGCGGATGCGCTCGTCCGGCTGCATGGCGGCTATGGCCGGGTGCTCCAGCATCTCGTCCAGCAGGTTCGAGAACTCCTCGATGCGCGTGCGGCTCATGAGAAAGAGGCAGAAGGCGTCGAAGGAGCGTCCCTGGTCGGAGCTTGCGATGACGTTGCTCTCCCCCACCACTTCCTCGAGAAGCTCGCCCTTGTTCCTGCTGCCGCCGCCGGCAATGCGCTCGCGCACGTTGCGGTCGAGAACGCGGAAATTGTACTCGACCTCGCGAAAGTCGGCCAGAAGCTCCCTCGCCGTTGCCTGGAACTGCTGGAAGCGGTCCCTAAGGCCCGTGTCGTCCAGAACGCGGATGCGCCCCTCCTTCACAAGCTCGATCTCGTGCTCCACGTCCTCGCGCTTTTTCTCGAGCTCCTTCAGCCGCTCCACAGGATCCGCCCTCGAGCCCTCGTGCATCTGCTTCAGAAGCGAAAAGAGCGTCAAAAGGCGGGACTCGGTGCCCACAAAGGACCGGTCCTCGAGGCTCGCCACCCAGGCGATGGCCTTTTCCGTGGCAGGGGTCATGTCGAAGTGGGGCTCGTCCTTGTCGAGGGGATAGAATTTCCTTAGCCACCCCCGATTGACCCACATGTTCAGGTAGTGGTCCGCCGAATGCCCAAAGAGTCGTGCGTCCTCGCCCGCGACCTCGCGCAGCGAGAAAAGTTCGTCCTCCAGGGCCGAGACCAGCTCCTCTTCGGAAATGGTGCGCCTGTTGGGAACCACGAAGACGCGGTTCAGAAAGCTCACGACAAGCGGCGCGTGGTGCACGCGCAAAAGCTGCCAGGCCTTGTGATCCCTGCGCAGTCGTTCGACCTGTTCGTAGTCCAAAGACAGACGCTCCCTGAAGATATTTCCTGAAGATGTTTTCTGAAGAGCTTTCCTGAACATGTTCCCCAAAGGATGATCCGGGAAACCTTTGTCCCAAGCAAAACCAGCAATGGGGCTTCTCGAGGAAGGCGGCGCAGTTTACCGGGCATGCACGATGCAGGCAAGCCGATTTTGAGCAATGTGCGGCCTGCCATTTCCTTGAAATCGGCAACAAACTTTCGGCATCGTTTCCGTTCAGGGGGAAGCTGGAGCCAGCCCCAATTGGGCACGTACTTCAATGGCCT
>CAZWOT010000106.1:0-8386 GCA_964635595.1 uncultured Desulfovibrio sp.
AGTCGAGCGTCATTCCACTTCGGCTTGAAGCAGTAATTTACGGGCAGTTCCTTAGTCACCCTCATCAGGATTTCAAACAGACTCCGATGGCTACCCGGGTATGCCTCCAAGGTCTGTTCGCACCAAAGAAGGGTTTTTCCCTTTCTTCGTCACGAAAAGTTTTACCACACTATTTGGCCCCCCCGGCAAGGAGCGGCATCCGCCCCCAACGCATCGGACACAAAGACGGACGAACAGCCGGACGAAACAGTTTTTTTTCGAGGGGAGGCAAGGAGGGACCATGCGGCTTGAACAACTCATAGAAGCCATCGAGAAGGTGGCGCCCCTGCCCCTTGCCGCGTCCTGGGACAAGTCCGGGGTCCAGGTGGCCTGCCGCCGCGACGAGGTGAACAGGGTCGCCCTGGCCCTCGACCCCACGCCCGAAACCATCAGGAAAGCCCTGGACCTTGGCTGCGACTATCTGGTCACCCACCACCCCCTGAGCCTCTCGCCCTCCCTTCCGAACCACCTCGACCACTGGCACGAGGCCCTCTCCCTCCTCTTTCGGGCGGACATGGGCCACTACGCCTGCCACACCTCCCTCGACGTGCAGCCGGACGGGCCCGTGGGCTGGCTTGCGAGGCACCTTGGCCTCAGGCACCCACAGATCCTCGAGCCCGTTGCCGAAAACGCGGGCTACGGGCTTGCAGGCGATCTGCCGGCTCCCCTGAGCCTTGCGCAACTGGTGGAGAAGATGGTCGAACGCGTGGACATGTCCATGGCCGTTGTCGCCGGCCCCGTTCCCGAAACCGTCCGCAGGGTCGCCTACTGCACGGGCTCCGGATCCTCCCTTTTGAAGGAGGCCGAGGCCTCCGGGTGCGATATCTACATCACCGGCGACGTCAAGCACCACACGGCCCTCGACACCCTGGTCGGCATCCTCGACGTGGGCCACCACAGCCTCGAGGAGGAGATGATGCGCGAGATGCGCGAACTTCTGGACGCGAGACTTGACATCGAGGCCATCTTTGTGGCTTCTCCATCTCCCTTCCGCAAGGCCTCGAGCTGAAGGCATGCAGGGCCGGGACCCGGCCTTCCCTGCAGGCCCCCCGCACGCTCCTTGCCAGGGACAACTTTCTCAACCATCCCGACACCTTGCGCGCTGCCCCGAAGGTCATTTTGAGGCCGGCATTCGGACACCTTGTTGCCCTTGGGGCGTCTTGAAAAAAACGTGTCCAGGGGCAAGAATGCTGCCCCGGATGTCGGGACCCAGAAAATCCCCAAAAAAATTTTTCTTCCCGGGCCTTCTGCACCAGGAGCCGGGGGCAAGCTCCAAAAAGACTTCCGCAAAGGACATGCCATGACCCAGACCAAGCAAAACACCACGCCCAATACACATGAACTGTACCTCGGAAGAGTCCGCAGCCTGAAGGAATTGCAGAAGATTGACGAACGCATCCACGAGAAGGAGACCGCGCTCGCGGAGGCCCCGCGTCTCTTGCAGGAGCTGGAGAAGAATCTGAGGGACAAGGAAGAGACCGTCACCAAGATACGCGACCGTCTGGAGATCCTGAACAGCCAGATAGCCCGTCTCGACAACGAGGCCGAGGAAGCCAACGAGCGCCTGCGCAAGAGCAAGGACAAGCTCATGGACACCTCCAACGAGCGCGAATACAACGCCGTCACGAGGGAGATCGACAACATCGAGAAGAGCGCCCTGCCGCGCGAGGACGGGCGCGTGGTCCTGCTCGACGAGCTCTCCCGCCAGCAGGCCCGCCTCGAGGAGGAGGAGCCCGGCTACCTCGCCCTCAAGGAAGAGGTGGAAACCCGCCGCAAGACGATCAGCAATCAGATGCAGAAGGACCAGAAGGAACTGGACAAGTTCCTGGCCGAGCGCAACGAGAAGAAGGGCGACGTCCCGGCGCCCATCTACGATCGCTACGAGTTCATCCGCGAGCGCCTGGAGCATCCCGTCATCGTTTCGCTCTCCGAGGCCATCTGCCCGAGCTGCCACATCGCCCTGCCTCCGCAGACCTTCAACGAGCTTCTGCGCGGCAACCACATCATGAACTGCCCGAGCTGCCAGCGCATCATCATCTGGCGCGACGACTATATCGCCGACGACCCCGAGGCCCAGCGCGAACTTGCGGCCGAGCGCGAGCGCGAGGCCGCGAAGCCCGTGCGCAAGACCTCCATGGGCCGCTCCGCCGCCCTCGACAAGCCCGACTTCAAGGAAGAGAAGGAGGAGGGCGTCGAATTCGGTGCCGCCACCGGCGAGGACATGGACGACGATCCCATGAGGAGCCCCATCGAGCACGCCCTCGAGGACATGAGCAACATGGCCGATCTTTCCGACCTCGACATGCCCGACCTGACCGGCCTTGGCGACCTCGGCAGCGAGGAGAACGACGAGAACGATCCCGAGAAGTAGGGACCTTTCCCCTTCTCTCGCGGGATTTGTTCACGAAAAAGGAGCCCCGATCCTGGGCCCGTTTTCAGGAAAAATTCACCTTTTTTCGGGGGATTTCCCCCAAAACTCCCGCAATTTCATGGCCATGGCCCGTCCCACGCCGGACGGCCATGGCCGTCTGATTCGGGAGCGGGACGGACCGCCGCCGGATGCCTGGCCCGCAAGGGCCAAAATTTCGGAGGAAAGTCCGGGCTCCGCAGGGCAGGACGCCGGGCAATACCCGGGAGGGGCGACCCTCTGACAGCGCCACAGAAAGCAAACCGCCACGCTTCCCGAACACGGGAACGGGGCAAGGGTGAAACGGCGGTGCAAGAGACCACCAGACGCGGCAGCAATGCCGCGTGCTCGGCATACCACGTCCGGAGCAAAACCAAATAGGAAAGGCGGCCTGCCCGGCCACATGCCTTTCGGGTCGGTTGCTTGAGGGTGCGGGAGACCGTACTCCCAGAGGAATGGCGGTCCCGCGGTCTTCGGACCGTACGACAGAACCCGGCTTACAGTCCCGCTCCCCTTTTTCTGCACTCCCCTTTGCGCTCCCTTTTGCGCTTCCCTTTCGCTTCCCCCTTTTCCCGCAAGGAGCGCCCGACAAGCTCCCTGGTCCCGAAGGACAGGAGCTGCGCGAAGCCGATCCCCCATGCCGCACTCTTCCCGCAAGAACAGCCACGAGAACAGCCACGAGAACAGCCACGAGAACATCGACGGGCCTTGCGCGCGCGCCGCGGCTCCCTGGCTCATGGTGCTTGCGGCCGGCCACGGCTCGCGCCTCAAGGGGCAGACCAGGGGCCCGAAGCAGTTTCTCGAGTACAGGGGCGCCCCGCTCTTCTGGCACTCGGTGGCGACCTTTGCCAAATTCCTGCGCGCAGGCCGCGGCGGGCTGGATGCCGCAGGATGCGTCCTTGTCTTTCCCGAGGATCATTTCGAGGAAGGAAGGCGCCTGGCCCTTGCCATGAGGGACAGGGAGGGCCTTTCTGCCCTGCCCCTGGTCCTTGCCGTGGGCGGCCCGCGCCGCCAGGACAGCGTGAAGAACGGCCTTGCCGCCCTGCCCGAACAGGTCGGGAAAATTCTCGTGCACGACTCGGCAAGGCCCTTTTTCGGGGTCGGGCTTCTCGAGCGGCTTGTCGGGGCTCTGGAAGCCGGGAACAAGGCCGTCATCCCGGCCCTGTGCGTGAAGGACACCATCAAGGTGGTGGACGGCGAGGGAGTGGTGTGCGAGACGCTCGAGCGCGCACGCCTTCGCGCCGTGCAGACTCCCCAGGGCTTCGACGTGCAGTGCCTGAAGGAAGCCCATGAGCGCTTCAACACGCCCGCGCGCGACGTGACCGACGACGCGAGCCTCATGGAGCTTGCCGGACACAGAGTTGCCACGGTCCCGGGCGGGGAGGGAAACGTGAAAATCACCACGCCCGAGGATCTGTCCCTGCTCAAAACAGGCTCGCCGCGCACGGGCTTTGGCTACGACGTGCACCGCTACGGCGGAAACCGTCCCCTGCGCCTTGGCGGCGTCGAGATAGGGGGCGAGTTTTCGATATCCGCCCACTCGGACGGCGACGTGCTTTTGCACGCCCTCATGGACGCCCTTCTGGGGCTCGTCGGCAAGGGCGACATAGGCGAGCTTTTCCCGGATTCGGACATGGCCTATGACGGCGCCGACTCGAAGGAGCTCCTTCGAAAGGTCCTCGAGCTCGTGCGCGAAGAAAACGTGGCCCTCACCCACGCGGATCTGACCGTCATTGCCCAGAAGCCTAAGATCGGCCCCCACAAGGAGGCCATACGCCAGAGCGTGGCCGCCCTCCTCGATCTCGATCCGTCCTGCGTCAACGTGAAGGCCACCACCGAGGAAGGGCTCGGCTTTACCGGGGAGCTTCTGGGCATCAAGGCCTGCGCCGTGGTCACGGGCCTCGCCTGAAAGGGCAGCGCTGGGGGCGCAAGGGACGCCCGGGAGAAATGCGGGACGGCTGCGTGTCCCCAGGCAAAAGCCCTGTTTTCAGGACGCGTGCAAAAAGACCCCGCCCCTGTCGGGACAAGGCGGAAGCTTGCGCCGGGCGCGCGGACAAAAGCCGGTCCCGTACCCTAGTCCATGCCCTTGGTTTTCTGCCAGTACAGGAAGCCCTGGCCAAGCTCGCCCGAGCCCGGACGCCAGCAGTGGCGCACGCCGTTCGTGCGCACGCACACCTCGCGGGTGGGCATGCCGGCGACATAGGGCACGCGGAAGACATAGGCCTCGTGGTTGGCGAGCTCGCGCACCACGCTCGGTCCCTCGCGCTGGGAGAGCTCGCGGCCGTCGTAGTTGAGCTCGTAGACCTCGATCACCGCGTCGCGGCGAAGCGGCAGGATGGCGAAACTGTCCTCGCCGGGATAGGCGCCTTCCACCTCGCCCACGAAGTCCACGAGCCCCAGGGAAATCTGCATGGCCGGAAGCTCCGTCTCGTGGGCCAGCCTGCGCACAAGCGCTATGGACGGAACGAAGTCGTCCTTTTTGTCCTCTTCGGCCGCGGGAGCTGCAGAAGCGGCTTCGGCAGCATTTGCAGGAGCGGCAGCCGAAGCGTTTTCGGCAGCGCCCTCGCCCAGGGTGGCCGGCCCGACAGGCACGCTCTCGCCCTGTACTGCTGCATCGGCAGCCGGGGCAGCGCTTTCGCCGCCGGCCCTAAGGATCACCGTGCCCTCGTCGCTTGCGGACCTGGTTTTTGCCGCCTCGTCCTCGAGGTCGCGGGCATCGACACCTGCCGCATCCGCCACGTCCTCGTAGGCTGCCGCCGGCTCCTCGGGCACGACCACCACCGACTGCTGGGTCACGGACTCGCGGGCATCGGCGCCAGCCTGGATGCCGACGGGCCGACTCGCCTCCTCGGCATGGGCCAGGGCCGGCAGTCCCAAAAGCGATCCGCAAACAAGCGTGGACAGGAACAGGGTGCGGGTGTTGAACATGCGTCCTCCAGTGCGGGGCATCATAGCACGCTTGGCGCAGGGCGGAAAGAGGAAATTTTCCGGCCTCTTGCCCCTGCACAGGGCTTTTTCGTGCATGCCCCGGGACGGGCAAAAGATGCCCTTGCCCTTCCCCTGCCAGGCCCCGAAAAATCCTTTTGGCCGCGCTTGACAGAAACCGGCCCGCAGTTTAGTGAATGACTGTTCATTCATAAAAACTCGAGTTCAACCAGTCCGAAGGAGATCCCCATGCCCCCACGCTCGCCCAAGAAACAGGGCACGCGCGAAAAGCTCCTCCACGCCGCGGCCCGCTGCTTTGCCAAGAAGGGCTATGCCGCCTGCACCGTGGCCGACATAGCCGCCGAAGCGGGTCTTGGCCAGGGTTCGCTCTACGTCCATTTCAAGAACAAGGAAGCCCTCTTTCTCGAGATGATCGCCCACGAGCACGCCCAGGGAGCCGACAAGGCCAGGGACGCCATGAAGGACGCCCCCAGCATCCAGGGCGTCATCCGCATCCTCGAGAGCTGCGTGCGCGACGTGGGCTTTCCGGTGGACCATGCCCTGTGGACGGAAATCCTCGCCGTGGCTGCCAGGGACGCCGCCGTGCGCGAGGCCTTTCAAGCCAGCGACAGACAGATGCGCGAGGCGCTCGTGGATCTGCTCAAGTCCGCGGCCGGGCGCGGCGACGTGGACCCGAATCTCGACCTCGAGACCGTCTCCATCTGGCTCTACTCCCTCGTGGACGGACTCATCGCCCGCAAGGCCATCGAGGAGGACTTCGACATGGAGCGCCACTGCGAGCTCTTTGCCGAGCTCGTGTGCCGGGCACTGAAGGCCCCGCCCAAACAGGAAACCTAGGGCCGGACAAGCGGGCGCCGTCCAGGACGGGGCATGGCTTCCTGCAGCACCCCGCCTTTTGGCCAGCCTGAAAACACGTGGTGCGGCCTTTCGCCCCGACCACAGGCCATGGGCCCCCAAAGGGCCTGGTCATGCCGCTCGCCCCGCGAAAAGGCTCTGCACCCGCCCGCAACTTCTCGAAATCACAAGGCAAAATCCCGACCTGTTCCCCTGAAAGAACTGAACTTCCCGAAAAGACTTCCTCCGGAAAAAACGCAAAGGAGATCCATCATGGGCAAACCCAAGACCGTCCGTCTCGTGTTCCCCCAGTGGCAGGGAGGCTACGACGAGACCGAGTACCCGGGCCAGATCTACGCCTTCGGCTCGTACCTTCTGCAGTTCCTCGCCCCCGCGACCGACGACGTTGTCCGCGAGGTGCCGGTGCCGAAGTGGCACGAGGGCATCGATACTCCCAAGGAGGGCGGCGTCTTCTACCGCACGGTCATCATGAACCAGATGCAGGCTGCCAGGGACATCCTGCTCGAGGAGCGCCCCGAGCGCGTGGTCACCTTCGGGGGCGACTGTCTCGTGAGCCAGCCCGCCTTCGACTACCTGAACGAGCTCTATGACGGCGAGGTCGGGCTTTTGTGGATAGACGCGCATCCGGACGTGACAACCCCCAGGGACTTCGACCACAGCCACGCCATGGTGCTCGGCAACCTCCTGAACGACGGCGAGCCCGAGATGGCCAAAATGGTCGGGCGCCACTTCAGCCCCTCGCAGATTCTCTACGTGGGCGTGGACAACGTGCTCGACCACGAGCGCGCCACCATGGACCAGTTCGGCTTGAAGCAGGTCACAAGCAGGAGCGTCATGGCCTCGTCCGCCGAGGTGGTCGCCTGGCTCAAGGAAACGGGCTTCAAACGCGTCATTGTCCACTGGGACCTCGACGTGCTGGACCCGGAGTTTTTCCGCTCGCTTCTCTTCGTGAACCCGGACATGCCCGAGCCCATCGAGTCCGAGCTCGGCAAGCTTCGTCTCTCCCACGTGGCGAGGGTCCTGCGCGACGTGGAGGCGGCGTGCGACATCGTGGGCCTCACCATCTCCGAGTTCATGCCCTGGGATGCCCTGAACCTGAAAAAGGTTCTGGCCGGTCTCAAGATCCTGAACTGATTCCCGAGCCGCTTCTTTTTCGCGGCGGCCGTGCACCATCCTGCGGCCGCCGTTTTCCTTTTCAGGCGAGCGCCTCGAGGGCCCTTGCGGCTGCCCCCTGCTCGGCCTTCTTGCAGCTTGTGCCCTCGGCCTCGAAACGGCTCCCGTCCGGCAGGCGCACCTCCACGGTGAACTGCCGGGCGTGGCTCGGGCCCGTCACGGCAATCTGCGTGTACACGGGCCGCTCGCCGTTGAAGAGGTGCTGGACCTTTTCCTGAAGACAGGTCTTGTGGTCCTGCTCCTTCTTCCCCTCCTCGGGGTCCTCGGGCCACACTCTCGCAAAGAGGCGCGAGACGCAGCGCTGCACCTCCTCGAAGCCGCCGTCCTCGTAGACGGCCGCGAGCACGGCCTCGAAGACGTCGCTCAAAACGCTGTCGCGCTTGCGGCCGCCCTGGCTGTCCTCGCCGCGGCCCAGAAGAAGCATGCGGTCAAGCCCTATCTCGCGGGCCCGGTTGGCAAAGCTCTGGGTGTTGACGAGACTGGAGCGCAGGCGCGTGAGGTCGCCCTCGCGGGTGTCCGGGAAGCGTCGATAAAGCTCCCAGGAAACGCACAGCTCGAGCACCGCGTCCCCGAGAAACTCCTGGCGCTCGTTGTGCCCCTGCCCGAGACCGCACTCGTTGGCGTAGGAGGAATGCGTGAGCGCGCGCTCGATGAGGGCCCTGTTCTTGAAACGGTAGTCCAGGGTCTCTTCCAGACGCTTCACGTCCGAGTCCTTGAGGGGTGCGCAGTTCTTCATGAGCGGGCTGGGGTTGAATTGGGCGAGAGGCTGCTCCATAGTACCCTCCTTTGCCACAAACGCAAGACCCGGCGACGGAAAAAATCGCGTCCCTATCGGCCTTCCGGAACGTGCCCAAAGAGGCCCGAAACGCTCTTTGCGAAGTTCCTGGAATCCGCGCCATACCTTTGCTTCAATTAAAGAGTTCCCAATCCGTTGCACTCACCGGGAGCGATTCCCTGAGACTTTTC
>CAZWOT010000107.1:0-8226 GCA_964635595.1 uncultured Desulfovibrio sp.
TCGGTGAAGGTCGGCTTTGAAGAGGTACGTGCCTAGCTCTGTCAAACCTCGAATCAATGGGATTCCTGGGTCATGAGGTCGGACCTTGTCTCCCTCTTCAAGATCGACCCGCATCGCAGCCTGGAGGCATTCGATGCGCTCATGGGCGACTGGAAGGGGTTCCTGATATCGGACGACTGACAGACGACTACGCGTTGTACCGCAGGTGGGATCCCAAGATGTGGCAAGCCTGCCTTGCGCGCCTGATTCGTGCGGCCAATAAGCACTCGGAGGCTCCCGACCCGGACATTGCAAGATGGGGCGCCCGGTTGCTCAAGGAGCTGCGGTGCCTCGCCCAAATGTCCAAAAAGGCCCCGACCTGTGGGGAGTGGCAGGCCTGGGCAATGCGCATGAAGCGTTTGATCCATAGTTTGGCAGACCGCAAGGACAGTCTTGGCAATCTGGCGAGACGCCTTGAGAAATACTTCGTCTCGTTCTACACATTCCTCCGCGTCCTTGGCGTGCCATCTTCGAAATCGGGCAGGAGGGGCGATTTCTCGCCCCGTCCTCCCACACCACCCACTGTACGGATTCGTAGTGGGGGGTGAAAATCGCTCATAAATAAAGCTTGATTTTATTTTTGGCCAAACAGGCCTCAGTAGCCAATTTCGCAACAACAAAGCATCATGTTATTTGTCAGCAGTTCCTTAGTCGAGGATGTCGACGGTCATGGCGTCGAAGCCGAGCATCCTGTCCGCTTCGGTCTGCTGCTCCCAGGAGAGGGCCGCGAAATGCAACCCGCCGAGCAACTGGCCGCCTGCGTACATCTCGAGCACATTGTCCCTGCCTGCTCCTGCCTCTCCCAAGGCATGGCCAAATCTTGCGTGCCGCCCGTTGAAAGCCCCTGATCAAGCGCCGGATGTCGTTCAAGTCCACACCTGCAAAACTCGGCTTCTGAGGCGTACATGGGCCCCGGTCGGCTCACACGAAACGAAGGACAGGACGAGGAGGGCGAGGCAAAGACATTTCGGGCAAATTGCCGGACAAAGGACGCTTTTCATGTAAGGCACTGTCCGTAAATTAATTAGGAAAGGAGGGGCTGAGAGCCTATTCGAGTCGAGCGTCATTCCACTTCGGCTTGAAGCAGTAATTTACGGGCAGTTCCTAAGTCCCCTTATGTGAAAAACAGGATGCGAGCCGCCTTTGGTTCGGGGGAAAACCCGCAATTGCGAGCAGAGCAAACAACTTTCCGAACCATCAGCAATGCCCCCTTGTCTGGGTCAACAAGGGCAATAAGGCATCATTTTGATGCTGACGCAACTTCCGACTTTGCCCCAAAATTCCCATATCATCGCTCAGAATCCAAAGACGCATGCATCCCGTGGCCAGTCTCGGGCCTCCCCGATGATGATTCCCGGCAAGATGCGGCCTCGGGCGTCCATCTGGACCCATGTGCATGCCCGAACCAACGGCATGCGGAACACTTCAAGGGCATGGCGCACTTTCGTGCTTTGCGGTAGAGACGGGCAGGACGATCGGCCCCCTGGGTTTTGGTCAACAATCCGTGCCATGTCCCCGAGGGCGCGAGTTCTTTGTGCATCGATTTTTCCCAACGGAGATTTCAACCGGAGCGAACTCATGAAAAGAGACATCGATCCATTCGACTACGCCAGGGACTTCTGCAACTGCCTCGAACACGGCGGCGTGCTCGTCACCGCCAAAAGCGGCGACAGGGTCAACAGCATGACCATTGGCTGGGGCATGATAGGGCGGGTCTGGAACATGCCCACGGCCATCATCTGGATCAGGGAAGGGCGCTTCACAAGACCTCTGCTCGACGAGGCCGGCGACTTCACCCTCAACGTCCCCCACGGCGACAAGACCACGAAAATTCTTGCCTTCTGCGGCGGCAAGAGCGGGCGCGACGTGAACAAGGCCGACCATCTCGGCCTCACGCTGGTGGAGTCGGAGCTCGTGAAGGCTCCGGGCATCAAGGAGCTTCCGCTCACCCTCGAGTGCCAGATCATGTACCGGCAGCTCCTGGACAAAAACGCCGTGCCCGAGGAAATCAAGGAGAAGATGTACCCCCAGGATGTGCCCAGCACCAATCCATTGGTCAACAAGGACTTCCACTACGTCTATTACGGCAAGATCCTGAAGAGCTACATCATCGAGTAGCTCATCGTGTAGTCCGTCGAACAGTCCAAACTGGAAGAAAGACGGCCCCGCATGGTCTGATGCGGACAAAAACGACAGTCGGAATTGCGGAGCAGGGGGCCCGGGAGCAGTTCCGGGCTCCTTTTTGCATGTATCAATTCCTCAAGTATTGGCTTCTGTGGCCAAGATTAGGCCGACAAAGGCGAACATGATCCGTGGACGGGGAAGGGCGACACCCTCCCGAGCGGCCGATGACAGGCCATTTGGCCCCTCTTCCGTCAAAGGGGCCAGCTTCTCCCCCGGACCCGATGCCCATGCCGATCCTGCCCCTCCAAAGCACAGTACAAACTCTCCCAAATGGCCCCTGCAGGCCATGATCATGCAGGGCCCTCGCCTTGTCTCCCGGCGAAAGGGGGCCCGAAGGATTGGCCTTACTGGCTTTGCCAAATTTTACTTAACATAATTACCATTATGGGACAAATAACAATATCGGCAAGAACGGGTCTTGCTACATTATATATGAAGATATCCCCCTGGGTCACGCGCCACGGGAATCCTGATTGTCCCATGAGTCATGAGCCATGTCCCATGCCCATGTCATGGTTGAGTTCATGCCTTCTTGCTTCAAGCCCATGACCTGAGGTCGGCGTCATCGACACCTGCATGCCTGACCAGGACGTGCAGATCGAGGACGGCCAAAGGATGGCAAGAGCGCCCTTCTCGGCTCGCCGCACCTGTCTGCCTGTCCTTTGCCCGCTTTCGACCGCAAGGGACAAAAGACATGGGCTGCCTGTCAGCCAGATGGGCTCTCATCCAGAGGGCGAGCGCCAAGAGCCGGCACGAGGGATGCCGAACAGGCCGGACGAAGGCGACGAAAAAGGCGCCAAATCGAGCCGAAATCCGCCCTGCTTGCCGATTTTGGCCCCTTTGGGGCACGTCGGAAGGCGTGTCAGGAGATGCTCAATTCCCCGCAAACCCGCTCCAGCTGGGCGCGGATGTCGATATGCTGGGGACAGACCTCCTCGCAGGCGCCGCACTGGACGCATTCGTTGGCCCTTTTTCGCTGGTGCATGGCCACAAGCCAGTTCTCGTTGTGGAGGGCCGCGATCATGTCCTTGTAGAGGGTCAGGGTGTTGAGGGCCGAGAAGGAGCCGGAAATGCCGATGTCCATGGGACAGACGTCGGCGCAATAGTCGCAGGAGGTGCAGGGAATGACCGGGAGGCTCGCAAGCTCCGCCTGGGCCTTTTTGATGACGTCAAGCTCCTCCTCGTTCATGGGCACGAATCCGGTCATGGTCTTGAGGTTTTCCTCCACCTGGCCGAGCGTGCTCATGCCGGAGAGCACGGTGAGGACGCCCTCGAGGCTCGCGGCAAAGCACAGGGCCCAGGCCGCGGGCGAACGGTCGGGAACGCCCTTCTTCAGGATGTCGAGGACACTTTGCGGGGGTTTTGCCAGAAGACCGCCCTTCACCGGCTCCATGATGACCACGGGCTTGCCGTGCCGTCTGGCCGTCTCGAAGCACCTTCTCGACTGGATGGCAGGCGATTCCCAGTCCGCCCAGTTTATCTGCAGCTGCACGAAGTCCACGTCCGTATGGGCGGTCAGGATTGCGTCGAGCTCGTCGGCCGAGGAATGGAAGGAGAAGCCGAAGTTTTTCACCCGCCCTTCCCGCTTGAGGTCGCGCACGAAGTCCCAGACCCCGAAGTCCTCGTAGGATTGCGTTCTCTGCTCGCCGAGATTGTGGAGAAGGTAGAAGTCGAAGTACCCGGCGCCCGTGCGCTCGAGCGAGGTCGCAAACTGGGCCAGGGCCTCTTCCCTTGTTTGGGCGCGCCAGGCAGCCATCTTGGTGGCAAGCTGGAAGCTTTCCCGCGGATGCCTGTCGACGAGGGTTTGCCTGATGACCTCCTCGCTGCCCGGATAGGCCCAGGCCGTGTCGAAGTAGCTGAAGCCGGCACCAAGGAAGGCGTCCACCATGGCCTTTATCTGCTCGACGTCGAAGACGTCGCCCTCCTTCGGTAGACGCATCATGCCAAAGCCAAGCCTGCCGATGCCTGAATGGTCGTTTTTCACGGTGTCCTCCTCGGGAATCGAACGGTTTGGGGAAATTTTTGCCGTTACGACATTTCACGAAGACGAGGCTTGGCTGTCAAGGCAGAACCAGCATCAGCTCATGGCAGAAAACCCAATCCGTCCAGAAGAGGTGGCCCCCTGCCCCTTTGCCAGAAACTGGCTTGACTACTGAAAGAACATTGTTGAAAAGGAATTTAACGAGTTATGGCATCATCAGCAGGGATTGCGCCAATCTCCGGCGAGGCACGAAATGAGCAGAAAACAGTTCAGGATCGGAAGCGTCGATTTCCGTGACCTTATAGAACGCGGGAAAGAGTATATAGACAAGACACTTGACACTCTCCCATGCGATCCGTTCAGGACAGCCGGAGACATCCTTCATTGGTCTCTACCATTGGTCTCTCGATGGTCCGACAAGCCAGCTTTTGAATGGCGTTGAATAGCGTTGTTGTTCGTAAGTCCTCACCTGGGATGCGAGGCCGGCACCGAGCGAGGATATAATCCACCAAATGTGGCCCATGTGTCATCTTCTGCAGGACGAAGAAATTTTGAAGGATCAGTATTCAAATTGAGGTGCTATATGACCAACAGTATGCCCAGAAAAGGAAGTGTCGATTTTCGGTTGTTGATCGAAAGTGGAATTCAATATGTAGACAAGACCGATCTAATAGAAGAACTTTTATCTATTTTCGATCAAAGTTTTTTGATCACAAGACCTAGACGTTTTGGTAAAACCTTGACAATGAATATGCTTGCGGAGTTTTTTGATATCAATAAAGACAGCAAACAGCTATTTTCCAAATTAAAAATTGCAAAAAATGAAGATATATGCAACAAATGGATGAACAAATATCCTGTTGTAAGCATATCTTTTGCAGAAACAGCCAGCAATTCAAAAAATGATTTTATAACTTCCTTAAATGAAATATTAAGATCACTATATGAAACTCATAGTTATTTACAAAATAGTAAAAAACTAAATCCTATACAACTAAACCATTTTAATACAATTGATAATTATATTGAAAAAGGTGAATACTCTTTTGTATTAAGAAATATTGTTTCTTGTCTTAATACTCATTGGCAACAGAAAGTAATTGTTCTAGTTGATGAATATGACTCCCCATTCACAAACACATTTACAAACAATACATACAATGAAGTTAAAGAACCATATAGAAAAATATTAAAAACTTTAACAAAAGACAACAATGATATTATTTTTTCAGTAATTACTGGCTGTTTAAGGCTTGGAAAAGAGAATTCTTATACAGGTTTAAACAATGTTGCTTGTTATGGAATTGACACTCATCCTTTTGCTGACAAATTTGGATTTACCGAGAATGAAGTAAAAAATCTTCTTGAACAAAATAACATATCTGAAAAATTTTCAGATATCAAAGAATATTATGACGGATATGTATTTGGAAATGGAATTGAGATATACAATCCTTGGGATATTGTAAATTATATATCAAATTATACAAAACAAAACATAAAGAAACCTCAATATTATTGGCTTAACACAAGTAAAAATGAACTCATAAATCAATTTCTAAAAATAAATTCAAAAAACTTTGATTATACATATGATTCATTGATTAATAATAAACCAGTATTAATTGAAATAAATAATGATGCAACATACGATGACTTAAATGCAATTGACGAAAATTTGTGGTCTTTGCTCTATTTTTCTGGTTATCTTACAAAAGTATATCCATCAAATGATTTTGAGTTCATAGATTATGAAGATATTGCATATAATAAAAAAAATATATTTGTAAAAATTCCCAATAAAGAAATTTATTACATATTTAAAAATACATATGGGAAATTTTTAAATAAAGAAACATCTATTTCTGATAGGGAGCAAATATACACTTCATTATGGAATTGTGATTCGGAAAAAATGTCACAAAAAATTTCCGACATCATATTTCCAGGCATCAGTTTCCATGATTACAGAGAATATACGTACCACCTCTTTTTGTTTGGTCTCCTGACCGAAGGCCCAATCAGAAAGTGCTATTCCAATCCCGAAAGTGGCCTGGGGCGTCCAGATCTCGTCTTTGTCGACTCTGGGACAGGCCAAATCGCCGTCATCGAGATAAAGGTGGCCAAATCTGAAGAAGAGCTTGACAACGCTGCCAGCGCGGCCCTTGAGCAGATCGTGGACAAGAAATACGACATTGCGCCGCGAGTACCCACTTCAGGGGCTTTTCCCGTCACTGTCCGGTGTGGAATAGCCTTCTACAAAAAAACATGCAGGGTCAAATGCGAGAGGATTTCCGAATCCTGATGCGCATGCTTGCCGGGCAGTCCAGGGTTTTCACGGACACTGCGCTGCCCGGGTGCTGCTCCGGTTGAATCGCGCCATATTCCGGAGGCGGTCGGCTGTCGACCGGTTTTTTCGATCTTGCCAGAATGCCCTGGCCAAATGTACAAATTCCCCTGCCAAAATCGAAACCAGTCAACGATTTCAACGCATCAGACGATTTCAACATATCAAACGAATCAAACGCATCAAACGCATCAGGCGATACACGCCAACAGGACGAACCAATGGGCTTTTTGAACGCGACCACTTCCTTCACGCGCTTCAGCATCGTGGACCCCGTGCCCGAGAACCTCTGGAGCGAAATTCCCGATCTCCTCAAGAAGGGCGCCATCCTCGACATCGACGAGCTGCCGGAAATGCAGGCCTACGGCTGGACCTGCTTCGACGACTACCTCGACACCCAGTGGGTGACTGCGCCCCCGCACAAGGGCGAATATCTCGCCTTCAGCCTGCGCATCGACACCCGCCGCATTCCAGCGGGCGTCATCCGCAAGCACGTAGCCATCGCCATCAAGAAGGAAACCCTTGCCAACATGGCCCAGGGCAAGAAGTACATCTCGCGCGAGCGCAAGAAGGAAATCAAGGAGCAGGTGACCCTGCGTCTGCGCCAGCGCTTCCTGCCGGTTCCCGCGGAAATCAACGTGGTGTGGAACACGCAGAAGGGCGAGGTGTGGCTCGCCAGCGTGCAGAACAAGGTGGTCGAGCTCTTCATGCAGCTCTTCCAGGACACCTTCTCGCTCCATCTCCAGCAGCTCACCCCGAGCGCGCTTGCCGTGCAGCTCATGGGCGAGTACGTGGTGGACACCGTGGACCGCGTGGAAGCCACGGTCTTTGCCTAAAGGACCAGTGCGCAAGGGAGACCGATCATGAGCTTCGACGAAAACACCCCGGACAACATTCTCGGCCAGGAGTTCCTCACCTGGCTCTGGTACCGCTCGGACGGCAAGGGCGAGGCCTTCACGGACGAGGACGGAACGCCCTTTTCCGTGACGCTGGAAAAGCGCATCACCGTTCAGGGAGGCCAGGGAGACGAGCGCGAGACCACGGCCGTCTCCGGCCTCTTCTCGCCCTTGAGGGAGGCCAAGGTGGGCCTGTCCACCGGCAAGAAGGTGACGCGCGCCCTGCTCGTTCTCACGAAGGAGGACGTGGACTTCTCGTTCAGCGTGAGCGCCGAAAACTTCGCCCTCTCCTCCTTCAAGACCCCCAAGGTGCAGAAGCCCGAGGAAGACGACGACCCGGACGCGACCTTCCTCGAAAAAATCTACCTCCTGGAAACGGGCACCCGCCTTTTTGACCGCCTCTACAACACCTTCATCGAGATTCGGCTCTACGGCGAGGCCTGGGAAAAGGAAGTCCGCGAAATCCACGAGTGGACCGCGAAGAGCGATTAGGACTTGCCAGGAAACAACGTAATGCTTTCCCGGGGTAAAATTGGCCATTGAGACCAGTTTAAGGAACTGTCAGAAAATAACTCATTAGCAAGTTGTCGCTTTTGCTATCGGTTTTGGCAGTAGTTTCAGCAGGTTATCATCGTGCACAGCTGAAAATCAGGCTGTTTTCTGATGAGTTGTTTCCTGATGGTTCCTAAGCAAGAAAAGGCATCATGTTAATTCCTGGTGGTTCCTTAGGCGCTGTCCGTAAATTAATTTGTAAAAAATCCTTGCCAAGGCGCGACTCT
>CAZWOT010000108.1:0-8184 GCA_964635595.1 uncultured Desulfovibrio sp.
CGAGGGCGAGCACCTCGTCTTCACGGACTCGAAGAACTGCCACACGCCCCTCGACAACGTGAAGAGCCTGCGCTACTCGCCGACCTCCGGCATGGAAAACGCCCACCAGGACGAGGTGATCACCTCGTTTTCCATGACCTGCTCTCCCCTGCCCCAGTGGGTGGTCCTGCGCGACTACAACTGGCGCAACCCCAACACCCCGGTCATCGCCAAGGAGCTCGTGTCCGAGCAGGGACTGGGCGAGGTCTACTACTACGGCGAGGGCTACGACACCGTTTCCGAGGGCAAGCGGCTCGCGGCCATACGCGCCGAGGCCCTGCGCTGCCGCGCCATGACCTGGAACGGCACAAGTGCCGTGCCCTGCCTGCGTCCGGGACGCAACTTTACCCTGGACAACCACTACGACGAGTCCTTCAACCGCGAATACACGATCACGAGCGTGACCCACGAGGGAAGCCAGGAGGCCCATCTCTCCCAGGCCATCGGCGTGCCCATCGACAATCCCGACAAGCTCTACTACCGCAACTCCTTTGCCTGCATCGCCTCGGACCAGCAGTTTCGTCCCGAGAGAAAGACGAAGCGGGCCAAGGTAAGCGGCATGATAACGGCCTTCATCGACTCCTCGAGCAACTCGTCCGTGGCCGAAATCAACGACGAGGGCTGCTACAAGGTCTATTTTCCGCAGGATGACAGCGGACACGGTTCGGGAAGTGCCTCCTGCTGGATCAGGCGCATGCAGCCGCACGTGGGTCAAGATCATGGTTTCACGCTTCCGCTCACGCCAGGAGTTGAGGTACTGGTGACCTTCATGGACGGGGATCCCGACAAGCCTGTCATAGCCGGCGCCGTGAGCAATGCCGAGACTGGCTTCATGGAAAACTCGGGTACTAGCCAGGCCATGGGACTGAATTCCCCGGGCGGGAACAGCATCTCGTTCAACGACTCGGGAACGAAGCAGGGAATGGTGCTGAAAACAGGTGCCAGTTCCGGCATCATGATGAGTGCCGGCAGTGCCGACGCAATGGTGTCCTATTCCGACAACTGTTTCGAATCATATTCTTCCATAGGCTCTCAGGAAGCCGGCCTCATAAATGACACTCAGGCTGGTTTCGAGCAGGTCCTCAAGGCCGATCACGGCGTCTACAGCGACATTGAAAACAATATATGGGAAGTGATAAACAATGGCGCGAACGCATGCGAATGGGCCAAAAGTTATGAAGAGCTCCCTGAAGATGCCACGGATGAGGACAAGGAAGCCGTAACAACAGCAAAAAATAATAAACTAGATTCATTGAGTTATGTTTCAACAGGCGTAAAGGCTATAATGCAACTTCGAGCAAATTATAGAAGAGTCAAGGAACAATCAGAGGGTAAATACTCTTCTGCCCTTGTTGCAGATGATGATTGCTCAGGACTGACATTGAAAACATCAATGGACAGTAGTGAATTTGGAAAATATATTGGTTTTTGGCTAAATAAAAATCTTGGAAAGCTCGTCACAGATACAGTTGCATTTTCAATAAATGAGCACGATGCCGATATTCAATATGACAAGCGTCAGCTGGGAAGAGACTGGACTTCCGAAACTGTGGGTACACTTTCAGCTGAAATGAGTGCCATATTTTCGACATTGTGGTTTAGAAAAATATTGATGGGCGAAGACCAACCCAAGGGTATCCTTGTCAATGCAGCAAATGGTCCATTAATCAATAAAACAAGCGAACTTTCAATATCATATGCGAAACAAGCCATGTTGCTGGCATCAATGGCGTCTTTGGAAGATTCCATTGCATTTACATCTCCAAAGGCTTTAAATGACACTCTTGGACTTAAAGATAATCAATTAGAATTTGCCGGGTTAAAATCACGAACAATAGGGATTGATGAAGTTGAGACTTTTTCTTCTGATACAATATCGAATAATGCAAAGAAAATTACATTAAGCACTTCAAAATCAGATACATATAGCGACAGATTAAACAAGTTATCAACATTTTTTGCATCTAGCGATGTTATAAATAAATATGCGGAATATACATCTACAAAATGTAATTCATATGGTGAAATAACAATAGATAATAATTATTCTTCAAACAAAATAACAGTTAAAAACGAGAAAGGTTCTATAAATATTTCAAATAACGGTGCTTCAAGTTCTGACAATTTGTTAATTGAAAACAAGCTTAATTCAAATAATGCTTCAAAAATAAAATTAGATTCTAATGTTAGAATTTCTGCTTATAATGGTAACCATGAAAATTATCTTCTTCTTGATTCAAACGGAAAATTAACAGAAAAAGTAAAAAATATAGATATTACTGCCGATGAAAGTATTTCACAAGAAGCGAAAGAAATTGAATTCATAGCTTCAGGCCAATCATCAAAATTTACAATTAAAAATATAACAGGTACAACTCAAATAAATGGACAGGAATTACAGCTAGAGGGTGGGTTTACCAGCAAAACCAATATGAAATTAATTGATTGTACAATCGAGATGAAAGGACAATTATGTAAAATTTGCTGACCTGCAACTCTGAAGTTTTGTAACGAGCTTGAGTCTTTGTGCGGGACACGCCAGTTCCAGAAAATCAGGTGCAATCGATGCAGGGTGGCTGGTCAGAAAAATTCAAGTATTTTTTTCGTGGCGAGAGGCTTGTACTTGCTCCGCATCTCCCCTGGCCGGAGCGCACAAAATGTGAGGCCGGGAAGCTGCGGAGCAACTAGTTCCGACCTTGCAAAGCTGAAGCAGCAAAGACCAGATGGCAACGCAGTCCTGAGCCAACCGGAAACCCACCGCCACGCGGGTTGCACGTGAAACTGGCAAACGGGTTCATTCCCTGATCTCAGAATCATGAAAAACATTCTATCGCCAAATCTCACACTTACATCGTTCTGTCTTCCTGTAGACGGAATGCTGCGACGATCGTTTACCATTTCCTTGAGTTTTTCGCTGCTTGCCCCTGCCGGGGAAAACGTGCTTACAGAGGAAAAGGGCTGGCAGGCAGCGGCGCAAGCAATAGAGGAAGGGGCACCCATTGACCTTGGACTCCCCAAGCCCAGGGCGGAGTGGTTGATGGCAGGCTCTGCCCAATCCCGAACGCCAGTGAAAAACCTCGAGTGCGCCGTACAAGTTGGTGCCCAGGCTCGGCATTTTCTGATCACTGGCGACAGGGAGGACAATGGAGTGGACATGGCCAGTCCGAGGCCCTTCACGAGCATGCCCCTTGTGTGGTCGCGTGCATTTGGGGGCAAGGACGTTGCCGACAACCCCATTGGCAAGGGCGTCGAAAAGGAAGAGGGAGTCGTCAACCTTCCCAACGTCACAGAGAGACTCGGCGGTGCCCTGCTCGACAAAACACCTGTTTGCCCGGGCCCCATGCCCTCTCTCTACAGAAAATGTTCCAATCTTGGCACATACGACACGGCCTGGCTCAAGAAATATTGGCCTGGTCCGCCGTCCGATTTCGACTGGTCCTTCTTCAATCTGGCCCAGGAGCCCCAACGACGGGACGAGCCCTTTGTTGGCAACGAGTCCATCACCCTCACGAACCTCCACCCGGAACACGAGGTACTCCAATCAGGACTGCCCGGTCTTCGCATGCGTCTTTTCCTGAACACGGGAAACGAGGAAGAGCCACTGTGGCAGGAATTGGAAACCATTGCCGACACGGTCTGGCTTTTTCCAAACCAGGCTGTCGGCATGCAGCTCTGGCATGCAGCCTGCCCGACGACCGACGAGAAAAGCTCGGAAATCTGTCAGGTTGCGGCACTGTATGAATCCTGCGAGGAGCCCCGCAAAACACTTCCGGAACTCTTTGTCGCACTTGAGGCTGCCCAGGCCGGGCAGATGCTTGAGGAAGAAGAGCCCGCCGAGGAAGCAGTCGCCGTGGCAGAGTCTGATGCGCAAGTTCCCCTTGTTGCGCCCATGCCCGATGTTGAGGTGCCTGATGTCGAGATGCCCGATGTCCCGCAAGCGGTGAAGCCTCAAATCCCTGAAGCTCCCTCCCACCCGGATGATCCGGTCGAAATGCTCGACAAGGTCAGGGAAAAGGCCCAGCAGGAGCTTCCGCAAGTCCTTGATCAGATCAATCCCATACTCGTGGCAAAAGGATTCGAGCCGCTTACCACCGAGAGCATTCTTGCTCAGATGGACAAGCAGCACGAGGCCATGAAAAAACTTCTTCTGGCGCCCAAGCCAACACAAGCGGAAATTCTTCAGCGCGCGGGAATGTCCCCAACACAATTCGAAAACCTCAAGAAGGCCACCGAGCTGAGGCCCCCAATGCGCGGGAACTTTGTCACCACGGAGGCATACGAAGCGGCCCTGCAGGCCTATGGAAACGAGTTCGCTTCCCTGACCGGCGCTTCTCCCAAGATACGCAACCAGCTTGTTTCCCAGGTTCGTCTTCTTGACGAGACGCTGAACAAACCCAAAGCACTGGAAGCGCTTTCCCCGAAACAACCTGACATCATGGAAACATTGCGGAAGAGCGGCTTTCCGAATGCAGATGCGAAGAAGCTCGAGGCGGTGTTCACAAGACTCGACAATATTCCCTCAAACGAGACGGAGTTTATGGGGTACCTGGCTGAATTGGGGACAGCTCTTGGCATCGACCCAAAACTCATGACGGATCAATTCGCAAAACAGCTTGGGACAGTGCGTTCCATGGCCTACAAGCATTCTCAGACGCAGACTGCGCTCGAAGCCCTTTTCACAAATTTTCCCGAAGAGCAGAAGTTTCTCCCCGTTCTCAAGCAAAACATAAATGCCGCAAAAATAGGCACATCCTTCGATCTTCAATCCCTTGCCCTGGCTTCGGGCATAACAAATCCCGAACTTCTGGAAGCAATCAAGGCAATTGACCCGTTGCCATCATCACCGCCCGCTCCTCCCGCCCCAAAAATTTCGTCCAGCGACGAGGTGCCGGAACTGGAAAACTCCGACGAGCCGCGAGAGACATCGGGGGAAGATGTCAATGGGGAAGAACCAGGAGAAGAAGTTCCGGAAAAGGAGCCTCTGCTCGACTACACGGGGCAAAACCTTGCCGGCATGAGCTTTGCGGGAATGGCGCTCGTCAATGCACTGTTCGACGACGCGAACCTGGTCGAGGCGGACTTTTCCGGAGCCAATCTGGAGGGGGCGTCCTTCGCCAATGCCGACCTGTCCAGGGCCAACCTCGCCGAAGCAAACCTTGAAAACGCGGATTTCACAGGGGCCCGTCTCGAGGGCGCCAACCTTTCCTCGTGCAGGGCTGCCGACGCTGCCTTCGACAGGGCCGTATTTGCCCGGACCAACCTCGGCGGCGCAATCCTGACCAACGCGTCCTTCTCCGGATGCGCTGCCGCAGGAGCCGACTTCTCGGGTTGTGATCTTGCCAGCGCCTCGTTTCCCAACGCCATTCTTGACGGAGCGAGTTTTGTCGGAGCAAAACTCGCCCAGACCGACTTCACGGCCTGCACTCTCGTCCGCGCCGACTTCACCAGGGCAGACATGCAAGGCGCGCGAATGTACGACAACACCCTCGATTACTGCGTGTTCTTCAAGGCCAGAGCCCAGGGAAGCAGCTGGCGACGCTGCCATGGAGAATCCCAGAATCTGCGCGAGGCCGAACTTGGCAAGGCGACGTTCGACGACTGTTCCCTCGTGCGCTCGGATCTTGGTGCTGTCGGCGCCCGGGAGTGCCGATTCCATTCCTGCGATCTGCATGGGGCGGATCTTCGGTTTGCCGACTTTCTCAACGGGGCCCTGCGGGACTGCAAGCTTGGCAACGCCGACCTGCGCTGGGCCAGCCTTTTTGCCTGTGATTTGCTGTACGCGGCAGTCAACGAGGAGACCAACCTCGAGAGTGCCAACATCGAGCGGACAAGACTTGCTTTGGGAGGCCTGTAATGGTTGCCGAAAACACCAAGGGGCAACCCGCCCCGACACCCCCTGTCAGGGGATTGTCCTTCACGCCGCACTATCTCCCGCCAAGCGCTCCCGCGGGCATGGTTTTCGAAGGCTGCTCGTTTGCAGGCCTGCCCTTTGACAGAAGAAGCATCGAAAACACCATTTTCACGGGCTGCAAGTTCACGGAGTGCACCTTCAGGGACGCGAGCCTGCAAGGCGTGCAGTTCAAGGGCTGCGAGCTTGTTTCATGCGACTGCTCCACCGCGTCCGTGATCAGATCCGGCCTTGCGGCCTGCCGCATTGTCCAGACGGATTTCTCGCGAATCTCCATCGCTCACAGCGACCTGTCCGGGAGCTCCTGGTCGGACGTCAATTTCGACAACGCGGTCGTATCGAACTGCGTTGGCCTCACAAACACGATTTTCGAGAGTCTGTGCCTTTCTTCCTGCGTCTTCATGAACTGCAGTGCAGACGGCCTTGTCCTCTCGCGCTGCCACGGCAAGCTCTGCATTTTCCGGGAGTGCTCCCTGAACGGCCTCAAGGTCGTGAACTCCGATCTCCCCCAGATCACCTGCATGAAATCGCCCCTGAAGGGTGCCCTTTTCGAGAACTCGAACCTCGTCCACGGCGCTTTCACGAAGTCGAATCTCGAACGATGCGCCTTCCAGCGCTGCGATGTCCAGGGCGCCTTCTTCCAGGAAAGCATACTCATGGGCGCCAACATGGGAGAAATCGACTTTTCGCAGTCCTCCTTCGCGGAAGCCACCCTCGAAGGCGCCAGCCTGCGCGGGGCCAATCTCGCCAGGTGCGACTTTTCCCACGCCAATCTCTCGCGAGTGGATCTGACCGGCGCCGACCTGACCCAGGCCAATGTGCATGCCGCATCCCTTGTCGGCGCACTCGACGGTGACACGGTGGTCGAAAACCTGCGCCAGACAGACGAACCTCTGCTCAAGGCCGAAAGCTATTCACCCCCGAGAAGCTGATAAAATCGTGCAATTTCAGCTTGTTGCACATAATTTTTTTCAAGAACTTCAGTTAAGTACTCCCGGCATAGCCGGGAGCTTAGTTTGTGAGCCGCTCAAAGCGGCCTAGTTTTGGCCGCCTTCCAGGCGGCACGGGTTTTGCAGATTACACTAGTCGTCCTTCAATCAATGATTGTTCTTGTTTTTCTTGATTGCGTTTGCAACCTCTTCTTCGTGCCAGTTCATGGAATATTTCTCCCAATTTGGTTCTAAGAGCGCCATACAAAACCTTTCTTTGCGAAGCGGTATGAAAACTACATGGTATTTGCAATCCCACGTAGTATGGCATAAAATATTATAATCCATTTCGTTGAACCTCCAGGGGTGGCCACTTCGCGGCTCACCCACTGGCGGTTCAACATGCTCCCGGAATTGTCAAACTCGAGGAGTCCCCCAGCATAGCTGGGGGATTACCGTGTTTATTTAGAATTTCTTGAACCATATCTTGAAATCTGTTTGCATAACTCTTCAACCGTCGCTTTATGTTTTCTTCGTGTTTCGCATGAACTTGTTTTTCCGGGACAGCCTTTGTGCTAAAGACATGAAGACAACCTCCGATGAGGTTTGATTGGGAGACCCTCGCACATTGCTTCCGCATCAAGTTCCGGGGGCATGCCCCCGGACGGGCATTCCCGCAATCCCCGCCATTCCTCATTCCCTTCCCCTCCAAACACCGCAGTACCCTGTGGAGCAGCAAGCATGTTCAATCTCACCAATGCAGGCGGCACCCTGACCGCGCTCGTGCCCGACATCTGCAAGGTCCCAAGTCCCACCGGACCGGTACCCACGCCCTTCCCCAACACTGCCCAATGCACCATGGCCGACCCCGGCTCCGTCAGCACCAAGGTCATGGTGAGCGGGGGACTCTCCATGCACCAGTCCTCGAAGACCCTGCTCTCCAACGGCGACGAGGCGGGCACGCTCATGGGCACGGCATCCAACAAGGTCATGGGGGAAACGACCTTCACCATGGGCTCCACCAAGGTCATGATCGAGGGGAAAGGGGCAGTCCGCAACACCGACTCCACCATGCACAACAGCCAGAACACCAACGGCATGGCGTCGGCGCCCTCCCAGACCAAGGTCATGATGAGCTAGGAATCCCGATGTTCCGCCATTGCCTGCTGCTTCTTCTGGGGCTTGTTCTCGCTCTTTCCTCCTGCTCGAAAAAGGAGGATCCTTATGCCATGCCCCAGCCGCAGCCGGCAACGAGTCCGGAAAAGATTGCCTGGATGGCCGAACCCGGCGCCATCACGGTCATTCTCG
>CAZWOT010000109.1:0-5519 GCA_964635595.1 uncultured Desulfovibrio sp.
GCGTCCTTGTGGGCGCATGCCCTGATGCGGCGCTCCCGGGCGGTTGAGGGATTAGGGGGACTCACGCGCAGGATGCGCGTGACAGGAAGGATCTCGAGGGCCTGCAAAAAATGAAGGTCCAGGGCCTTCTTCGACGTGTTCAATCGCAGGATAGGGGCTCGGCCGTGAAGAAAACGTGAAGGGCGGAAAAGTTTCCCGAAAAGCCGGGAAAGTCTCTTCCCGAGTTCGTCCGCAGGGCGCTTTTCGAAGCTTTCCCTGCCCGGGCTACTCGGCCGCGGGCTTGCGTGCCTTGAGGGACAGACAGGGGGTGAGGATGCCTTCCTGGTCGAGCTTCTTGCGCAGGCTTTTGAGCTTTTTCGCGGCAGCGGCCATGTCCAGGGCCGCGGGCGAGGTCGGGGCAAGGCGCATGAGCGGCACGCGGCGGCACACGGCTTCCTGGAGCTTCGCGTCGTGGCGGATGCTTCCCAGAAACTTCGGGGAGAGCTGCAGAAACTTCTTGCAGGCGCCCAGGTACTTTGTCTTCACGATGGCCGTTTCCTGCTCCGAGAAGACGTTGTTGGCGAGCACGTAGAAGCGGTCGAGATGATGGACCTTGTGGAGGACCTTGACGAGGGCGTAGGCGTCGGTGAGCGCCGTGGGCTCGGGGGTGGTCACCACGAGCTGGATGGCGCAGGCGCGCGCAAGCAGGCGCACGGTCTCGGAGAGGCCGGCGCCAAGGTCGAGGAGCACGAAGTCGTGTTTTTCCGCCAAGGGGCGCACGCATTTTATGAGCTGCTGGCAGGATTTCGGGTCGAGCTGGGCCTGATCGCCCGTGCCCGAGGCCGCGGGCAGGATGTCGAGGCCCGTGGCGGCATCCGTGTGCAGCACCTGGTCGATGGAGGCCCTGCCGCGCAGAACGTCCCACATGGTGGCGCCGGGGGAAAAGCCCATCAGGACATCCACGTTGGCAAGACCCAGATCCCCGTCGACCACGAGCACCTTGGCCCCTGTCTGGCGCAGGGCCAGGGCGAGGTTGAGGGTCACGTTGGTCTTGCCGACGCCTCCCTTGCCGGAGAGGACGGCGACGCTCAGGGTTCCCATGGCGGGGGCGGCGGCCTTCCCTGGCGCGGATGCCGGCCGCAGGGCGGCTTCAGTTCCCCGAGCCTGTCCTGAGGTCTGGCCCTGTCTTGGGGCAGTCTGCCTTGATGCGGATGCTGGTTTCGCGGATTGGGGCATGATCAACTCCAGGAGGCCTACGCGAAGAGGAAGTTCTTCTCTTCCACGCTGACCCTGGCCTCGTCGTCCGGAACGCTGCCGGCTATGTGGAGAACGCGGGCGTGCCAATGGCGATCGTCTGCGTCCTCGTCCTCGTGGTCCTCGACGCTGGCGGCAGAGCCTGTCGCCGAACGCCCTTTCCCGGGGCCCCTCTTCTGCTCCTCTTCACGGACGATGGCCGCAAGCTCCGTCTGCACGCGGGCAAGAAAGTGGGCCGCGCCCATCTGGCGCAGGCGCATGTGGGGCAGGCTGCACAGGGCGATGGCAAGCTTCCCCTCGAAGCACTCGGCCAGGGCCTCGGCGGCCTCGAGCCCGGACTCGTCGTCCAGACCAGGCAGGACGATGGCGAACCACTTGCTCGAGAAGGAGCAGACGGTGTCGCAGGTGGTGAACCACTCTTCGAGGCGGCGCCTGATCCCCGCCGCCTTTGCGAAGCCCGAGCGCACGAAGATGAGCTGCGTTGCGTCGAAGCAGCGGGAAAGGCGCGCGTCCTCGGCTTCGAGAACATTCGAGAGCAGTTGCAGGGCCATGGGTCAGGCGTTCTTCTTTGCCGTCATCTCGTGCCTGTACAGCAGGTAGGCGTGGGCGAAGGCGTCGATGTCGCCGTCCAGCACGCCGTCCACGTCCGTGGACTCGAAGTTGGTGCGGTGGTCCTTGATGAGCCTGAAGGGCTGCAGGGTGTAGGTGCGGATCTGGCTGCCGAAGGCGATGGCGTCCTTGCTGGCGTAGCTTGCCTGACGCTCCGCGTCGCGCTTTTCGAGCTCGAGGTTGTAGAGCCGGCCCATGAGGATGCGCATGGCGCTGTCCTTGTTGTGGTGCTGGCTGCGCTCGTTCTGGCACTGGGCGGTGATGCCGGTGGGGATGTGGGTGATGCGCACCGCCGAAGTCGTCGTGTTGACGCCCTGGCCGCCCGGGCCGGAGGATCGGAACGTGTCGATGCGCAGGTCCGATTCCTTGATGTCGAGCTTGATGTCGTTGCCGATGTCGGGGATGACGTCGATGGAGGCAAAGGACGTGTGCCTGCGCCCCGAGGCGTCGAAGGGCGAGATGCGGATGAGGCGGTGGATGCCCCGCTCGCTCTTCAGCTGGCCGAAGGCACAGGGCCCCACGATGCGCAGGGTCACGCGCTTGATGCCGGCCTCTTCGCCGGGGAGAAAGTCGAGCTCCTCCACCTTGAAGCCGTGGCGGGCGGCCCAACGCAGGTACATGCGCTGGAGCATTTCGGCCCAGTCCTGGGCCTCGGTGCCGCCGGCGCCGCTGTGGATTTCCAGGATGGCGTTCTGGGAGTCTTCCTCGGCACCGAGCAGGGTCACCATCTCGGTGTCTTCGAGGCGCTTTTCAAGGGTTTTGCACTGGCTTTCGAGCTCGGCCAGCGTCTCCTCGAGGTCCGTTCCTTCCACCTCGCCCGCAAGCTCGAGCAGGGCCTCCATGTCGTCATGGGCGCCCTTGAGGGCCCCGTAGCGGTCGCGGGCCTCCTCGAGGCGGCTTTTTTCCTGCAGGAGGGGACGCGTCTTTTCGTGGTCGTCCCAGGCGCCGGGCTCGGAGAGGGTCTTTTCTATCTCGGCCAGGCGCCGCTCGCACCCTTCGACGTCAAAGACGCCCCCAGAGGTTCCGGAAGCGGCTTGTCAGATCCTGGCAGAGGGGACGCAGTTCACTGAGCTGATGCATGTTCGGGTTTCCTTCGCACGAAGGCCAATATGGCGGCGCACAGGACGGCGCAGACAATGGGCAGCATGGAGAAGATCTGGTTGAAGCGGCTTTTTTCGGCGACCACCCTTGCCTCGGCCCACAGGGCCTCGGCCGTGAACTGGGGGCCCTGGAAGACGAGGCGGCCGCGGTTGTCGAAGACCGCGGAGATGCCGGTGTTGGTGCAGCGCACCAGATAGCGGTTCTGCTCGACGGCGCGCAGGCCGGTGAGGGCCAGGTGCTGCCAGGGGGCGGCGGTGTCGCCGAACCAGCCGTCGTTGCTCACGTCGATGAGCACGTTGGCACCCTGGTTCACGCGCTCGTTGGCAAGCCACGGGAAGACCGCCTCATAGCAGATCAGGGGCCCCATTGAAAGGGCGCCCAGGGTGAGCGGCCTTGTGCGGGTGCCCCCGGTGTAGGCGCCCACTTCCTGCAGAAGGCCCTCGAGGAACTTCCAGCGGAAGAAGGACGGCACGTACTCCCCGAAGGGCACGAGGTGCTCCTTGTCGTAGGTGCCTGCGGGAAGGCCGTTGCGGTTCAAAAGCCACAGGCGGTTGTAGACGACGAGCCTCCCCTCGTTGTCGAGATCCTGGGCCGGAGAGCCCGTGGCAAGGGGCATGCCGGCCTCCACGGCAAGCGCCATGAGCGAGCGCGTGTGCCCGGCCCTTGAAAGATCGAAGGGCATGGCCGTCTCGGGCCAGACGATGAGGCCCTTCGAAAGCCAGGCGGAAAGGGCCTCGGGCGACGCGTCGCTTTTTTGCCTCGCGATCTCGAGGGCGCCCCTGGTCAGGGAGACGTAGGTCTCCACGGTCTGCACCCGAAAGGCCTCGACCCACTTCTGGTTCTGGTCGATGTTGCCCTCGACGAAGAGCAGGGGGAAGGCGTTCGGATCATCGGAGGGGGAGGGATACGCGTTTGCGGCCTGTTCGGGGCCGATGGTCTCGGCCTCCGCCCGAAACTCGGCGCTTGTCTGGCCGTAGAGCCCGAGAGCGAGGAAGAGAGCGGCACCTGCGGCAATGCTCGCGAGGCGAACCGGGAAGAGGCCGCCCACGAGAACGAGGAGGCCGCCTGCCCACAGCGAGCCCACGAGGGTCGCGCCCAGGGTGTCGGCCAGCTGCATGGTCCAGGGCCAGACCGCGAGGGCGCCGGAGATCGGAAGCCAGGGAAAGCCCGCCACGAGGGCATAGGCCCACTCGAGGAAATACCAGACAAGGGCCATGGCAAGGCCCGAGAGGATGCTCTGGTGCACCCAGAAGCGCCTCGCCATCAGGGCGAAGACGGCGCCCTGGCTCGCGAGGACAAGGCACACGAAGAGGGCGCAGGGAATGGCGCCCCAAAGCGGGAGCCCGCCTACCTGGGAAATGGGCACGTAGAGCCAGTAGAGGGCGCAGACATGGCCGATGAAGGCCGCCAGCCACCCGTGGAAAAAGGCCTTCTTGGTGGAAGATGCGTAGATGCCGAGGGCAGCGAGCCCCAGGGGCACGCACAGGGCCAGAAGCGGGAAATGGGCGACCTTGTTGGGAAAGCCGAGCCAGTAGCCGAAAATCACGCAAAGCCAGGCGAGCCCGAGGCCAATCCAGTATCTCGCAACCCAGAAGACCCAGGTGGTGAGATAGTGCGCGTTTGGCTGGCCTTTGGACATGGCGGCTGAATCTGGGCCTTTGGGGCGTCTTGTGTGCTTTTCGGCGATTGGTCTTTGCAAAAAGTCGGGAGGGGGCAGACGGACGACAGATGACCCGAGGGCAACCCCCCCCTGCCCGACTGTCGAAATACTTGGGCCAAAGATCTTGGAAAGTCAAGAACGACGGCCTTTCGGGGCAATGGGGTGTCGTTGTTCGATCAGGGCAGCCAGGCGACACCGGCATCGGCGAGATCCGGGTCTTCCTCGTGCCCGGCGAGGAGGGCTCCTTCGCGCCGGATGCGGCCGTCGAGAGCTGCATCGGCACGCGCGGGGGCGTGACCGGCCCTGTTCTTCAAGCACACGTTCCCAAGAACTGCAAAAGGCCCGCGCCTTCACGGAACGGGCCTTGTCCGGCAGCGGGGTCTGCCGCAAACGGCCTTCTTGCGCTCAACTTCCGAAGAGCCTGCTCTGTTCGGGTTCAGCGCCGGCCCTGGAAATCCTCCAGGGCTTCGGCCGTGGGCATTCTGGCCGAGCAGAGCACCCACAGATCGGGGGTGGAGTCGATGGCCAGGGGGGTGAAGAACCGCCACTTCGCCTCGTCGATCTCCCACCAGAACATGAGCCTTCCGTCCTTGTCGATGCCATGGTGCCTGCGCCGGTCCCTTTTTCCACGTCCTCTGCCGCAAAGGCCGCCTTCCCGCCCGGAAGCGAACCCGCCCGGACGACCCGGACGTTTTTCTGCGCGTCCCGGCTCAGGGTCTTCTCCACAAAAAAGGACGGGCGGCCGTTCTTTGGCCGGAACACGGCGAGAGGCTCCCTGCCGCTTGTCTTCGCGAGCGTCCATCAGCCTCCCCTGCGGGACATGAAAATGCGTATGGTCGTGCCACCGTCCGCGCCGGGGCAGGCAAAGGCCAGATCGTTCCTTTCGATCACGACGCCGCCCAGTCCCGTGCCGATC
>CAZWOT010000109.1:5619-8157 GCA_964635595.1 uncultured Desulfovibrio sp.
TGTCGGGCGTGTCGGAAATCTGCCTCTTGCGGTGCTTTTGCGCCCGGGGAGATGCGGTTGCGCTGCCGGACACATCCGTGATGCTCCTGGCTTTCGCAGTGTTGGTCCAGGCAGGGGGAGGGCCTTGGCAGGCACCGTGCCGTGCTCGAGCACGCAGGTGCCGCCATTCATGGACACGGCAATCGGGGTGCGGCCTCCCGCTTTTCGTCGATGGCCGGCCTTCGAGGCTCATCTTGCTGCCGTCGGGCACGAAGATGCCCACTCTCGTGGTCACATCGCAGTCGTAGGCGCCCAGGAAGAACCTGTCCTCCACGGGAGGAGCCGTCTCGAAGCGACACAGCCCCTCCATCTCCGGCATGTAGACCATGATGCCGACGTCGACGGGCCTTCTTCTGGCGTTTTTTCAGGAGACCACTCCGGCCGGGGTGTCCTCGTCGCCCCGTTGAGGTTCCAGTTTTCGTTCTCCCAGCGAAGGCTCACGTGGTCCTTCAGAGCTCTTTTGAGTCCGCGTAGAAGCCGAGGCAGAAGCTGAACTTGTCCCACCCGCACTTGAGGATGCCCGCGGCCGTCTCGAATCTCGTGGTCTCGTCTGCTCTGTACGTTTTCGTCTGCCCGACGGCAGAGACGCCGGTCCAGGTCCTGGGGTCGAGAACGTGCTTTGTGAATTCGACCGGTGCGCTGTTCGCGTTCAGGGTGGCGAGGGGTTCGGACCGATGGGGCCTGCGGCAAGGAAGAAGGCCGCCAGAAGGACTGCCGCAAGAAGGATGGCAGCGGTAATTGGCGAGGTCAAAACAGGAGGACCGCAGACAGGGAGGCTTCAGAGCGCGCCGCAAACGGGGCGGAGCGGAGCTTTTGGATCATGGCATGTCCCTTGTGGCAGGAGGATGGTTGAAGTGCGGCTGCAGGCCGGATGTCCGGGCAGAACCTGCCCGGGAGCCTGCGCCTGGTCGGAAATCCGCGCTATTCGCCCACCAGGCCCTGGAAGAACGTCCACTCGTTGTCCATGACGGAGATGTTCATGGGGAGCTCGTCCTTTCTCCAGTCGTCGTCGCCCCAGGCTATGACGAGACTGCCCTCGAAGCCGAAAAGAATTCCGGGAGAGGTCTGCACCTCGACGTCCATGGCACTGTACGTCCCGGGGTTCTCGGTGCCGCCGTCTGCCAGAAAGACCCAGCTCTCCCCCTCGGGGACGTAGAACATGCTCGCCTTCACGGCAAAGGGCTTGCCGGTTTCGGGCTTCACCGTGGCAAGGATCGAGTACGGGTCGGGATCGATGTCGAAGTACCAGGCGCCGGTGTCCTTGTTGTGGCGGATTTTGAAGATGGGCTCGTCGTCCCCGGCATTGACGTTGAGATCGCCCTTGTCGTCGAACCAGAGGACGCCGGCAGGGGTATTGACGCAGAGGGCATCGGCGGCAAAGGCCGCTTCGCTGCCGTCTTCAAGGGAAAGCTTCCAGGACTTCGCATCGGCCAGATACGTCAGGATGTCGGGCCTGTACTCCCTGCCCGTGCCGACTTCCTCGACGATGAAGCCGGCGGCCCAGGCCTGCAGGCCAAAACCGAAGCAGAGGCACAGGCAGAAAAGAAGCAGGGCGAGCGGCCTTGCCAACATGACGCCTTCGACTCCTCTGACGCCTTCGACTCCTCTGATGCCGTTGACGCTTTCTCTCGTGGCACGCTTTTTCATGGTTTTCCTCCTTGTCCCTGAACGCAAGGGCTGGGCATTGCTCCATCTTGTTGCACCTTTCCTCAAAGAGGTCGCAAGGTCAAGCGTGGAAAATTTGCGTGTTCCCGGGGACCGGCGAGGTCTTTTTTTCGGCGCCAGCCTGTGCTTGCCCCCGGCTCCTGCCGAGGGGGGAGGCTCCGGGCTGCAAGGTGCTTGTGGACACGCAACGAGCCTGATTCGTAAAGGCAAGCGAAACACTTTTGAATCAGCAAGCTCAAGCGAAATGTACATTGTGCATATTCTCTCATTTTGCTTCCCTTGAAGAAAAATCTCTTGTGAAATCTTTCTCATTGATGGCTTTCCGAATTGTCCTTTTGGGGATTATGCAGGGAATCCAGAAAGCTTGTCTCCAAATTTGCAAAGAAATTTCCGAAAAGTTTTGACATTTTTTCTGGAGTTGTTTTACCTAAATTTTCGTGAAATGGGTGCACTGCCACCCTGAATACACCCGTCCTAACCTCCAAGTCATTGGTTGGGAACTTACTGACATCTTTGACAACATCTGCAACTTTTTTCTATTCTTTTTTTTCTGTAAAAATACTAGAATTGGTTGCGCCTTTGGGTGCGCTTCAGATGGAGCAAACTGTTGATCATATCTACACCGATCTGGCCTCCTTTCCTAAATTGCGCTTGATTTTGGAACTGGCGCACAAAAGGGGAAAAGCGAAAATTTCGATCCCCCCAAAAAATACCCCCTCGGACGACGCTTTTGAGTGACCTGTGTCCCCGTTTGGCGAAAATTTAGGTTTTTACGATGACAATCGTGAATTTTCCTAAAAACGGTACGCACACGCTCAAAAAAATCTAAAAATT
>CAZWOT010000110.1:0-8109 GCA_964635595.1 uncultured Desulfovibrio sp.
GCACGTGAAACATTTTGTCCCGGCATCGAGAGGCGGCATCGGCGCCTGCCCCATGTTGCGCACGTCCCTATTGCGGAAGATCGCCCACAAAGCTTCTGAGCTTCTCGGCAAGTCGGGTATGGCGCTTTTTCACGGTGGCGTTGGAGACCGACCGCGTGATCGCGGCCCACTGCCCCACGAAGACAACCAGCTTCTTGCCCCGGGTCATGGCCGTGTAGACGAGATTTCTCTGCAGCATGATCCAGTGCTGCGTGAAGAGAGGAATGACCACGGCCGGGTACTCGGAACCCTGGGACTTGTGGATGGAGATGGCGTAAGCCAGCACGAGCTCGTCCATTTCCGAGGTCTCGTACTCCACCCTGCGTCCGTCGTAGGCCACGAAAACGTGTCGTGTTTCCGGATCGATGCGCTCGATGAAGCCCACGTCGCCGTTGAAGACGTCCTTCTCGTAGTTGTTCTGGATCTGCATCACCTTGTCGCCCGTGCGAAAGACCACGTCGCCGCGGCGAATCTCGGGCATGGCCCTGGGAGGATTCGGGGTGCCGACGCTTGCCATTCGCCCGCCGGGGTTCAGGGTCTGCTGGAGCAGATCGTTCAGGTTCTTGGTGCCCACGTCGCCCTTGTGCTGGGGCGTTATGAGCTGCACGTCCGCGGCGTCGATGCCGAAGCGGGCGGGAATCGTGCGGCAGACGAGATCCACGATGGCCCTGGCCGAGCCCTCGCCGGGGCCGGCCTCGAGAAAATAGGAATCCGTGTCCTCGTCGAGAGTCCTCGCAAAGGACGGCACCTGGCCCTCGTTCACCTCGTGGGCGTGCTGCACTATCATGCTGTGCCCGTCCTGGCGGTGGATGTGCGAAAGCTTCGCCACGAAGATGCGCCCGGAGGCCATGATGTCCGCGAGCACGGCGCCGGGCCCCACCGAGGGCAGCTGGTTGATGTCGCCGACGAAGATGACCACGCAGCCCGTGGGCACGGCCTTGAGCAGGCTGTAGAAGACGTTGATGTCCATCATGCTGGCCTCGTCCACGATCAGCAGATCGCAGGCCAGGGGATTGTCCTCGTTGCGCTCGAAGGAATTGAGGCCGGGATTGTACTCGAGCATGCGGTGCAGCGTGCGCGCGTCGCGTCCCGTGGCCTCGGCCATGCGCTTGGCCGCGCGCCCGGTGGGAGCGGCGAGGTAGATGCGCGCCGTCACCTGCCGAAACAGGGAGATGATGGCCTTGATGATGGTGGTCTTGCCGGTGCCGGGACCGCCGGTGAGCACCATGACCTTGTTGACCGCGGCCTGGCGGACGGCCTTTGCCTGCTCCTCGTCCAGGGTGAAGGGCTGGGCGGAAAGCGCCTCCTCCACCTGCTCGTCCAGCTTCTTGAAGGTCACGTTGCTCGGCATCTGCACGAGACGCTCGAGATAGTAGGCGGTCTTGTCCTCGCAGCGGTAGAGCCAGGACATGTAGACGGCCTTCTCGCCGTTGCCGTTCTCGTCGGGGCTGATGGTCTCGACCACGACCCGGCTCTCGTCGCGCAGGACGTTCACGGCCTCGAGCACGGCCTCCGCGGAAAGCTGGAACTCGGTTGCGATCCTTTCGACGAGATTGTCCTGGGGCAAATAGACGTGGCCTTCTTCCGAGGCCTTCTGCAAAACATAGAGCACGGCTCCCTGCATGCGCAGGGGGTCGTCGGGCTCGAAGCCGAGCTTGTGGGCGATGGCGTCGGCAGTGACGAAGCCTATGCCCCTGATGTCCATGGCAAGCCGGTAGGGGTTGGTGCGCACGATCTCGATGGCCTGCACACCGTATTCCCGATAGATGCGCACCCCGTAGGCCGGCGAGATGCCGTGGGGCTGCAGGAACTGCATGAGGTCGGCGAGCGCCCGATGCTCGCGCCAGCTCTCGACGATGGTCTCGAAATTCTTCTTGCCTATGCCCCGCACGCTCTTCAGGCGATCGGGCTCCTGGTCCAGGACCCGGATGGCGTCCTTGCCGAAGGCCTTCACCACCCTTTCGGCAAGCTCGGGCCCCATGCCCTTGATGAGGCTCGAGGAAAGGTAGGAGACAAGTGCCTCCTCGCTCGTGGGCAGGAGCTCGTTTGCCTGGGAGAAACGGAACTGGCGCCCGTACTTTGGATTGGTCTCGAATCGTCCCACAAAGGAGAGCTGCTGGCCCTGCTTTGGATTCACGAGGGTGCCCACGCAGGAAAACGTGGTGGTGGGCACGCCCCCGCGCCCGGCGTCCTTGCCGTCGGGGGAGACCCTGAAAATGGCGTAGCCGTTCTCGGGATTCTGGTAGACGACCCGCTCGATGGTTCCGCTGAAGGCGATGTCCTTCGCGGCGTCGGCCGTGGGGGCCTTGTTCGTCCCCGGCAGGGAAGGCATGACGGGCATCAGGATCTCCCAAGTCTGCGCTGCAGGAGCAGCATGTCCGCAAGCGCCAGGGCAACCATGGCCCTGTGCACGGGCACGCAGCGCGGGATGGCGGAAAGATCGTGCCTGCCGCCCACGAGAATCTCGGTGGGGTTGCCGTTGATGTCCACCGTTGTCTGGCGTTTGGCGATGGAGGAGATGGGCTTGACCGCGGCTCTGGCGATGATGGTCTGGCCGGAGGAAATGCCGCCGAGGATGCCGCCCGCATGGTTGGATGCGAACTTGCCCCCCGGAAGAAGCGGATCGTTGTTGCGGCTGCCGGTGCTCCTCGCTGCGGCAAAGCCGTCGCCTATCTCCACGCCCTTGACCGCGCCGACGCTCATCAGGGCCATGGCGAGGAGCGCGTCGAGCTTGTAGAAGACGGGCTCGCCAAGACCCGCGGGAACGCCGTAGGCCTCGGTCTGCACGATGCCGCCCAGCGTGTCGTGCTCCTTCCTGGTCGCAAGCACCTTGGCCTCCCAGGCGGGGACCACCGTGTCGTCCGCGCTGAAGAAGGGCCGATTGACAGCGCCCTCCATGTCCACCGAGTTCACGGGAATGCCGCCAAGCTCGATGGTGGCCGAGCACACCTTGATGCCGGCCACGGCGAGTATCTTGTCCGCCACGGCGCCGGCCGCCACGCGCCCTATGGTCTCGCGGCCGGAGGAGCGGCCGCCGCCGCGGTGATCGCGAAAGCCGAACTTGCTGAAAAAGCCCCAATCGGCGTGGCCCGGACGAAACACGTTCTTCAGATTGTCATAGTCGCCGGAGCGCTGGTTCTCGTTGTGGACCAGGAAGGCGATGGGGGTGCCGGTGGTCTTGCCTTCGTAGGTGCCGGAAAGGATGGTCACCGTGTCCGACTCCTTGCGCGGCGTGCCCGCAAGCCCGCCCGAACCGGGCTTTCTGCGATCGAGCGCGTCCTGCATGTCCTCGTTCGTCAGGGGAAGCTCGGGCGGACACCCGTCGATGACGCCGCCCACGGCCTCGCCGTGGGACTCGCCGAAGGTCGTGACTCTGAGAACCTGGCCGAAGGTGTTGCCTGACATGGACTTGATGAGCTCCTTGGAGGGCCATCGCTCCCCGCGTGCGTCCTTGTTTCTCGCGGGCGATCGGGGAGCTGGCGCGCCTCGCGTCTGGCGGAAATACTAGCAACGAGCGCGGCCCCTGAAAAGCCCCATGTTTTCGTCTTTTCGTCTCTTCGTCTCTTCCGACTCTTCTTGCCCGCTCTGGCGCGGGATCCGCGACGGGGACTTCCCTCTTTCGCGGCGCCATGACGGCAAATTCCCTCAATCTCCCCGAATGAAGACGACTTGAGGCGCGTCGGAAATTTTGAAGTTCCTGCCCTTGCAGGGTGCAGGCCTCAGCCCCTTCGGCCCTGTCTGGTCCTGGAGGAAAGGGTGGAGAGCCCGAAGAAGAGGCAGGCCGTGACAATGATGGTGGGTCCGGTGGAGGAGGCAAGCCAGGGCTGGGCCGAGAGGGTGAGGCCGAGGAAGGCCGAGGCCATGCTGATGGCGATGGCCCACCAGAACATGCCGAACAGGGAGCTCGAGAGATTGCGGGCGCACGCCGCCGGCACGACCAGAAGCGCCGTCACGAGCAAAACGCCCACGGCCCAGACGGAAAAGATGACCACAAGCGAGAGGAGCGCCGCGAAAAGGTACTGCCACAGCACCACTTTCACACCGTGGACTCTCGCCATGATCGGGTTCAGGGCAATGGCGAGGAGCTGGTTGAAGCCCAGCACCTGCAGGGCGAGGACCACGGGCAAAAGCACGAGCAGAAAGCGTATCTCGGAGGTGCCGATGGTGAGGATGTCGCCGAAGAGAAACTGCTGCACGCTTCGCGACGTTCCCGGAAAGCGGCTCACGACCAGAAGGCCGAAGGCGACCACGGCCGAGAAGACCACGCCTATGGCCACATCCGAAGAGAGGTTGCTGCGCCGCTGCAGAGCGATGATGCCAAGGCCCACGAGGATGCCGAACACGATCATGGCAAGCCTCGGCTCCACGGAGAGCAGAAGTCCCAGAGCCACGCCGGCAAAGGCCGAGTGGCCGATGGCGTCGGAGAAGAAGGACATGCGGAAGTGCACGACCTCCACGCCCAGAACGGCCGTCATGGGAGTCAGGAGCAAAAGCGCCAGCAGCGCCTGCTGCATGAACTGGTGCCGCAGGCAATCGAGGGGCAGAAGGCCGATGACCTGGCAGAGCGTTTCGATCATGAGCGATCCTCCATGGACGTCTGCGCGGGCTGCTCCATTGGCAGGGGCCTGAAGCCCGGGTGGTCGTGGCCGGCCTTGCCGAAGGCCCCGCACTTGGGACAGAGCTCGTGGGGCACTGTACACTGGTCCGGATAGAGGTGGATGGGCACGCCGAAAACCTCCATGAGATTGCCGGCCGTGAACATCTCGTGGGGCGTCCCCTCCTGGCAGCGCCCGTGGGAGACGCACACCACGTGGGTGGCGTAGTGGGCGGCAAGGGAAAGGTTGTGGCTCACCATGACAATGGAGATGCCTTCCCTGGCCCGAAGCTCGTTCAGGACTTCCCAGAAAAGACGCTCGCCGCTCATGTCCACGCCGGCCGCGGGCTCGTCCAGAAGGAGAAGCCCGGGCTTGCGCAGGAGCGCCGAGGCAAGCAGCACGCGGCGCGTCTCGCCACCAGAGAGCGCTCCCATGGGACGCCTGCGCGCCCCGGGAAGACCGACCTTGGCGAGCACCTCGTCCACCACGGCATTCTCCCGCCTGCCAAGCCCCAGGAAGACCGGGCGGCGGGTGGCGTTCAGGGCCAGAAACTCCCCGCAGGTGATGGGGGTGGCCGTCTGGGCCACCAGGTGCTGGGGAACATAGCCCATGCGCCCTTCCACTCCCTCGGCAAAGCGGATTGTGCCCGTGTGGGGGACCTCCCCCATGATGGCGAGGAGAAGCGTCGTCTTGCCGGCGCCGTTGGGTCCGGCAAAGACCGTGAGCCCGCCCTCGGGCACGGACACGCAGACGTCCTCCAGCACCAGGCAGCCGAAAAACTCGACTCCCACGTGCTCGAAATCAAGTACTTTTTCCGGCATCGCCGACCTCCCGTGGCTTGAAGAGCGGCGCGAAAGGCTATATCTTGCGCGCGTTTCCGGGTGCTTGTGCCAAAAACACCCCGCTGTCAATGTTCGGAACCGGGATTTTGGCCCCATGGGATGGCCCGGCAAAGGCATCGACCCAACCCTCGAAGACGCCGGGCATGGGGGCAAAAGCCTCATGCGGCAGCGTCAAGGTTCTGTCGCCGTGTTCGCAGCCAAATCGGCCCCAGTGGGCCATGTCCAATGCCTCTTTCGCCCGGGCGTCCGGGCTCTTTTCTTTTTGCCCATGCTCCTTCTGGCCTTCGTGCTGACCCTTGGCGGGTGCACGGACGACAAGGAAGAGGGGGCAAAAGATGCGCCTGCCGCAGCCGCCGAGGCGAAGGCCGGCGACAATGCCGGGGACAGGACCGAAACGGAGCCCGTCACGCCCTCGAAAGCCGGAAGCGGACAGGACGCGACTGCGGACAGGCCGGCAGAAGCCGACGAAAACGCAGCTGCGGACGCCAAAGAGAGCACGGCCGCGAACGCCGGCACGGGCACTGGCGAGGACCCATCGCTTCACGGTGAAGCCGAAGACGGCGAAGCCCAAAAGTCCGGGGCTGCAGAGGCCGACGAATCCGCGCAGCCAGGCGAGCCAAGCGGCACGAATGATGCGGCCGACGCCGGGAACTTGAAAGAAGAAGCCGGCGAGGAAGGCGGCACGACCGCGGACGGGAAGGCCGAGACCGAGGCCGGGGAAAATTCTGCAGAAGACGCTGATGAAGACGCCAGGGAGGGCGATGCAGAAGAATCCACGGAGGACGCCCCGCAAAAAAGCGACGACGAGCTCACCGAGGAGGAAAAGCTGGAAGCGGCCAAGGCACTCTGGCCTCCGGTCAAGGAGCTCGTGACGTCTCCCTTTGGCGAGCATCGGGGCTCCATCGTGCCGCTTTTGAGCGACGCCCCCATGAAGTCGCGCCATCATGGCGGCCTCGATTTGCGCGGGCACCTTGGATGGCCCGTGCGAAGCCTCGGGGACGGCAAGGTCGTCATGGCCGGGCCCGGCGGCAACGCCGGCATCATGGTCAAGATCGAGCAGACGGACGGCAAGTTCGTGGCCTACGCCCATCTGGGCGAGGTTCTCGTCAAGAGCGGCGACGAGGTGAAAAAGGGCCAGCACATCGGCAAGGTGGGCTGCACCGGACGCACCACCGGCGCCCATCTGCACATCTCCGTGCGCGACGAAAAGGGCAATCTCCTCAACCCCGAAAAGGAACTCGAGGGGCTGTGGGAAGTCTACGATCCGCCGCTCGCGGACCTGCGCGAGCCCATCAAGGCACAGTCCTGCGGCCGCGTCTACGGCGGGGTGAACCACCGCCTGCAGGGGCAGAAGCAGTACTTGCGCATGCGCAAGGCCCTGCTCGGCAACGAGTACAAGGTCCCGGACTCGATCCCCTCCTGGGGCAGCTCGCAAAAATAGGTCCGGAACCAGGTCAGGCCCGACGCTAGATGTCCACGAGCTCCACGCTGTCCTCGGGAAAGGCGCGGCCAAGGAAGAGACGGCCCGTGGCCGCGAAGCGGCCCACGTTGTCGGTGGCCATGAAGTGAACGGCGCCCCCGGCCGTCGAGGGATTCCGAAGGCCCTGTTCCTCGAGGATGTCCGCCACGGCCTCGGCCGTGGTCAGTGCCGAGTCCACGATCTCGACTCCGTCGCCCACCACACGGCGGATGGCCTTTTTCAGCAGGGGAAAGTGCGTGCAGCCAAGCAGGATGGTGTCGGGCGCGTCCCTGTTTCCGGGGAAAGCCGCGCCGTCGGCACCCGCCAGTCCCGGAAAGACCCTGGCGAGGTAGCGCCTGGCCGTGCCTTCCGCCACGTCGCCCTCGAGCCACCCTTCCTCGGCAAGGGCCACAAAGAGCGTGCAGGGCTGGCTCACCACGCGCGCGTCCGGCGCAAGATGGCGGATGGCGCGCACGTAGGCGCCCCCGCGCACCGTGGCCTCGGTGGCGAGCACGGCGATGTGCCGCTTTTGGGAGACCGCCACCGCGGCTCTTGCGCCCGGCTCGATGACGCCCACCACGGGGATGTGGGGAAAGGTCTCCTTGAGGGCCGGCAGGGCCACGCTGCTTGCCGTGTTGCAGGCTACCACCAGCATCTTGACCGGGCCCGTGGCCACGAGCTTGCGGGCGGCCCGAAGCGTGTACTCCACGATGGTGTCGCGGCCCTTGGTGCCGTAGGGAAGTCTCGCCGTGTCGCCGAGAAAACGGTAGTCCTCGTGCGGCAGGCGCGTCATGAGCGCCCGCAGGACGGTCATGCCGCCGACGCCGGAATCGAAGATGCCGATGGGCGCCGTCTGGTTCTCGGACATGGATTTCTCCCCTTTGCCTGCATTTTTCGTTTGTCCCTGGCTCCCTGCCCCTGGCGAGGGACAGGGCGGCCGGCGCTCCCCCCTATAGCCCAAAGGGCCTCCCGAGACAACGAGCGGGGTGAAGGTCCGGTTTTGCCGGCCTTCCGGGACCTCTCCTGGAACTTGTCTTTTTGCCATGCGCGGTTCAAGATTGGGGCTCTCGAAGGGAGGAACGCGCCCCTGAAACCGGCGATGCTGCGGCAAGTCGGGCAAAAGGCACGGGTACGCGCCCTCTCCCCGTCTCCCCAACGCAACCATCCCTGCAAC
>CAZWOT010000111.1:0-2122 GCA_964635595.1 uncultured Desulfovibrio sp.
GCCTCGCGCAATGCCTCTGGCGTCCTACATACTGTCCCTGTGCCTCCACGTTCTGATCTTTCTGCTGATCTTCTTCTGGCCCAGCACAAGGCCGATAGATCTGGGCCAGAACGCGGTGCAGATAAGCCTTGTGGAAGGCGAGATGGGCGGCAGCAACACGCCGTCGCCCATTCTTGGCCACATGGGACAGCCCGACGAGAACCTGGCTCCCTCGGCGCCTGCCGAGCAGGCCGAGGTGGCGGCTCCCGCGGCCGAGGAGACCCCCAAGGTCCCCGAGCCCGTGGAGGCTTTGCCCGTGCCGAAGGAGGAGCCCAAGAAGCCCGAGCTTCAGCCCAGGCCCGAGGAACCCAAGGTCGAGGTCAAGAAGGAAGAGCCGAAAAAGGAAGAGAAGAAGCCCGAACCAAAGAAGGAAGAGAAGAAGCCGGAACCGAAGAAGGAAGAAAAGAAGCCGGAGAAGAAGCCGGAGCCCAAGAAGGAAACGAAGCCCAGGTCCGATCCGGTCAAGGACGCGCTCAACCAGGCCAGGCGCAAGGCCACCTCGCGCGCCCAGGCGGGCGATCGGGGCAGTTCCGTGGAGCAGGCCCTTGCCGAGGCCAAGCGGAAGGCCGGCGGCCTTTCCGGCGGTGGCGGCGGCTCCGGGTCGGGTCCCGGAGGCGGCGGCCTCCATTCGGTCTACATCGGCCAGGTCATGCTGGCGGTGCGCCCCAACTGGGGCTACGCCTCGGCCTCGCGCCAGAACCTGCAGTGCACCATTCTCATCAAGGTGAGTCCCCAGGGCGAGGTGCAGGACACCCTGGTCGTCCGCTCTTCCGGCAACATCCAGTACGACAGCTCCTGCGTCAACGCCATCATGCGCACGAGCCGCGCCGGCAATTTCCCGAAGCCCCCGTCTCCGGAATACCAGAACCTCGAAATGGTCTTCACCCTCAACGAACTCAGACAGGGCTGACAAAGCCTCGCCGCCTGGGACGGTTCCAGAAGAAGACGGGCGTCCCGAGGAGTGGTCCTTGAACATACAGCGCACATGTCTTTTGGTCCTTGCCCTTGCGGCACCGTGCCTTCTTGCTCCCGAGGCGTCCCAGGGCGCCTCGCGCACCCTCATCGCCGGCGGTGTCAGCGGCGAGGACTACGCCAGCGGGGTCTTTCGCCGCATAGGCGAGGTCTGGGAGCCTCCCATGGGGCTTCTGGGCAGCTACGTGGCGGAAGTGGAGCTTGCCATCGACAGCTCCGGCATGCTCCAGGACTGCACCGTCAAGCGCTCCTCGGGCCACGACACCTACGACATCTCGGCCTGCGGGGCCGCCCACAAGATAGGGCGCTTCGCGCCGCCGCCCGATGGCCAGCCCATCCGCCTCTCCGTCACCTTCCAGAGCAACCGCAGCGCGGACGAAATCAAGGACCCGGACGAGGAGCTCAAGAAGCAGGTGCGCGAGCGCGCCCGCCGCGACAGCGAGTATCGGGTGCGCGAGGCGGGCTATGCCGAGGACGACGCTCGGGCGCGTGCCGAGGCGGCCGCCCGCGAGCGCGGCGAGACCTTCGGGGGCTACGAGTTCGTGCCGGGCCAGCAGATCCCGGGCGCGGCCGAGCTTCTCGAACGCACGCCAAGAACCCCGCTGCCGGCCTCGAAATCCGATCCGAAGGCCGAGGAAGGGAAGCCCCAGGAGCCAATGGAAAGGGGGCCGATCATAAGCCGCTATCCCCCGAGACCCGAACCGGAGGCTGCCGAACTCGTCATTGCACCCGAGGGGAGGCAGGGCGAGCAGGCTTCTGCCGGTGCCGCGCAAGCTGCACCCGTCGAGGAAGTGCCGCAAGGCATGCCCGTGGATGCGGCTCAGCCCGTCGAATCCGCCGCTGATGCCCAGGAACCTCTGGCCGAAGCGGTCGAGGAAACAGCCCGGGAAGTCGTGGAAACGGAGCCGGCGAGAGAGCCTGCTCCTGCCCGGACACGGCCGGCCCAGTCCTCGTCCGACTGGGTGATTCCGCAGCCGCCCCTGCCGCCCGCGTCGGTCAAGGGCAAGGTCATCGAACCCAACGCCGACATGCCTGCACAAGCCGCGCCCGCATCGCCCGAACCGTCAAAACCGGCTCCTGCCGGGGCAGAGGCGGTCAAACCCGTCGAACC
>CAZWOT010000111.1:2222-8075 GCA_964635595.1 uncultured Desulfovibrio sp.
GCTTCCGATGGCGAATGGGTCGTGCCCCAGCCACCCCTGCCGCCGGACTCGGTCAAGGGACAGCGCATCGACCCCAACGCTGCGCCGACGCCCCTGCCCCTGTCGCCCGAGCGCAGGGCCCAGCTGGCCGCGGAGAGGGCTGCTGCCGCCGAAGCAGCCGCTGCCGCGGAAAATGCCGCTGCCCAGGGCAGCGCAGCTTCCTCCGGTGAGACGGCCGCAGGCGAAACGGGTGCCGCATCAGCTCCCGTACCCGCTCCCGAAGCCTTCGGCCCCGCGTCCTCGGTCAGGGGCAAGGTAGGCGAATAGGGCTGTATCGCCGGTTTTGGCCGTCTTGACGCAGGGCTGCCGTTTCCGGCACATTCTCGCCAGTTTGGCGGCCCCTGCGGCCCGGAGCTTTCGGGCTCCCCCTCCTTCCTCGAAGCCGGACACGGCTTCTTGGGACGATTCGGGGAGCCAGATCAGGCATGCCTGTTTGAGAATGCAGTACCAATGCGTTTTTTCAGGAAGCTCTTGTTGAAGAACGTATCCTGACGAACGCATCTCGAGGATGACACTCATGATGAGGAAACTCTTCTCCCTCGCTCTTCTCGCCCTTCTGGCCCTAGGCCAGGACGCCTTCGCGGCGCCCCGCGTGGACATCTACGGCCCCGGCCAGAACGTGGTGAACCTTGGCCTTGCCGCGCCGATTACCGGCCCCAACCAGGAGGCCAGAAACATGGGCGCGGAGTTGCAGAAGCTGGTGAACGAAAACCTGAGCTTTCTGCCCTTCATGCGCCTGACGGATCCGAACACCGTGCTCGGCGGCACCGTGCTTGCCGGTGCCGAACCACCCCAGGCGGACTTCAACCGCTTCCAGCTCGCCGGCAGCGACATCGTGGTGACGACACTCTGGCCCTCCGGGGACAGCGGCACCCGCACCGTGCAGATGCGCGCCTACGAGACGAGCGGCGGCGGCCGCCTCTTCGGCAAGGAATACCCCAATGTGGCCAAGCGCGATCTGCCCGAGGTGGCGGACCGCTTCTGCGCGGACCTTCTGGAGGCTCTGACCGGCAACGGCTCCTTCTTCCGCTCCACGCTCGCCTTTGTCATGAAGCACGGGAAGCTGAGCGCCCAGGTGTGCCTCGTGAAGCCCACCGGCCGCGACTTCAGGCAGATCACCAACATCAAGGGCGAGGCCATGTCGCCCACCTGGTCACCGGACGGCCGCTTCATCGTGTTCACCCAGATCGACGAGCGCTCCCACTCCCTTGGCGTGTGGGACGCCCGCTCCCGCCGCGTCCAGCGCGTGCGCTTCCCCGGCGACGTGGTGATCGGTCCCTCCTTCCTGCCCAACAACAAGGTGGCCGTGGCGCTTTCCAACGGCAAGTACCCCGTCATCTACCAGCTGGACCACGTCTTCAAGAAGGAACGCGTGCTCGAGCAACACAACAGCATCAACGTCTCGCCCACCTTCGACAAGACCGGCACCAAGATGGCCTTCACCTCCTCGCGCCTTGGCGGCCCGCAGATCTTCATGAAGGATCTGAACTCCGGCGCCGTCTCCCGCGTGAGCATGAACGGCTCCTACAACACCGAGGCCAACCTCTCGCCCGACGGAACCCTCGTGGTCTTCACTCGCCTGACCTCCTACGGCCAGCGCATCTTCGTGCAGGATCTCGTCACCGGCCAGGAAACCCAGGTTTCCTTCGGGCCTGGCAGCGACGAGCAGCCGTCCTTCTGCGCGGACAGCTATTTCATCGCCTTCTCGTCCTCCCGCGGCGGACAGCGCGGCATATATCTGACCACCCGCCACGGCGGCGACGCCAAGCGCGTGCCCGTCAACGGCGACGCCTTCTTCCCCCGCTGGGGCATGCCCGGGCAGCAGAAATAGCCAGCATTCCCGCAAGGTTGGATGGTGGGCCGCCCAGCCAGGCAATGGTGGAGCCCCTGCGGAAGGAAGCGTCAGGCCTGCCTCAAGGGCGGCCCTGAGCGTTCCTTTGCGGGGAGCTGTTCTTGCCGAATCTTGCCATCAGCCATACTCTTTGCTAGTGTACTTGGGCTTCCATTTCCCAAAATAGGGACTTTCCGGAGACCAGCCTCCGCGAACGCCTTGTTTTTCAAGTGGAACTGCATTGTCTGCCCTGACGCAACCTGGCCCGCTTTCCTTTGCGGAAGAGAAAAAAGCCGGGAGAAATCAGGGGATTCAATCTGCCATCTCTTGACAAATTCACAACTGAAGATACCATTTGTTTTCAGTTGAGGCTTTATCGGTCGCGCCCAAAAGGCGCCAAACAATGGGAAACCATTTCTTAAGCTTGTTCAGGAGGCTTATAATGAAACGTTTCGCTCTCGTTCTTGCGCTGGTCGTGGCTCTTGCCGCCGGCTTTGGTTGCGCCAAGAAGTCCGCCGAGCCCGGCTATGTCGACTCCGGCATCTCTCCGGAAATGCAGGCTGCCATTCAGCAGATCACCGACGGTCGCGTGCTCTTTGCTTTCGACAGCTATGCCATCCAGCCCCAGTATCAGGATGTCCTGAGGACCAAGGCTGAGCTGATGAAGCGTTACAACACCATCCGTGTGCGCATCGAAGGCAACTGCGACGAGCGCGGCACCCAGGAATACAACCTCGCTCTCGGCGAGCGTCGTGCCCGCGCCGCGTACGACTACATGGTCAACATGGGCGTGTCCCCGAGCCAGCTCGAGATGATCTCCTACGGCAAGGAGAACCCGGCTGTTCAGGGCCATGGCGAGGCTGCCTGGTCGCAGAACCGTCGCGACGACTTCCGCGTCATCGCCCACTAGGATTTTTCCCAACGTTGAACCGGGGGGGAGCGGCCTTGAAGGCTGCTCCCCCTCGCCTCGTTTCGGGCCCCGGGGAGTGCATGCTCCCCGGGGTCCTTATTTGTCCGCCGAACGCAGAAAGGTGCGCGAGGGGCCTTGCCCACGAGCCGGAAAGGGGCACAAAGTTGTGGAAAGAGACCAGCCTTTGCGATAGGTTGCAGGCCAGAGCTCGCGCTTGGCGGCGCATCTTGCGCCTGCATGGAATTTCCCTTTCTCGCATCCCGGGTGCCTCGGGCGCCCGAAGGGCGAACAGCCAACAGATCCGGCCTGGCCCGCGGGGACGACAATGAAAATCAGCATACTGGAAAGCGAAATTGTCAATCCGGGCGACATCTCCTGGGCTCCCGTCGCCGAGCTTGGGGAGACGGAGATATACCCCTCGACGAAGCTGAAGGACATCGCGGTTCGCACGGCCGACGCGGACGTGGTGGTCATCAACCGCATGCCGTTCGGACCGAAGGAAGTGGCGAAGCTTGGCCGCAATGTCCGCCTGGTTGCGGTCATGAGCAACCGGCACGACATTGTCGACAGGGAAGCATTCGAGGAGCGCGGCATCGTCGTCTGCAACGTGCCCTTTTACAACACCGAGTCGGCTGCCCAGCACACCATGGGGCTTCTGCTCGAGCTCGTGCGCCACATAGCCCGCCACGCACAGAGCGTGCGCGAGGGGCAGTGGACAGAGCGCGATACCTGGTCCTACTGCCTCGAGTCGCCGGTCTGCCTCGACAAGAAGGTCATGGGCATCATCGGTTTCGGCAACGTGGGCCGGCGGATGGGGCATCTCGCCCATGCCTTCGGCATGGAAGTGCTCGCGACCACGAGAACGCCCAGAAATCCTCCTGCCTTCGTGCCCTTTTCCTTTGTCCCGCTCGACACCCTGCTGCAAAGGGCGGACGTCATCACGCTGCACTGTTCCCTCACGCCCGAGACCAGGGAGATCATCAACAAGAAGAGCATCGCCCGCATGAAGGACGGGGTGTACATCCTCAACATCGCCAACGGGAAGCTCATCAACGAGAAGGACTGCGTGGCCGCCCTCAAGTCCGGCAAGATAGCCGGCATGGGTCTCGACGTGCTCCCCCGCGAGCCCGCAGACAAGGACGATCCGCTGGTTTCCGCACCCAACGTGCTCGTCACGCCGCACATGGCCTGGGCCAGCACGACCACGCGCACGCGCCTCATCTCCCTGACCGGGGAGAACATACGTCGCTGGATGCAGGGAACGCCCGTCAACCTGCTCACCAAGGTGCCGCCAAGACCCGAAGAGTCCAAAGAACCCAAAGACCCCAGTAGGGACAAGGCGTAGGGGCCAGGGCACAGGAATTGTCCCGGCGCAAGGGCTGGAGAAGAGTGCACCACATGCCAAAGACCAGTGCCAAAGACCCGCACCGAGGACCCGCGCAAGGGGCAGGACAGGCTTCGTGAAAACGGACATCCACACCCACGCCTTCTCGAAGGCCATTGCCCCGCGGGCGCACGAGGCATTGGGCCACGTCTTCGACCGTCCCCTCGAGGGTTCGGCGCTTCTTTCCGATCTCGAGGCCGAGGAGTGCCATGCGGGCGTAGAGCGGGTCTGCGTGCTCAACTGTGCGCAAAGGCCCGAGCTTGTGCGCGCGGTCAATGCTTGGGCCGTTTCCCTCAAGTCGCGCCCGAAACTTGTGCCCTTCGGGACCGTGCACCCCTGTGGCGGCACCTTCGAGACAGATCTCGACTTTCTCGAGAAGGCCGGCATCGTCGGCATCAAGCTGCATCCGGTCTGGCAGGGCTTTGCGCTTGGGGATAGACGTCACGACACGCTTTGGGAGGCCGTGGGCACCCGGTTTTGCGTGCTCGTCCACATGGGCGCCAAGGCAAGGAGCGAGCAGGCCCTGGCCCACCCGCGGGACCTTCTTCGTCTGGCCAGAGATTTTCCGAACGTCCAGTTCGTGGGCGCGCACTTTGGCGGCTGGGGGATGTGGGACGCGGCCCTCGAGATCTTGCGCGGATTTCGGGGCGACAACCTCTGGCTCGACACCTCCAACGTCTCGGCCCATCTCGACGAAGCACGGCTCGGGGCCCTATTCCGCATGCTTCCCTTCGAGCGTCTTCTCTTCGGCTCGGACTGGCCCTTCTTCTCGGTTGCAGGAGAAATGGAGCGCATCAAGGCAAAGGCGGGACTTGTCGAGGAGAAGATGGACGAGCTCCTGAAGCACGCAGATTCGCTTCTGGGACGCATTGCCGCCTTCAAGGAAGACCGGATTGGAGAAAAGCCCGTTCGTGCCCCAGAGGGGGATTGACGCGCAAAATAGAAGGTCCCCGGGGCAAACGCACCGAGGACCTGTATCTCTCTCCCCCAAGGATGGGGGTTTCTGTCACCGAATGCCGGGCACCCGGCAACCTCTGTTACCGCTGCTTCCTTTCGGACCTGACGGGGTTGGCAGCGCTGCCGCCACCCGGCACTCCGAAATTAGTTCCTTGCAGCCAGCTTGTCAAGGACGGATTTTGACTCGCCAATGAGCGTCGGCGCGCTTTTTGCGCCAAGGGTCGACGCAGGCCCGGGGTGGGACGGCGGACGTTGACTCCGCATCCGGGAAGCGTTCGTGAATGTGCAAGGCCTGCAAGACCTTGACAAGCCATGCATGTGTGGGAAACACATTTTGCAATGTCCGGGTCGGGATCCTCCGAGTACTTTTTGGCCGCACGAATCAGGTACACCAGACAGGCTTGCCTCTGTTCCGGATCCCACCTGCGATTCGAGGTTTGACAGAGCTAGAGCGGTTTTACCTTGAAATCCAATATGTCAGACGGACATGCCCGGACTCACAGAACCACCACCCGAGATAGCATTAAGCTTCAAGATGAAACCGCTCTAGACACGTACCTCTTCAAAGCCGACCTTCACCGACTTCCCGAAAAAGGCAATGCCTACCCGCAGTATGCGTTTGTACCCCTCTTTCCTGGGACGTTGATCGTACTTCTTCTCCTCTATCTGCGTCAGGGCATCCCGCACGCCCGCTTCCAGCTCGCCCTCGGAAGTCGCACGCTTGAACTCAAG
>CAZWOT010000112.1:0-8051 GCA_964635595.1 uncultured Desulfovibrio sp.
GCAGGAACAAAAAGACGCTGGAGCGGGAAGCACTTGAAGCAGAGCTGCGGGCAAGGGGAGAGCTTCCCGAGAAACGCCGCCCAGGCCGGCCAAAGGGGAGCAAAAACAGGAAAACGCTTGAGCGCGAGGCCCTGGAAGCCGAGATGGCGGCCAAGGGCGAAGGCCCCGCCAAACGCGGTCCCGGGCGTCCCAAGGGGAGCAAAAACAAAAAAACGCTTGAGCGCGAGGCCCTTGAGGCCGAGATGCGGGCCATGGCCGGCAGAGGCCGCCCCAAGGGCAGCAAAAACAGGGAAACCCTGATGCGCGAGGCCCGCAAGGAACGGGCCGCCAGGAAAAACGCCCAAAAGGTGGAGGCCGCACGACTCGCCAAAGAAGCCCTGTCCAGGGACATGGCCCTGCCCAGGGAGGATGCGCCCGCAATCGATCCGTCCTGAACGACGCGGCGCCCCTGGTTCGTGCACACTGGCCTGGAGGCCTTGGTCAGGGGCACTGGTCGGCAGGCACCGGTCAGCAGGCACGGGGATCGTGGGCTCTGGTCAGCAGGCGTTGCTTGGGGGACACCGGCCCGGGGTCTTGGTGAAGCGCGGTCGAAAGCCCGGCTTATCCCAAGCCTTTTGGGGCAGCTTCCTTGCGGGCAAAAGGCGGGCAAAAAGAAAGGGAAACGGGTGCTGCCCAGATGGGCGGTTTTCCCGTTTCCCCGAAAAAACGATTGGGCCCCTGGGGGCCTTGGCGGCGCTAGACTTCGTCCGTGAGGCGTCTGAAGTTCTTCTTGCTGGCGCCGCAGACGGGACAGGTCCAGTCGTCGGGCAGATCCTCGAACTTGGTGCCCTTGGGGATCTTGCGGCGGCGATCGCCGCGGTCGGGGTCGTACACGTAGCCGCAGTTGGCCACGGGGCAGCGCCACATATCCTGAGGCTCGGCCATGGTCATGCTCCTTGCCGGGGATTTTCCCGGCCTTCAAAAAAGGTGAAGGAGACAGCGGAGCAAACCTCGGAGGTTGTCCGCTGTCTCCAGTTGTACAGCTTTGTGCCCAAAGCCTCAAAGGCCTAGAGGGACTTGTGGCAGAACCACCAGTCGTACCCCTCGTAGCTCTTCATGCGCTGCTTGGCGCCTTCCACGTCGACCGGCGGGGGCACGATGACATGGTCGCCGATGATGCCGTTCTTGGGCCAGTTGGCCGGGATGGCGCAGCAATGGGTGTCGGAGACCTGCAGGGCCTTCAGGGCGCGCAGAACCTCGTCCATGTTGCGGCCGACTTCCTGGGGGTAGTACATGATGAGACGCACAACGCCCTTCGGGTCCACGATGAACACGGCGCGCACGGTGTTGGTGCCCTTGCCGTCATGCAGCATGCCGAGCTTCCTGGCGATGTCGCCGCGGTCGTCGGCAATGATGGGGAACTCGATCTCCACGTTGAGCTTTTCCTTGATCCACTCGATCCACTTGATGTGGGAGTAGACCTGGTCGATGGAGAGGCCCACGAGCATGGCGTTCAGTTCCTTGAAGGCGGAGAAGCGCTTCTGGAAGGAGCAGAACTCGGTGGTGCACACGGGGGTGAAGTCGGCGGGGTGGCTGAAGAGCACGAGCCACTTGCCGGACGCGTCTGCGGGCAGGGTCATGGTGCCCTGGGTGGTGTTGGCGGTGAACTCGGGGAGTTCCTGGCCAAGAATGGGCAGCTGCTGGCAGCAATCTGACATGGGAAACCTCCGGGCGTCCGTGGGGCACGGACACAATACGGCAGAGTTTGTTGGTTTTTGGAAGAGAGGCACAAAAACCTTTTCAGGCTCGTGCCGGACCCGGGCGAACATCGTTTCCAAAATTCCCGTATCGGGCTTTGGGGAGCCGATCAAGGCCGGGTCTCAATAGTGGCCGCACAGTAGCACGGTGCGGAAGTGTTGGCAATGGTTTTTTGAAAAAAGAAAAAAAGCCCGTTCTCGTTTGGGACCATGGAAGGGAAATCCACGGGGATGTCGTCCATGTGACAGGTTCGTGAAAAGTCGAAAATGAAATCTCTGACTTTCCAGTTTTGCCCCGGGGGAAAGGAAAATGCAAAGCGACTTTCCCGAGATCTCCCGGTTTGTCTGACACATGGGCAGGAAAGAACAGGCCTCCTTTTGTCATATGCACGCAAGGAAGAACAGGTACTTTTTCGCTCCTGGGCCTGCCCTGCGCATCGAGGGGCTGGTTTGGGAATGGCGGGCCCGGCAAGCTGCCCGGCCTGTCCTTGCTGGACAGCGGGCTGCCTTTTGGCCCTTGCAGCGACATGGCATGAGCACGTTCGGACTGGCCTTGAGGAGCCCTTTGGGTGCTGCCTCCCTGTCGTTGGAAAGAGGTATATCGATAGCGAAAATCATTATCAATAGAAAAGTTCTCCGTTACACCTCTCTCTTTTCGCTTTTTGCCGAAATGATCCGCGTGCCTGCCGCTTGAAGGGCCAGCAAAAAATTTTTTTGGCCGTTCCAGAAGGGCAATTTCGTTCGGCTCACGGCCGGCTTTTGGCCAGCGCCGTGGGCAGGCTTTCCCGGTCTCTGGACATGGGGGCGCATAGCCACTATTTGAAGGGGCACCCTGCAGGGGGACCTGAGGGAAGACCATATGGGCATTTCGAGGACTTTCGAGGTCGTCTCGAAGTCATCTCGAGGGCATCATTCAAGGCCATCTTTGCAAGGACTTAGGGAACGTGAGCGGCACGCTTTGGCACAAGGGCGAATCAACCGAGACGGGCAGGGTCGGGCCCGGCAGCACTGGCAGCATTGCCTGCGTTGCGGCATCCGACAGCGGGCCGTCCTCTTCGGCGTGTCCTGCGGACGCGTCCCCTGAAAACGTCTGTCCTGAAGGCGCGTGTCGGGAGGACCGGCCCCTGTCCGCCTGGCGCTTTGGCTGCGTCACCTTCGGCTGCAAGGTGAACCAGTACGAGACCGAGGCCGTGCGCGAGGCCTGGACCAGGGCGGGCGGCGTGGAGTGCGAAAGGCTGGACGAGGCGGACGTGCTCCTCGTCAACAGCTGCGCCATCACCGCCAGGGCCGAGCGGGACGCGAGAAACGCCCTCATTCGCCTTGGCAGGGAGGCTGGCGGCGCCGTGCTCGTGCTCACGGGCTGCGCGGCACGCCTTGTGGCCGACTTTGCGCCCAGAAAGCACGCCCCTGTCCCGAAGGCCGATCTGGTGGTCGTGCAGGAGAAAAAGGAAGACCTCTGCAGGGAGGATGTCATAAAGGGCCTGGTGGCCAAGGCCAGGGCAAAACGTGAAGGCGCGCTTTCCCGTTCGGCAAAGGATGCGCGCGGCCAGGGGGTGTTCGCAAAAAACGTCGATATTGCCGCAAGGTCCAGAAATGCCGGACAGGCAAAAGAAGGCGGCCAGGCGGCCCCTGCGGATGCGGGTTTGGTGGATACGGGCCTTGCGGATGCAGGCCTTCTGGACAAACGCTTTGTCCCGGAGCCGACCCACTGGAAGGACTTTCTCCCGCGGCCCTATCCCTCCCTGTCCATCGAGACCTTCAAGAGGGCGCGTCCCGTCCTGAAGGTCCAGGACGGCTGCACCCACAACTGCACCTACTGCATCGTGCCATCCACCCGCGGTCCCAACGTGAGCAGGGAGCCCGGGGAGGTCGTGCGCGAGGCCGAAAGGCTTTTCGAAAACCACGCGGAAATCATGCTCTCGGGCGTGAACCTCGGCCAGTACGGGAAGGACAACAAAGCCTTTGGCGACTTCTGGGATCTGCTCGAGCGGCTCGACCGGGAACTGGCCCCTCGTTTTGCGGGCAAAAGGCGCATCCGCATAAGCTCGCTCGAGCCCTCGCAGCTGGACGAGCGGGGCTGCGAGATCCTCGGCAGAACAACGCTGGTTGCACCCCATCTGCACATCTCGCTCCAGCACGCAAGCAAGAACGTCCTTCGCCGCATGGCGCGCGGCCACTACGGCAAGGAAACGCTTTGGCAGGCCGTCGACAGGCTCTCGACGTTCTGGCCCGTGCTGGGCCTCGGGGCGGACATCCTCGTGGGTTTCCCTGGCGAGACCGAGGCCGACGTGGAGGAGCTCTGCCGCTTTGTGGAGGAGACGCCCTTCACCTACGCCCACGTCTTTCCCTATTCGCGGCGCCCCGGCACCCAGGCAGCGAACTATCCGGACCAGCTCGAGAAGAAGGTCAAGGCCGGGCGGGCAGCACGGGTGCGCGAGGTGGTGGCGAAAAAGGCCAGGGCCTTCTGGGAAAGCCGGGTCGGGAAAGACGATCTTCTGCTTGCTCTCGACGCCGGCGAGGGACTTGCGCCGGCAGGCCTAGTGCACGCGGTGGACGCCTTCTACACGCCCTGTTTTGTCGAAGCTTCGGCCATGGGAGACGACGAGACGGGCAAGGGCGGCTTTTTGCGGGCGCGGGCCACGGGCGTGTGCGGCCGTGGCGTCCTGGTCGAGCCCCTGCAGGCCGGCTCCTGACGAATGGCCGGTCCCTGTCGAACGGCCAGCCTGCCTGACGTGCCCCTTCGTGCCCCTTTTGGGGGTGGCGTCGTTCACGCCGTGCTGTTCAGGCGCAACGTTCGGGGCGCGATGCTCGCGGCGTACAGTTCGGGGCGTGACGCTCACGGCGTGATGATCACGACGTTATGATCACGGGGTTATGATCACGGGGTTATGACGCACTTGACGCAGCCGTCCAGCCTGTTCTCGAAGACGTGGTAGGCCTGCATGATGTCCTTGAGCCTGAAGGTGTGGGTGAGCAGGGGGCGGGTGTCGATGCGGCCCTCCCTGATGAGGGAGAGCAGGCGCCTTGAGTGGACGGCGTCCACGCCGCCCGTCCTGAAGGTGAGGTTCTTGCCGTACATCCGTGGCAGCGGCAGCGCCTGGTCCTCCTCGTAGAGGGCGACCACGGCCACCGTGCTCGAGGGACGGGCAAGCTGCCAGGAAAGCTCGAAGCTTTCCCTCGTCCCCGCGCACTCGATGACAGCGTCCGCCCCATGGGGCACCCCAAGCTCGGCAAGAAGGGCGCGAAGGCCCTCGAGGCCAAGCGTGTCGGGATTGGCGGCATCGCTGGCAAAGCCGTGCCGTCTGGCGAAGTCGAGACGCTCGTCCAGCACGTCCAGGGCCACCACGCGGGCAGCACCGAAGACCGTGGCGCACTGCATGGCGCAAAGCCCCACCGGCCCCGCACCCACCACGACCACCACGTCGCCGGGCTTCACTTCGGCAAGTTCTGCCCCGAAATAGCCGCTTGCGAGCACGTCGCCCACAAGCAGGGCGCTCTCGAAGGACAGCTCCTCGGGAATGGGGTCGAGGCCGTTTTGGGCAAAGGGCACGCGCACGTATTCGGCCTGGGCTCCGTCGATGCGGCAGCCAAGCTCCCAGCCGCCGTGCAGGCAGTTGTTGACGTGGCCCTCGCGGCAGAACTCGCACACGCCGCAGAAGGTCTCCACGTTGGCGGCAACGCGCATGCCCACGGCAAGGTTCGGGACCTCGGGGCCCACCTCCACCACCTCGCCCACGAATTCGTGGCCCAGCACGACGCCCTCGCGGGCCCTCGGCACAGCGCCGTTGCGGATGTGCAGATCGCTTGTGCAGATGCTCGAGGCCGTCACGCGCACGATGGCGTCCGTCGGGTCCAGCAGCTTCGGAATCGGGCGTTCCTCGAGGGCAAGCTCGCCCTTGCGGCGAAAGACAAGGGCCTGCATGGTGTCGGGCATGGGGGATGCTCCTTGAAAACGGGATGTCGAAAGAGAATGTCGAAAGAGGAGAGCGAAAGAAGAGGGCGAAAGCGGGATGCCGGAAAAGGAGATGCCGCAGGGCAGGGCTTTTGCGTCCGGGCCTCCCTGAGTCGGCAAAGAACGGGAGGATGGCTTTAGCCGCGCTTTTTGAGCAGCACCCAGTCCCGGTTGGCAAAGACGATGTCGAAGGGGACCGTGTGCGCGGCAGGGCCTGCGTCCTTTTCGGGCAAGGCAAAGGCGCGCCCGAAGGCATTTTTCAAGGCTGCGTCTGCCTTAAGAGCACCTGTCCGGGCAGTGTCTTTCGAGACCGGCGGGAGAGTCCCGTTTTTGTCAGTCCCGAAGTCCTCGGGAAGGTTTGCCCTGGGCGAGAGCATCCACCTTGCGGGCGACTTGGCCCAGGCCTCGAGGGCCGTGCGGGGGTCCTTGCGAAGTCCTGTCTGGATGTCCAGCCAGGCGCGCCCGGGCTCCATGGAGCGGGTGTGGTAGAAGATGTTGCCGTCCTTGTGCACGGGCTCGAGGGGGTGCTTGAGGACATAGCGCACGCTCATGGCGTCCATGGGTGCAAAGACGGTCTCGTCGCGGGGCACGTTCTTCTCGACGGCGTCCAGGGCCTCGAGCTCGCTTTTGCCTGCCTCGACGATTGCCTGCGCATCCATCTCGCGCTCGAGCCCAAGGGCGTCGCGAACCTCCATCCTTGCCGCAAGCACCACCTTGTCGGGCGAGACAAGGAAGAGGACAAGGGCTGCCGCAAGGGCAACGGCCCCGGAAAGGAGCCTTGGGATGCGATGAATATAGAGGGAAAGTGCAATGGCCAGGCAGAGCAGGCTCATGGGGACGAGAAAGCGCGTGCCGCGCAGGATCTCGAGGCTCATGGACATGCGCGAAAAACGCGGGGCAAGGACAATTTCCGCCTGGCAGACGAGCACGACCGCGAGCATGCCCACGAGAAGGAACGGCATGAGCAGGGCAAGATCCCGTGCCGGTCCCTCGAGACGGTCCTGTTTGTACAGGATGAAGATCAGGGCAAGGGCGCCCAGGGGGAGCAGGGGAAAGTCGACCACAAGCGGAAGGACATTTTTGGCAAAGCCTCCCCAGATGTCGCCCCAGTCCGTGGCAAAGCGCAGCTCGAACATTTGCCGCAAAAGCTCGAGGGAGGCCGGGTCGGGATTTGCAACCGGCGCGCGCAGGACAAGGAAGGTCAGCACCGGTGCGGCGAAGAGAACGGTGCAGGCAAGGGTCGTTGCAAGATGCCTGAACAGTCCGCCGGAGCGGCGGCCTGTGGCAAGAAGGGAAGGTGCCGACGCGAGCCTGGGCTTCACGGGGTGGAGCAGAAAGACCGTCAGGAACATGCCGCCCAGCATGAGGGCGCTCACCGAGTGCACGAAGATGGACAGCCCCAGGGCCAGCGAGAGGGCAAGGCGGATTTTCAATGAGCGCATGGCCCAGGTGCCGGCAAGCAGGAAGAAGGGCCACAGGGCGTTGAAGAAGATGCGCGGCACCGCCTCCTCGTGGCAGGCCCCCCAGTAGGTGCCGAAGGCCCAGTAGAAGGTGGTGGAGCCCACGACGGCAAGAAAGGCAGAAAGGGCGGGAGAGCCGAAGACAAGGCGGCCGAAGACGTACCAGCCGAAGATCTGGCAGAAGATGGCCGTGCCGCCGGCCACGATGAGGGACTCGGCCATGTTGGCGCCGGAAAAGAAGGGCGCAAGGTTGGTGAGCATGTTGGGTACGCCCGGGTCCCTGGGCAGAAGCGCTCCCACGGGATCGTGGACGAAGAGCTCGGGCTGGAAGGTCGCCTCGAGGATCTGGGCGTAGTTTTGCAGATCCGAGGACATGCCGACGCCAAGGGGGGAGAGAACAAGCAGTCCCCTCACGGCAAGCCAGCAGAAGGCGGCCGTGAGAAGGGCGACCACGAGGTCGACGGCGAGATTGAGAAAGCGGGGTGTCATTTCTGCGTCGTTGGGCAAGGGATGGTCCTTGTTCCGGGAATGAAGTGTTGAAGAAGAAGGCGCGTGCAAGGCTATAGCGGTCAGGGCCGAAGATGGCAAGATTTGCGGAGATCCGGCTCTGCCGCAAGGCAGGAGGCAAACTTCGCGCCAGCGGACAAAAACAGAAATCCTCTCCCTTCGCCCGGGTTGCCAGGGTGAAGGGAGAGGACAATTTGTGCTGCCTTGCTGCGCGACGCGGCAGTCCATTGGGGGAAGTTGATGAATGCAGAAGAGGGAGGTGTCCTTTGGTGCCTGCTTTCCGAGCTCGGAGGTCTCTGCAAGGTGTGCGGGTGCACGGCCCTCTCGCAACTCTAGGCGTCATAACACCCCCGGGCTCGGAGGTCTCTGCAAGCAAAGAGCTGGGATAAACTTATA
>CAZWOT010000113.1:0-8048 GCA_964635595.1 uncultured Desulfovibrio sp.
CCTTTCTGGCATCATTTCCGGCAAGGCCGTTTTCGAGGGCCTCCCAGTCGACGGGAGAAGCCTCGAAGTCGCTCAAATTGTACCGGGTGACGGCCGGGTCCTGGTTCTCGATGGTCTTCTCGGCCTCGGGACCCCAGTTGTTGGTGGTGGAGAGAAAGAGGCGGTGCTTGAAGCCAACGCCGGTCCCGTCCTCGAGGATGATCTTCTTGCCCGAGGTCGCAAGGAAGCTGTCCACCACCTTCTTGTCTATCTGCGTGGCCGCAAGATAGCACTTGCACTGCACGGCCCAGAAGTCGCCGTCCAGCGTGCGGCAGACGATGTCGATGCCGGTGTCCTTTGCGCTGAAGGAGGCCTTGTAGGGAAAGTCCGCCCAGAGCCAGACGTGGGAGAAGAGTCCCTCGTATTCCGGAGCCGTGCGCAGAAAACGCAGCATGAGCCGCTCGAAGCGATCGCCCTTGTCGCGCTGGCTTGTCGCCTCTTCACGGTATCTGGCGAGGATCTCTCCAAAGGAACCCATTTTCTTCAAACCCCCTCGTCTGTCGAAACTCTCGCGACACACTCGCACGTTCAACGCATCGCGCGCAAGGCAAAATCGGCTGTCGGCAACAGTTCCCGCCCGTTGCCGCCCGTTGCCGGCTGTCGGCGCGCAAACACCGTGCCCCTGCCTTCAGCTTCACGTGCTCCCGACAGGCAGGACAGCCTTTCCCGCGCGTCGATCGGCCATCCTTTTTGGGCCGGCCAAACGCTGCGGCTTGCCCGCAAAACGGCTTTTTTGAGGGCATGCGTTTCCCCATGCCGGGGAGAGACCTGTCCCCATGCTCCCGGCCTGCGGGAAAACCCGCTACTTCCCGTCCAGGTACCCGGGGCGCACGATGGTGGCCCGCCAGGTCCTGCGGCCCGCTTCCTTGGCCTTGTAGAGCATCTTGTCGGCCTCGGCGTAGAGCGTCTCGTAGATGCAGCTCCTCCTGCACCAGGCGATGCCCACGCTGCAATGCAGGGGGAAGTCGAACTCCTTCTGCTCGTCCAGCTCCTTCTGCATCCTGGCCGCGAGCTTTTCCACGCTCTCGTAGGTCTGGCCCTGGCCGAAGGCCGCGAACTCGTCGCCGCCCAGGCGGAAGACGATGTGGTTTTGCATGACCTCCATGAGGGTCTTTGCGAAGAAGGCAATGACGCGATCGCCCTCCATGTGCCCCCAGGTGTCGTTGATGCCCTTGAAGTTGTCGATGTCGAAAAGATAGAGCAGACAGCTCTCGTCGTTGCTCTGCAGATGGTTGTTGATGAACTCGACGGCGGCGTGGCGGTTGTAGAGACCGGTGGACAGGTCCATGTCTGCCTTGCGGCGCAGGCGGTTGCGCAGATCCACTTCCTTCTGGATCTTGCGCACCGTGCACACGGCCTTGCGCGTGTTGGGCATGGCGGACTGGAAGCGGTAGAAGGAGACCTTGTACCATTTCCAGTGCCCCTTGCCGTCCAGGGAGATGTTGAGCATGATCTCCATGCTCGTCTCCTTGCGCCCCTCGTCCAGGGGGTTCAGGAGATTGCGCAGCACAAGGTGCACGTCTTCCGGACGCAGTATGCGCATCTCGGCCAGGGAATAGGGAATGTTCTTGAGCCTCAGCGCCCTGCCGCCGCTGATCACCTTGTTTATGGACGAGTGCATGTTGTTGTAGAGGATGCACTTGTCCATGTCGTAGAAGAAGAAGGCCGTGAGCTCGTTGCTCATCAGCGTGTCCACGGCGTTCTGCTGATCGCGCAGACGATCCTCGAGGGCCAGACGCTCGGTGATGTTGCTAATCAGCGTCACGCAGTAGCCCTCGCACACCCGCCAGGCCTCCGCCTCCAGGTGGACGCCCATGTGGGGCGCGTATTCGCGCCGACAGTCCTTCTTTCCGGTGGAGGCCACCCTGGCGAAGAAGTCCACCCAGGCGCGATCGATGTCCCTGCGCAGATCCCGGATGTACCAGGAGCCCACCAGGCGCTCGCGCGCGATGTTCTGGATCTTCGCCATGGGCTCGTTGCAGTAGATGTACTGCAGATCGCAGGGCTCGCCCTTCCCGTCGCACTCCACCCGCACGATGCCCACGGCCATCTGCATGGCGTCGAGACAGCGACAGATGACCTCAGCATCAAGGAGGAACTCGCCGATGTTTGGTGTTTCGCTCGATGTCGCCATGTTGTGTCCGAAAGTTGCAGGGCCTTTTGTCCGGACAGCAAATCGGGCCCGGAAAGACCTTTTTAGCGGGACAAGTTTTTACCCAGCCGCGCGGAATGTCAAGACATGTCCAGTTTTCAAAAGCTTCCCAAACCCTGTTCAACTTCCCTTGATTGCTGACAAATTCTGCAATTTTCATGCCCGTCCCGCCCCCTCTTTCCCATTTGTCGAAAACCCGTCCGCATGCCCCGAACAATCGACGTCTTGCCCCGGGGCACGCATGAAGGTAGCCTTCCTTCACTGCCGCATTCGGCGACAAAAATGGCCGCATTCGTCCTGCGGGATGCGCCCTGCCCTTTCGCGATCCCTTTTGTCGCGCGATACCTTCCGCTCAGCTTCAGCCCGCACCTCCCTCCGGTCCCGGAATCTTGTGCACATCCATCGAGCCGGCAAAGCAGCACATCACCGGGCCATCGTTCTGCCGAACTCCTTGAACAACATGCAATTCGAACTGGTTTCTTCCTACAGGCCCACCGGCGATCAGCCGGAAGCCATAGAGAGCATTGTCGAGAACCTGTCCCAGGGCGTGAAGGATCAGGTCCTTCTGGGCGTCACGGGCTCCGGCAAGACCTTCACCATGGCCAACGTCATCGCGCGGATGAACAGGCCGGCCCTTGTCATCGCGCCCAACAAGACCCTGGCTGCCCAGCTCTATTCCGAGTTCTGCGAGTTTTTCCCGAAAAACGCCGTGGAATACTTCGTGAGCTACTACGACTACTACCAGCCCGAAGCCTACGTGCCCGCCTCGGACACCTACATCGCCAAGGACAGCGCCATCAACGACAACATCGACAAGCTTCGCCACGCTGCCACCCACGCCCTTCTCACCCGCAGGGACGTGGTCATTGTCGCTTCGGTGTCCTGCATCTACGGCCTCGGATCGCCCGAATACTACGCGAGCCTCGTCATTCCCGTGGAGGAAGGCCAGCACCTGCCCATGGAAAAGCTCATGGAACAGCTGGTCGACGTGCACTACGAGCGCAACGACTACGACTTTCACCGGGGGACCTTCCGGGTGCGCGGCGACGCCATCGAGATCATCCCGCCCTACCGCCACGAGCAGGCCCTGCGCATCGAGTACTTCGGCGACGACATCGAGGAGATGCGCGAAATCGATCCCTTGACCGGCGAGACCCTCGGTCGGGTGGCGAAGACCGTTCTTTTCCCGGCAAGCCACTACGTCTCCGGCAAGGAGAATCTGGCCAGAGCCTGCGCGGACATCCGTGCGGAACTCCAGGAGCGGCTCCAGGAATTCGAGAGCCAGGGCAAACTTCTCGAGGCCCAGCGTCTCGAACAGCGCACCCAGCTCGATCTGGAGATGCTCGAGGAGCTCGGCTACTGCAACGGCATCGAGAACTACACCCGCCACATGGACGGCAGGAAGGAAGGCGAGCCGCCGGCCTGCCTTCTGAACTACTTCCCGAAGGACTTCGTGCTCTTCGTGGACGAGAGCCACATCACCATCCCCCAGGTGGGCGGCATGTTCAAGGGCGACCGTTCCCGCAAGCAGACGCTCGTGGACTTCGGATTCCGCCTGCCCTCGGCCCTCGACAACCGCCCCCTGCGCTTCGACGAGTTCACCTCCATGCTCAACCAGGTGGTCCACGTCTCGGCCACCCCGGGCCCCTACGAGCTCGACAGATCGCAGGGTCTCGTCTCCGAACAGATCATCCGCCCCACGGGCCTGCTCGACCCCGAGGTTCTCGTGCGCCCCGTGAAGGGCCAGATGGAGGATCTGCTCTCCGAGTGCAAGAAGCGGATCGAACGGGGCGAACGGGTGCTTGTCACGACGCTCACCAAGCGCATGGCCGAAGATCTCACCGACTTTTGCGTCAACATGAACGTGAAGGCCCGCTACCTGCACTCGGACATCGACACCCTCGAGCGCATGCAGATCATCCGCGCCCTGCGTCTGGGAGAGTTCGACGTGCTCGTCGGCATCAACCTCTTGCGCGAGGGTCTCGACATCCCGGAGGTCTCCCTTGTCTGCGTGCTCGACGCAGACAAGGAGGGCTTCCTGCGCTCCACTGGCTCGCTCATCCAGACCTTCGGACGCGCGGCGAGAAACGTGAACGGCACGGTCCTCCTCTACGCCGATACGGTGACCGCCTCCATGAAGGCCGCCATGGACGAGACCGCAAGACGCCGTGCCAGGCAGACGGCCTACAACGAGAAGTTTGGCGTCACCCCCCGCTCCACGAAAAAATCCCTCGACTCGCCCCTCGACGCCGTGTACGCGGAATCCTCCAAGTCCGGCAAGGGAAAGCGCGGCAAGAAGTCGAAGGACAAGGAGACGGCCATGCCGGCAAGTCCGGAGGAAATCGCCGTGCTTGTCGCAAGCCTCGAAAAGGAGATGCGCGAGCTCGCCCGCAATCTCGAGTTCGAGGAAGCGGCCGTTCTGCGCGACAAGATTCGCGCGCTTCGCGAGCGCATGATCGCGGTCTCGTAAATCCCCAAAAGCCTTTGCGGCCTCTTCCGCCACGGGCGGACAGACGGGCAGCTCGACGCAAGGGAAAACTCTCGATCGCCTGCGGCATTTCGGACGCTTGCCGCAGACAGGAAGCTGGGAACCGGACGCCCATGACCGGAAAGGATCTTTTCTCGAAATCCTCGCCCATTCTCTTCGGAGTGCGGCTCAATCCCGGCCCCGACATGGCTGCCGGGATCAGGGAGGCGCATGCCCTGGGTGCCGACTTCGTGGGCATGCAGTGCGAAGGCAACTCTTCTGGCGGGCTGCTTGAAAACGTGTTTGGCGCCTGCGGGCAGCCGGGCTGCGGCATGGGGCTCTGCCTCTTCCTTGAAGACAATGCCGGGAGCCTTGCGTGCGGGCCGGAACTGGCGGCGCTTTTGACGCGATACGCCCAAAGCCTCCCCCTGCTTGTTGCCAGCGGGAGCAATGCTCTTCTTCTTGAAATCGCGAAGGCACATCCTGCCGTCGCCACGGGTCTTGTCCTGCCCGAGACCTGCGCCTGCGGGGCCATGCAGGAACAGGGCGTCGGGAAAGGAAGCGCTGCTGTCCTGTGCAAAACGGACGGCGAGAAGGAACATCTGAACAGCGAGGAAGTCGGGGACATCGAGGTAGGAGCGAACCTCTGCGTCCTCTCCCGGGGTCTTGCCTCGGGCTGCCGTCTGTGCGGCCTTCGCACCATGGGCGTCTGCGCCCTGGTCACGGGAACGTTCACCCGCCACGACGTCGTGCGCATGAGCCTCGACGGCGCAGACGCCTTTTTGCTCGACGACATGGCGGACTTCGAAAAGGTCGCGACACCCCGACGTCGAAAGAGTGCCGGATGACAGCAGGAATCAGGCACGAACGACCGGGCATCTGGGCCTCACGTGGACGTGCATGGCGGGACTTCCCGCACGCAGCGAGGCAAAATTTGGGGCGAGAAAAAGGGATCGGCCCCGAAGGGACGATCCCGAAAAAAGTGTTCGCGTGCCTGCACACAAAAGGCGGGTTTTCTTTGCCCGCGGGCCCCGCCGCGAGACTGGCGGAAAACGCTATTGGGGGATGCCCATGGCGTGTTTAAGCCAGTGCTTCACGTTGTTGGTGGGGGCACTGATGCCCTTCAGGCCGTGGTTTTCCTTCTCGAAATCGGGAATGAGTTCCTCGGGCATGGGCATGGTGTAGAGATCCATCGCGCTTTCCAAGTTGCGGCGAACGAGGCGGATGATGGGCTTCTCACCCCAGGTGTCCACCACGAAGTAGAAGGATTCGTCGCTCTTGGAGCGCACCGGGGGATATTCGGAATGCCAGTCGTTGTTGCCCCACTCGAGGTACATGGTAACTGCGTGTTCCGGAGTCAGATTCCAGCTTATATCAAGCGTCGCGAAGTCCTTGAGCTCTGCCATGACTGCGAGCCTCCTGTAGTTTTTTGGGTTGCCATTTTACTAACAGGAATCATTCCTTATTGCAAGCTGAAGTTTCGCTTTTGCCCGGAATCCGGATGCAACACAAGACCCGTCTGAACGCGGGACCAGGGCGCGTTTGGACGGGTCGAACTGTTTTGTGCCTGCCGAACAAAATTCCGGGCCGGGCCTGTTCGGCGGGAAGCGTCGGCAGAACCTGCTGGCCGGGGCCAGCCGCAAGAGCCGGCTTCGGGGCAAGACCCCCGGGGTCTATCCCTGAGCCTGGGTCTGGACGAAGATTGTCTGATCGACGTTCGAGACTTCCTGCAGGTTGTCCGTGTAGAGCGTCAAGAGGCCGAAGTCCTCGCTGGCCGCGAACGACCAGGTGCCGTCGCTGCCCTGGCTCCAGTCGCCGGAAAGCGCCATGGTGGTGTTGCCGGCCGCGTCCGTGCCGAGCGTGATGCCAAGGCGCGCCGCGAGCTCCTGGCTGTTCGTGAGCGAAGAGACGCCCGCGCCGGTGATGAGCACCTCGAAGCCCTCCACCAGGGGACCCTCGCGCTCGTCCAGAAGGTCGTCCATGGTGAGGCTCGTGTCCTCGGAAATCAGGAAGCCGATTCCGGAGCCGCCGCGGATGAGGTAGTCGTCCGGGTCGTAGACGAGGACGTCCGCCTCGGCGCAGGCACGCGCGTACTCCACGCCCCTGGCGCCGTCGAGAAAGTCTGCACCGCCAATGGAGAGCACCGCTTCCTCGGTGTTCGTCCCCAGGATGAAGCTGGTGAAACCGGCTTCATTGTCATGCCTCGAAAAGGCGTCGATGGCTCCGTGGAAGCCTTCTCGCATGGCATACGCCGAAACTCCCACCGTTTTCCTCCTGAATTGGCTTGCGTCATTACATGCCCAATGCACGCCCGTCTGTCAAGACCGCATCGACCTGGCGACCTGGCCGATCAGGAGCCGTTTTTGGGCTTCTTCTCTGGCACCCTCGAGCGTATCTGGCGGCAAAGACCCATGAGGGCCTCGTACTCGTGCTTGCGCAGATCGGCCCGTGTGAAGAGCTTTCGCCAGGGCATGAGAAACCAGGCGGGGTTGTCCCCGTGCAGGACGTCCAGGCGCAGCAGCGCGTCCTGCCAGTTTTCCATGAGCCGCTCGAAGTCGCCCGTGGAAAGCGGGGTTCTCTGCCGGGGGCCCCTGCCCTGCGCGGAGTCTGGCATGTCCTCTTCCCCGCCCGGGGCTTCTGCCCCCGATGCCTCCCCGCAAGGCTCCTGCGGCAAGCTGTCCGGCTGGCCGGCTCCTTCCCTGCCCCGTCTTGAAGCAAATCTCGCTTCCTTCAGGCATTCGTAGAGAAGGAGCAGCACGGACTGGGCGAGATTGAGGGAAGAGGCCTCGGCGGTCGGGATGGTCACCACATGCTGGCAGAGCTCGATGTGGGCGTTCTCGAGGCCGCGGTCCTCGGAGCCAAAGACAAGGGCCGCTTTCCTGCCGGACCTTTCGGCCTCGGCCACCAGGCGGGCGGCCTCCCAGGGGGAAAGGACGTGCCTGCGCCAGCCGCCGGTGCGGGCCGTGGCCGCGATGGTCAGATGGGCGTCCTGTATGGCCTCGATAAGCCCGTCCTTTATTGCAAGAGCGTCGAGCACGCCCTGCCCCTTGGGCGTTGCGAGGGGATTTGCCTTTTCGCGATTCCAGCGCTCGGGCGTCACGAGGGAAAGCTCGCGCACCCCGAAGTTCGCGCAGGCGCGTGCCGCCATGCCCACGTTTTCGGGAAAGCGGGTGTTCACGAGCACGACCCGCACGTGGGTGAGCATGGCCTCTGCCGCCATGGCGTGGCGGGCCCGTTCTTCCCTGTCCAAAGTCCTTTCCATGGTCCTGCCCGGGGTCCTCTCCGATGCCCTCTCCATCCCGTCGTTTTCGTACTGCCCGAAGGTCCCGAACTCCCCTAAAGGGCCGACGTCAGCAGGGTGACCAGACGATCGCCCTCGGGGATCACCTT
>CAZWOT010000114.1:0-7984 GCA_964635595.1 uncultured Desulfovibrio sp.
GCTTCGTGCGCGAGCAGTCCCCGGGCACCTGCAAGTTCAGCCTGCGCTCCGTGGAGCATGTGGACGTGCACGCCGTGGCCGCCTCCTTTGGCGGCGGCGGGCACAGGAACGCCGCCGGCGGCACCCTTGCCATGCCCCTCGACAAGGCCCTCGACTCCCTCGAGCGGCGCCTCTCCCAGCTTTTCGCAGACAGCTGAGACCGCAACGAACACGCGTGCTCTCCGCCTCCGGCCGGCAGCCTGAAAGTCCCGAATGGGGCCGACTTTCGCCGATTTTTGGGGGACACGCTTTTGACAAGGGCTCCAAAAGGCCCTATAGAGCTTTCTCCATGACCGTTTCCGACAAGGCCCAACGGCCCGTATTGGCCCAGCAGCACGGGGTTCTCGTGCTGAACAAGCCCGCCGGGCCCACCTCCAACCGCTGTCTGACCGCGGTGAAGCGCCTGGGGCAGAAGAAGATCGGTCACGCGGGCACCCTCGACCCCATGGCCGACGGCGTGCTCCTCATTCTTCTCGGCACGGCCACCCGCATCTCCGGGCATCTGCTCGAGGGCGGCTCCAAGATCTACCACGCCACCGTGGAGCTCGGCCGCGAGACGGACACCTGGGACAACGAGGGCACCACCCTCGCCACCGCTCCCTGGGAGAACGTCAGGCCGGAAGACGTCACGGGGACCATCGCCTCCTTCGAGGGCGAGCTCGAGCAGATAGTGCCCCCGTTTTCCGCCGCCAAGAGCGGCGGGCAGCCCCTCTACCGGCTTGCGAGAGCCGGCAAGGACGTGCCCGTCAAGCTCAAGACGGTGCATATTTTCCGGGCGGAAGTCCTTGAACTGGCCTTCCCCCTGGTTCGTTTCCGCGTCACGTGCAGCTCCGGCACGTACATACGTTCCCTGGCCCACAGCTTGGGGAAACGACTCGGCTGCGGAGCGACACTGGTCGCGCTGACGCGGGAATACAGCCACCCCTTCGGACTCGACGAGGCCGTCGACCTCGACGAGCTTGTCGAACACCCCCGGCTTCTGGCCGAAAAGGTGCGCCCCATCGAGGCGGCGCTGCCCGGCTGGCCGGTGATCGAGGTAGGCGAGGAGCTTGCCCGCAAGGTGAAAAACGGCATGCCCGTCCCGTGTCCGGCCAGCCTTGGGGACGCCTCCCATGTGCTTCTGAAGCACCATGGAGAAGCGCTTGCCCTGGGCGCGGTCGAAAACGGCCGCGTGAACGTGGTCCGGGGGCTGTGGTCCTGACAACCCCTTAAGCACCCTTCAAGACAAGGAGAATCGCTGTGGTAATGGATCCTGCCTACAAGAAGTCCATCATCGAAGACTACGGGAAGACCGCCCAGGACACCGGCTCCCCCGAGGTTCAGGTCGCCCTTCTGACCAAGCGCATCGAGGGCCTGACCGAGCACTTCAAGGTGCACAAGAAGGACTTCCATTCGCGCACCGGCCTGCTCAAGATGGTCGGTCGTCGCCGCAACATCCTGAACTATCTCAAGAAAAAGGACATTCAGCGCTACCGCGCGCTCATCGAGAGACTGGGTCTGCGCAAGTAGCACAAAAAAACGTATCGGAAAGGGGCCTCTCGCTGTCAGGGAGCCCCTTTTCGTCTGTCTGACAAGGCCCAAAACCCGTCGGCGTACAAGGGTATCCGGGAAGGCGGGCAAGGACAAAGGCTTCCGTCCACAAGACAAGGACGTGAAGCGCCCCTTGCCATCTTTGCCGGAGTCCCCTTGGCCAGGGAAGTCGGGCACCCCGCCGGCAACATGCAGCCGAAAACACGGGTTTTCGTGCATGCGCATGCTCTCGGGAACGACGTCGGGCAGACCATGAACCCGCACAACACGCCCAAGACCATCCTCTGGAGGACGGGGCCGACAGGGCAAAGGCACAAAGACAGCTGACACGCCGGAAAAAGACCGGCACGGCCCCGGTTCTTTGCATGACCAACGACATTTTCAATCCCGTTCGCGTGACGACGAGCCTTCTTGGCAAGGAATACGTCTTCGAAACCGGCAAGCTTGCCAACCAGGCCGACGGCGCCGTGACCGTGCGCTGCGGCGGCACCGTGGTGCTTGTCACCGTCTGCTCCCAGACCCTCGAGGTGAGCAAGGGCTTCTTCCCCCTCACCGTGGAATACTCCGAGCGCATGTACGCGGCCGGCCGCATCCCCGGCAACTTCTTCCGCCGCGAGATCGGCCGTCCCTCCGAGCACGAGACCCTGGTCTCGCGCCTCATCGACCGCCCCATCCGCCCGCTCTTCCCCAAGGGCCTCATGCAGGACGTGCAGGTGCTGGCCACCGTGCTCTCCGCGGACCAGGAAAACGACCCGGACGTGCTCGCCATGAGCGGCGCCTCCGCGGCCCTGCACCTCTCCTCGCTGCCCTTCGACGGCCCTGTGGTGGGCGCGCGCGTGGGCCGCGTCGACGGCCAGTTCATCCTCAACCCCACCATGCGGGAAAGGAAGGAGAGCGACATCGAGCTCGTGTTCGCCGCCTCCGCCACCGCCCTGACCATGGTCGAGGGCGAGGCCCGCTTTGTGCCCGAGGACGTGCTCATCGACGCCCTCGAGTGGGCGCGCGTGCAGGTGCAGCCCCTGGTGCAGGCGCAGGTCGAGCTGCGCGAGAAGGCCGGCAAGGAAAAGATGGCCTTCACGCCCCACGTGGACGATCCCGAGCTTGTGGCCAGGGTCGAGGCCCTCTGCGAGGAGGCCGGACTTGCGAAAGCCATGACCGAGCCCGAGAAGATGGCCAGAAAGGCCCTGCGCAAGGCCGTGAAGGATCATGTGGTCAAGGGCGTCTCCGAGGACCCGGCCTTTGCCGAGCGTCCCGAGCTCCTGGCCGAGGTGCCGGATCTCATCGCCGCGAAGGAAAAGGCCTTTGTGCGCAGGCGCATCGTGGAAGAGGGCCTGCGCATCGACGGCCGCGACACGAAGACCGTGCGTCCCATCCAGATCGAGGCCGGCGTGCTTCCCCGCACCCACGGCTCGGCCATCTTCCGCCGCGGCGAGACCAAGGGCCTTGCCGTGACCACCCTCGGCTCCTCCAAGGACGAGCTGCGCACGGACGGCCTCAACGGCGACGTGTTCAAGCCCTTCATGCTCCACTACAACTTCCCGCCCTATTCCGTGGGCGAGGTGAAGCCCGTTCGTCTTTCCCGCCGCGAGGTGGGCCACGGCGCGCTCGCCGAAAAGAGCCTGCGCCCGGTCATGCCCTCCACGGACGACTTCCCCTTCACGGTGCGCGTGGTCTCCGAAACCATGGAGTCCAACGGCTCCTCCTCCATGGCCGCCGTGTGCGGAGGCTGCCTCTCCCTCATGGATGCGGGCGTGCCGATCAAGGCCCCCGTTGCCGGCGTGGCCATGGGCCTCATCAAGGAAGACGACCAGTTCATCATCCTCACGGACATCCTCGGCGACGAGGACGCCATGGGCGACATGGACTTCAAGGTGGCCGGCACCGCCGAGGGCGTGACGGGCATCCAGATGGACATCAAGGTGGAGGGCCTTTCCACCGACATCATGCGCGCGGCCATGCGCCAGGCCCATGAGGGCCGCCTGCACATCCTTGGCGAGATGACCAGGGTGCTCGCGGGTCCCCGCACGGAGCTCTCGCCCTACGCGCCCCAGCACAGCGAGATCTACGTCAATCCCGACATCATCCGCCTCATCATTGGCCCCGGCGGCAAGAACATCAAGGCCATCACCATGGCCACCGGCTCCGACGTGGACATCGACGACAGCGACAACGGCCGCATCTCCATCTTCGCGCCGACCTCCGAGGCCCTCGACCGCACAGTGCAGATGATCCGCTACTACGACCAGCATGCGGAGCTCGGCAAGAACTACAAGGCCAAGGTCAAGAAACTGCTCGAGATCGGCTGCATTGTGGAACTCCTCCCCAACGTGGAGGCCCTCGTGCACATCTCCCAGCTCGACACCCGCCGCGTGCCGCAGGTCTCCGACGTCGTGTGCCTCGGTCAGGAAATCGAGGTCAAGGTCATCGAAATGAACGGCGACCGCATCCGTGCGAGCCGCCGGGCCGTCCTCCTCGAGGAGCAGGGTCATCCCTGGGATCCCGAGGAAACCGCCCGTCCGGTCAGATACGGCGATCGCGACGGCGGACGCGGGCGCGACAACCGCGACAGCCGCGCCAGGGGCCGCGGCGGACGCGAGCGCCACTAGAGCGATATCGTCTTGAAGTTCAATGCTGTCTCAGGTGGTGGTTCCGTGAGTCCCGACATACCCGCCCGACATATTGGATTTCATCGTGACACCGCTCCAGAAAAGCAGTCGGGACAACGGATCCTTTCGGACAGGAGCACAAGCTCTCCCGAAAGGGCCTGTCCCGGGCACGCCGTTCCCGGCTTTCGGGCAATCGTCCCGGACGGCCGCGAGGAACCTGGAAAACTCATCAGGAGTCGTCATGGCAAAGAAGAAGACTGAAGACGCCGCAACGACCGAAAAGTTCGAAAAGCCCCGGAAGCCCGAAGGCGCCGAGGAAACCGAGACCGCGAAAAAGGGCAGGGCTGCAAAGGCCGCCGACCAACAGCCCGAAACCGGCTCGGCCGAAAAGAACGCTGGCAGGGACGCCCGCCAGGGCCAGCCTGCCGCGGTGCTGCGCATGGAGCATCCCGAAGACGTTGCCGACCAGGAGACCGAGCGCCGCATGCCCACGCCCGAGGAGGCCGAGGCCCGCATCAGCGGCAAGGACCGCATCCATGTGGAGGCCCTGGGGCTTCCCTGGGCCGTGCTGCTTGGCGGGAACCCCGCCAGGCTCATGGGCCAGGTGATAGGCACCGTGCTCGCCGCAGGCGGCACCCGTCCCCCCTGGCGCTGGCGCGTCAACACCCCTGAAAACGTGGCCCACGACTCGGTGCTCATGGCCTGGCCCAAGGAGCAGCCCGTGCGCGCCGCCGTCCTCGTGTCCGGCCCGGTGGGCGAGAAGATGCGTCCCGTGGACGCCTTCCCGCTTCTGCAGGGCCTGCCCGTGGACCTCACGGTCGAGGAAGTGCATCCCTGGGAGCACGGCCGCGGCGCCAACGTGGGCGCCATCGTGGAAGAGGGCTACAGCCCCATGTGGTTCTATGATCCGCTCTACGAGCGAGACAAGCAGGACCTCACCCCGGGCGTGACCCAGACCTTCCTCATTGCCGGCCTCGCCTTCTCTGTGCGACGCGCCCTGCTCGACGAAGTGACCATCACCAATGGCCCCTACTACGAAGCACATGCCCAGAAGTGGCTCGAGGAAAACCCCGGCAAGACGCGCCTTGACGTGCCCCCCCTGAAAATCTCCGTGGCCGGCCGCCAGCTCATTTTCCCGGGCCGCGCCTTCGGCCAGTACGAGCTGCGCGCGAAGGTCGACAAGGTGGACGACTTCAAGCTTGACCGCATGCCGGTGAAGGTCCTTTATCTCACCTTCCCCTTCGAGAACCATCCGCCCATGACGCTTCCCCTCTATGTCCCCGGGAGCGTGATCAAGGACTACGAACCCGCCGTGGGCGACGAGGTGGACGCCGTGGTCTGGCTGCAGGGGCGCATCATCGACATGGAGGACTCGGGCGGAATGGCCGAGGGACTCGAGCCCGACACCTCGGACAACCCGGCTCCCGGCAAGAACGCCTGAGCAAATCCAGGTTCACAAGTCCAGCAACCTCACGCCTCGGGGCGTTGGAAGAGAGCATCTCAAAACCGCAAGAAACACGGCAAAGGCCTTGCCCACGGCAAGCACGTGCGGGCAGGGCCTTGCCTGTTTTTTTTCGGGCTGATTTTCAAGCCGTCATAATTCGGGGATTGGTGCCGGATCGGGCCCCCTGGGGGGAACCCCAGGGAGGAGGCCCAAGTCTCTCGTCCAATTGCCGGGCAGGATCGTCAGCTCGTCAGCTCGATTGTCCCTTGACATTTGTGAAAGACACCGAACTGTTTTTGTCGTATGCTGGGCCCGCAGTCACACACTTCCCATGTCCTCCTGCCAACAGCTCATCGGACCGCGCATTCAGCGCATCGAACGGCTGCCTCAATCGGGATGTTGTGACACAAGTGCGAGCGACCCAGGCAGCCGGCCAGTTTGACAGACATTTTCGGGGAACGGCCATGAGCAAAATCCATCAGGGCGCCAGTTCGCTTTCCGACACGGCAACGTCCTTGCCCAAACAGTGGAGCACTCTGCTCTACGAGTCCTACGATCTCGAGCAGCTCTCCACAGAATGGCGCCGCTTCTTTCATCTGGGCATATCGAGAAGGCTCCCCAAGGGAGCGACTCTTCTTTTCAGCGGCGACCGAGCCGACAAGCTGATCTTTCTCGAAAGGGGCGAAATGCGGGTCGTGCGTCAGCTTGCCGACGGCAGGGAAAAAATGCTTTTCCGCATGCACGAAGGCATGCTTGTGGCGGAAGTGCCCTTCTTCGACATGTTGCCAAGCATGAGTCATGTCGTGGCAGCCCAGGATTCCCTCATCTGGTCCTTCGAGCGCAAGATTGTGTTTGAAAAGCTCTTTCCGGAGAATCCGGGCCTTGCCGTCGCCACAATAAAGTCCCTGGCCTCCAAGGTCCGCATGCTCTGCAACCAGTCCGTGGAACTTTCCACAAGCGAGCTTTCCACACGCATCTGCCGCTTCATTCTCACGCGTGCCAGAAAGTTGCACTCGGGCTCGCTCAACGGAAAAATGATCGCGCCTTCCCTGAACCAGCAGGAACTCTCGTCGCTGTGCGGGGTACACCGCGTGACCTTGAACAAGGCTTTGCGCGAGCTCGAAAATCTGGGGATTATCGGGCCCTATTCCAAAAAAGAGCTCTACATTCTCGACGAACGGCGTCTCGAGGAACTGGCACATCTGCCTTGACACTCTCACAAGGCCTCAGACAAGGCCTCAGGACAGGCGCGATTTCAAATGCGGACCGGTCACGGTTCCAGGACAGAACCGACAAAAGGCTTGCCGAAAACAAGAAAGACGGGGCGAAAGGTCGCATGACGGTCCTGCGACAGTCGTGAAGGACAAATGCCTTCCTCCTGGCTTCCGGTCGTCTGCCTGACCTTTCGCCCCGCACGCATGGTGTGGGCGGACGCTGACGGCGCAGCTTCTCCTGCGTTCCCGCGCCGCTTTCCTCTTTTTGTGTACCTGTCCTTGTGCCGCCTGTTGTCGTGCTACTTCTTGTCGTAGTCAAATCCGGGAGCCTTGCCCTTGTCGGGTGAAGGCTTGTACTGGAGCAGGGACTTCCAGTCGGGGCATCCCTCGGCGAGCTTGCGGATGGGCTTCAGATTGCGCCCTTTCAGCTGCGGGGAATCGGCCCCGTAACGGAAAGCCCTGTGGATTTCGGTATAGGGGTCGTTGTCCATCTTGGTGCAGTATGCCTGATCCCTGTTGATGGGATTCACAAAGTCCCACACGACTTCGCCCTCGGGAGTGACCTCGAAAACATGTCCGTTGGCCGTGGAGGTCATCTGCCAGTTGCCATTGGGCAGCTTCTGGGCAGCGCTCTGAAATTCGGAGTAGAAGCTGTTCGCATTTTGGGCCTTGTAGGACCAGACGATTTCGGCACCGGTGAAGGTGCCGTCACGCTTGAGCTCGTAGGCTGCGCTGTGGGCGCCGGAAGGACGCTTGGTGCCATTGTCGAAGATGGTCAGATTGCCGTTGGGCAGCCAACGGCAGTCATGTGACCCGAACAGGATCTGATCACCGTCGTCCGCATAGGTTTGCGGCCTGGTTGCGCCGCCCCAGGCATAGGGGTTGCCCCAACGCCAGACCATCTTCCTGGTCTTGCGGTCGATGATGTACATCTCGCCCCAATTGCGTGAATTCACGACGTATTCGTCGGTCTCTGGGTTGTAGCGGATGGAGTTCCAATGTGTCCAGTCGGGGCCGGCGAACACTCCCTTCCTGAAGCCCATGGGCAAATGGAAATTGGGATCAAACTGATCCTGCCCGGTTCCGATGTGGTCCTTCACGTGGAATTCCCAGACCACATTGCCCTTGGGGTCAACTTCCAGGATGGCGTC
>CAZWOT010000115.1:0-7915 GCA_964635595.1 uncultured Desulfovibrio sp.
GCTGATGTAGTTCCGATTCCGAAAGGCAGAAATGGATATGCAATGCGATATCCAAACGATGTGGACTAGTATTGGCGTGCATTCAAAAGAGATGAACTTGTAGCCAGCCTTTGCTGGTTGCCAATGTGACAAGTTGGCTGGCAAAAAGGCCAACCTGCTGAAAGACATACTACTGTCCCCAATTCGCGTTGGTCAACTCGGGGGGACTTGACTCCGGCCTAGCGGAAGATGCCGAAGATGCCGGAGAACACGCTGCCGACCACGTTGAAGATGCCCCTGGCAAAGCCGCCAATGGCGTTGAGGATGACCATGCCGCCGCTGATGTCGCGCTTGGGGTTGTCGAAGCTTCCGTGGAGGCGCAGGGGGATGTTGGGCAGGTTGTTCATGTCCGCCACGAGGTGCAGGTCGAGCTCTTCCTTGCCGAGGTCGATCCATCCCTCGCCGGTAAGGCGCAGAGTGTCGCCCGTCAGGTGGAAATCCTTCGTGCGCAGGACGCCGTTGGTTATCTCGGCCGTGCAGCCGGCCTCGTTGAAGAGGATTGGGCTCTCCTTCTTCGTGCCCTTCTCGGGCGTTGCCTGGAAGCTTCCCTTGCCGGACTTGAAGGCCACGTTGCCGTTGAGGTTTTTCGTGAGCTCGCCCTCGCGCTGCATGGCGGAGGAAACCTTGCCGGTGAAATTGACCTTGCCCGTGAAGGTGTCCTTGGAGCCGCGGTCGCGCATGAGCTCGCCCAGATCGAACGAGTCCACCCTGGTGTCGAGCTTGAAGGCAAGTCCGCTTGAAAAATCGCAGGTGCCGCTGGCCGTGAAGGGCCCGCCGTATATCCTGCCCCGGACCGCTGGAAGGCTGAGGTGTCCGTTCTTGAGCGAGAAGGGCGTCTGGACGCCGACAAGGGTCGTCTTCTTCACCTTGAGCCGCTCGAGATGCAGGGTCCCCTCTGCGTCCACCTTCTTCATGAAGGAATAGTCGAGGGGGGGGCCGGGCTCGGATCTTGCGCCCTTGCCGTCCTGGCCCGCTTCCTTTTTCTTTTCCGGATAGCGGGCGTCCAGGTCCAGGGCTCCCAGGCGCACGTTCATGGCAAGGCTGGGGATGGATTTGGAGAAGTCGCAGCTCAAGGAGCCGGAGAGCGTGATGCCGTCCGCCTGGGCCTTGAACCTGGAGAGCCCCACGAAGTCGCTTCTGGCCGAGAACTCCGTCCCGGCCAGGGACACCTGGTGAAATTCCCTGGGGATGTCCGCGGCCTTGCCCGTCACGACGCGGGACGCCCTGGGCACGTCCAGCCTGGCCTCCGAGAGGGAGCCCGTGACCGTGGGGGTGGAGCCCTTCATGGCAAAGCCCACCGTGCCTTTGGCCTCGATGCCCGGAAGGGCGATTTCGGCGTTTTCGGCGCGCACGCTCTTCGTGCTCGTGTCGAGGGTGGCACGGCCGGATATGTGCGCGTCCACGTCCTGGCCGCCCAGGGCCTTGAAGAGTCTTTCCACCTTCTTCGCCTCGAGATTGATGGCGAGATTGGCAAAGCGCACGCCGGCCTTTCCTTCCTCGCCCCCGAACCAGATCTGGCCTGGCAGGCGGAAACTTGCATGCCAGCCCGCATTGCCCTCGCAGGCAACCTGCCAGGTGCCGTTGAGGCCGAGGGCGGAATTTCTGAAGGCCGCGTTCTTTATGTCCAGAACCACGTCGGCCCGCAGGGGCGAGAAGAACCTGTCGTCCAGAAGCCGGGTTCTCGAGGTCGTCGTGCGCACGCGGCCCTTGAGGTTGGCGAGGAAGTCGTCGATTTCCGAGCCCTCGCTCGTCACGTCGACCACGCATCCGCCCGTGCCCTGGACGATGGGCACGAAGGAAAGCTGCTTGTGCAGGGCCGCCAGATCGACGTCCTTGCCTTCTATGTGGAACTCGTACTCGGACTTCTTGTCGAGGTCCTCGTCGGTGAAATGGCCGTAGCCCACGATGGTGCCCCCGTGCAGGCGGCTGTACATGTCTATCTGGGCACTTGGGATGCCCTTTTTGTTCCTGCCCGGATGGATGACCACGCCGCCCTCGGTGAGGTCGATGTAGCCATAATGGATTTTGTGGGACATCAGGCGGATGTCGTAGGAAAGCGAGCTTGCCTGCGGGGCGTCGGCCCCGGCGGGCGCGGGAGCTGCACCTTGTGCGTTGTCGACGGCCGCCGCGGGCTTTCGGGCTTCTTCGGCCAGCTGTTCGTCGTCCGTTGGGGCCGCGTCGACGGCCTTGATCTTCGCGGCATTCTCAGCGGCATTTTTCGGGGCATCCTCAGGGGCATCCTCAGGGGCATCCTCCGGAGCCGTCTCCCTCGCCGGGAAGATGTCCGCCATGCGCATTTCCGAGAGGGGCCTGTGGCCGTACTTCGGGGGAGTCGCCTTGACGCCCACGGACTCGGCTATGCCCACGCCGAGATCCACGAAGTCGCTTTCCATCTCGAGGTAGACCTCGATGTCCTTCCAGGAGGCGATGCCGCCCTTGCCGGTGAAGGTGGCCTCGGCCGCGGTGGCGAGGATGTCCGGGGCGACCAGATGGTTGGTGTCGATGTAGAAGTCGATGTGGCCGTCCGTGATCCTGTCGAGCGATATCTGCAGGCCCGGAGAGAGATTGCGCGCGAAGGTGAGCCAGCGGGTGAGGCTCACCTTTTCGATGGCGAGCCTGCCGGCAACACCCGGGTTTTTGGGGTCCGGAAAGACGAGGGCGTCGATGGCGAGCACGTCCTCGCCAATGCCGAACTTGCTCACCGTCAGGTGGGTCATGGGCTCCTTTGCCCGTTCGGCCGGGGCTAGGGCGAGATGTTTTCCCGCATCCATGGGCAGGCTTGCGTTGGCCACGATGTCGTAGGGGATTTCCACCCCGTCGAAGACAAAGAAGCCCTTGATGCGGCCTCCGCCGGCAAGGAGGGTGGTCCTGTCGCCATGGAGCTTCAGATGGGTGGCCGCGGCGAAATTGAGGGGGCTTATGGCAAGACGTCCCTCCACCTCGCAGGTCAGGTCCAGCAGGGGATCGGTGAGGGTGGTTTTGCCCGAAAGATTCAGGTCGGCGCCCTGGGCCGCGAAGTCCCTTGACTGGAAACTCGCCCTGTCGGCCGAGAAGGATCCCCTGATGCCGTTCAGGGGGGTCTTGAGCGGCAGGTCGGTGATGGAAAGATCCAGGGACCAGTTGTCCACCCGCAGGTAGGATCCCTCCACATCCCGCAGAGATATGCCGCCGTTTTGCACCGTGACGACGCAGTGGTAGGGCAGGATGTCCTTGAGGTTCCCTTCCTCGTCGGCACGCCCGCCTCCTGGAGACGAGAGGATCTCGTCGAAGGCGACGGGCAGGGTCCCCACAAGGGCGGGGGCGTCCAGGACGAGCATCTCGGGCTCGAATTCGCCGTTCAGAAGGGCCAGGACGTTCGGGGCGAAGTAGACGGCGCCGGCGCGAAAGTCGATGTCCGCCTGGCCGGCCTCGGGGAGAGCCTTCTTCAGCCGCTCGTTGGGAACGACCACGCGCACGTGGGTCACGCCGATGGCGGGCACAGGGAAAAGGCGCATGGTGGCGCCGGAGAACTCTATCCGGATGCCGGTCTTGCGCGAGATCTCCTCGAGGGCAAAGGCGGTGAAGCGCTCCACGTTGAGCTGAACCACGAGCGCCGAGGAGAGGAGAAGGACCAGAAGACTCAGGAAAACGACGGCAAAAAGCTTGAGCCCGAAGACGGCCTTGCCGCGAATGCCCTTGCCCGGCTTCTTTTGCCCCCGGGACGCGGCTTTCTCGCCCTCTGTGCCGTCACCGGTGTTGTTTGCCTGCGAGTCGTCGCCCGCAACGGCCTTGTCCCTCGCGGCAGCCTCGTCCCCGGCCCCGTCCGGGACTTCGCCGTCGGCATCCCCTGGTGCATCCTTTGGAGCAGTCTGTAGCGCATCCATGGTCTCAGTCGCGGGGGCATCCGTGCGATCCTCCTTGCGATCCTCCTTGCGATCCTCCTTGCGATCGCACTTGCGATCGTCCCTTGCGCCGTCCTCAGAACCGTCGTTGGCCGTCTTCGTTTGGGCCGGGGCGCAAAGGGCTTCGGAAGCGGTCTTGCACGTGTCTACGGGAGTTTCCTCCAAAATGTCTTTGCCGGGGGCGTCGACCGCGTGCGGCTTCCGGGGCAGGGCGTCATCCACGCCGTCATCCACAGCGTCTTCCATGGCCGCAGCCACGGCGTCGGCCGCGTTTTTGGCTTTTGCGCCGTCCTCGATGTCCGTTTCCCCGGGCACCTCGTTCTCGAGGTGGACTGGCCCGGGCCTGGGCACGGAGCTGCCGTCCCGGGGGCCATGGGGCCTTGCCCCGACGTCTCCGGGCCTCCTGCCCGCAGCGGGTGCGGCCGCATCTTCGTGCCTTTTCGGCTCGAGGCTCAAGAAGCCGATGTCGTCGGGCTCCACGCGATCGTCGTTCGCGGAGACCGGCCCCCTGGCCATGTCCGCTTCCCAGGGCCAGGGGTCGCCGGAAAGACGCTGGGCCTTCTTGAGCGGGCGAGCCTGCCCGCTTGTCGGCACATCACGTCTGTCCCTGTCGGGCGCGCCGCCCGGCTCCCCTCGCGCGGGGGAGTTCTTCTGGCCGTTCGCCGAGGCGTTTTCGCCGGGGCTGGAAAGGGAAGTGCTTGGCTTGTTCTCTTCGGGCATCGCGTTCTTGTCCGGGCCCGCCTGGAGCCCCTCGGAGGCAATTTTTTCAAGTATATACGCATGGTTTATGTCAGGCAAGACGGGGGCGTGTACGGGATTTGGGCCCAAAACGGCGTCCCTGGCCGAAAGACACGCTGCACGAGGACTCTCCTTTCCCGGAGCGCTCCCCTGCTCGCGGCGCTTGCGGCCACTTGCATTGAAAAGCCCGCCTGGGGCATAAGAGGCCCCGGTCCGGCAGGGGCCCCAAAACGGCCTTTATCTTCAGGGTGAAGGAGGCCAGGGGCGTTTTCGTCCGGGACGTTCCCCAAAGTTTTTCCAGCGATTTTCCCATGAGCAGCAAGCACAAGGACATACACCCCTGTCTTCTCGTTGCCGACGAGAAGGGCAACATCTACGACGAGCCCGATTTGCTCATGCTCGTGCGCCGCGGCGCCGAGTGGGGCCTGCCGAGACCCGACGAGCTCACCCCCCTGCCGAAGGAGAGCGAGCTCTTCCTGCTCCCGGGCCGCAACGCGGCAGGCCTTCACGTGGAGACGGGCGAGGTGGTCATGCTGGAGGACAACGTGGCCGTGGCAGCCTTCTCCGCGCCGGGCTACACGCTCGCTGCCCACCCGGCCTACCAGACGCAGGAAGGGGCCAGGATGCTGCCGCTCTTTGCCTATGGGGCCGTGGGCTTTGCCAACGACCGCTTCTGGATTTGCGGAAAGCGCGTGGACACGGACCCGCGCCAGCAGTTTGCCTCCATTCCCAAAGGGCGCATCGAGAAAAACGTGCGCGACCTGCTCGCGAAATATCCGAAAAACCGCCTTGTCGGCCACATCCTGAACAACTGCGTTTTGAAGTACGACTGCCCCGCCGCGCGCAACTTCGCCCTCGGCCGCTTCGAGGCACCGCTTCCCACCTCGCGCACCTGCAACGCCCGCTGCATCGGCTGCATCTCCGAGCAGGAAGCTTCAAGCCCCGTCGAGCAGACGCCCCAGTGCCGCATGGCCTTTGTGCCGAGCCCCGAGGAAATCGTGGAGGTCATGACCATCCACGAGGCCAGGGAGAAGAAGACGCCCATCTATTCCTTCGGCCAGGGATGCGAGGGAGATCCCCTCATGAACCCCGATCTTTTGTGCGAGGCCACGCGCCTTTTCCGCGCACGGGGCGGGAAGGGCACGGTCAACTGCAACACCAACGCCTCGCGCCCGAAGGCCGTGGCGGCCCTTTGCGAGGCCGGGCTCACCGCCATGCGCGTGAGCCTCAACTCCTCGCGCAAGGACGTCTACGAGAGCTACTACCGGCCCAAGGGGTACCAGTTTTCGGACGTGGAGGAGAGCATCGCCGTTGCCAGGGAACACGGCGTCTTCGTGTCCCTGAACCTCCTCTTCTTCCCCGGCGTCACGGACACCGAGGACGAGCTCGCCTCCCTTGCGAATCTCGTGGGAAAGCTCGGCGTCTCCATGATCCAGTGGCGCAACCTCAACATCGACCCCGAGTACTACTGGGGACTGGTGGGGCACATGATCTCCTCCCCCTCCATGGGGCTTGTGTCCTTCCAGAAACGCCTCAAGAAGGCGTGTCCCTGGCTCAGGTACGGGTACTTCAACCCGTATCTGGGCGAAAAGGCGCAGCTCTCGGCCCCCATGCCCGGGACCTGGTCGGCCCCTGTCGTCACCCTCGACGAGTCCGCGGAAGACTCTGCAGAAGAGCCCGCAGCAGTGTCCGCCGAAGGACCCGGGGGCGCCTGAGAGCCCGAAAGCCGCGTGCGCCCGAATGCGTCCGAATGCGTCCGAATGCATCCCGGGTGCGCCCTGGCCTTTCGCAGCCTTTCTCCAGACATTCCGACCCCCTTTCATCCCGAACCCTTTTCCATCCGGATTTCCAAGGAAGCGTCCATGAGCGTTCTTGTCATAGGCGGTGCCGGCTACATCGGCTCGCACAATGTCCGCGCCCTGCTCGAGCGGGGCGACAGCGTGGTCGTGTTCGACAATCTCTCCACCGGCCACCGCAAGGCCGTGCCGGCCCATGTGCCCTTCGTGCACGGGGACGTCCGCAACAGGGCCGATCTGGACAGGGTGTTCGAGAACCACCACATCGAGGCCGTGCTCCATTTTGCGGCCTTCATCGAGGTGGGCGAGAGCGTCCAGAAGCCCCTCAAGTACTTCGACAACAACGTGGTGGGCATGATCAGTCTGCTCGAGGCCATGGAGCGCCACAAGGTGGACAAGCTCGTCTTTTCCTCCACGGCCGCGGTCTACGGCGAGCCCGCCCGGGTGCCCATCGAGGAGGACGACGCCAAGGCGCCCACGAGCCCCTACGGCGAGAGCAAGCTGCAGATGGAGCGCATCATGTCCTGGACCGCCAGGGCCACGAACATCCGCTCGGTGACGCTGCGCTACTTCAACGTGGGCGGCGCCCACCCCGACGGCGACATCGGCGAGGACCACAGGCCCGAGAGCCATCTCATCCCGCTCATCCTGCAGGTGCCCATGGGCAAGCGCCCCCACATCGGCATCTTCGGGGACGACTACGAGACCGAGGACGGCACCTGCGTGCGCGACTACCTGCACGTGCTCGATCTGGCCGACGCGCACCTGAAGGCCATCGACTGGCTGAAGGCGGGCGGCGAGAGCCTAGTCTGCAACCTCGGCAACGGGAAGGGCTTCACGGTCAAGGAAATGGTGGAGACCGCCCGCAAGGTCACGGGCCACCCCGTGCCGGCCAAGATTTCCGCACGGCGCCCCGGCGACCCGGCCCGCCTTGTGGCCTCCTCGCAAAGGGCCCAGGACGTCCTTGGCTGGAAGCCCGTCCGCGGCATCGAGGAGATCGTGGCCTCGGCCTGGAAGTGGCACCAGTCGCACCCGGACGGCTACGGAGACTAGCCGGCTGGAGGGTCGGGAGCCGATCGGCGCCGCCCTGCATTTCACGCCCGGGATGGCCGTCTGGCTGCCCCGGGTCTTTTCGTCCGCTTCCCGTCCGCTTCCAGTCCCTGGGATTTTCAGCCCGCACCTCTGAACGAATGCCGCCTGCGGGCCGTCTCCACGACTTTGGGGTGCGCGAATGTGCAGGCGATCACGCAGTCGCGCAGGGGCATCGAAGTGTCTGCTTGCAGCCGAGGCTGCTCCCTGCCCATGCAGTCGGAGGCAGGCGGCAGGTCCTGACAGCGGGGGCCCTCCTTGGCCCCAGGGAGGGAGAGGGGATCAATCGTATACTGGGGCCTCTTTATCTCGCGCTTGGCAGATGCCCGGCGCTCAAATCACGACTACCTCGGAAAACGTTTGGGGCTATCT
>CAZWOT010000116.1:0-7829 GCA_964635595.1 uncultured Desulfovibrio sp.
AGGAGGTTTTATGAAGGGAGACTTGCGGGCTTGATTGGGTTGATTGGGTTGATTGAAATGATGAGTTGATGGCTTGCTGAGGGCGGCTCCCCGAAAAAAACGTCACCGGGGGAACCATGCATGGACTATTGCACGAAGCGTGCCAAACTTGTCTTTCGCCGCTTCGGACACCCGGCACGCGCGTACAGGCTCCATCCCGCTCCTTGCTCATGGCACATCCTGCTGGCAAAAATGGATACCTTTCGCACACCCCTTTCCCGTACACTGTCTAATTTCCAGACACACCCGAATGCGCGCGGCACCCCTCCTGTCCCTTCCTCCCCTGCCCTGCAAAACGTCCAAAATCGGCCCGTGCGGCCGATTCCCCGCTTCTGGAGCGAAAATGCTGCGCCTTTGGCACGCGGCTTGCAATCTTCTCTGCAGCACGCTCGGGAAGCGGGGCGGTCAAGCCCTTTTCCTCCTTCGAGGCCTCCCCGCTGACGGATACGGTTCCCGTCGCCCCGAGTTCCATGTTTTCTCCTCGAGGGACGGCGCGCACTCCCCCAGGCGCGCCGCCCCCAAAAAGCCCGAAGGACAAAAAGCCCATTCCCCTCGTCCGCAAGGGCCAGGGAATACATACAAGCCAAACTCCCAAACAACCTCAAAACAATTTCCCAAAACCAGACCTCCCAACCTCAACCAAACCTCAACCTCCAGACAAAAACCTCAACCAACCTCCTTTGTCTCCACCTCAACCCGGCCCCGGCGTGACCTCCTACACGTCGGGGCCGGCCTTTTTTGTGCCCCTTGCAAAGCCCTCCCGGCAGGCGGCGACAGGCGGCTCAGGCAGCATCCCCGCGCCTGCTGCCACATGTCTGCGTCCATCCGGGCCGTCTCTCTGGACACGGCCCCGAACCTGGTGGCAAAAGGGCTTCTCGAAAGCTCATGTTGACTTTCCATGATGCGGCAATATGTCTCGGGAAACACGCTCTTTGAAAATCCGTTGCAATTTCTGGACACGAAACGACAGCAAGAATCGACTGCAAGCAACAAGACAGGCAGCGCACCCTGCCAACCCCAAGGAGAACCACTTGAACAAGAACCTGACCAAGGACTTCGCGCTCGTCGAGGAGCGCAGGCTTGACGAGATAGACGGCACGGCCCGCCTCTACAGGCACGCGGCCACCGGCGCCCAGATTCTCTCCGTGGTCAACGACGACGAGAACAAGGTCTTCGGCGTGACCTTCCGCACCCCGCCGAAAAACAGCACCGGCGTCGCCCACATCCTCGAGCACTCGGTGCTCTGCGGCTCCGCCAAGTATCCCTGCAAGGAGCCCTTCCTCGTCCTTCTGCAAAGCTCGCTGCAAAGCTTTCTGAACGCGTTCACCTATCCGGACAAGACCTGCTATCCCGTGGCAAGCGCCAATCTGCAGGACTTCTACAACCTTGTGGACGTCTACATCGACGCGGTCTTCCATCCCGTCATCAGCGAGAACATCTTCCGCCAGGAGGGCTGGCACATCGAGGCCGACGAGCCCGACGGCAAGTGGTCCTACAAGGGGGTGGTCTACAACGAGATGAAGGGCGTCTATTCCTCGCCCGACTCGCGCATGGCCGAGGAAAGCCAGCACGCCGTCTTCCCGGACACCCTCTACAGCCTCGACAGCGGCGGCAACCCGCCCGTCATCCTCGATCTCACCTACGAGGAGTTCAAGGACTTCCACTCCCGCTACTACCACCCCACCAACGCTCGCTTCTTCTTCTGGGGCGACGACCCCGAGGAAAGGCGCCTCGAGATCGTGGCCGACGCCCTCAAGGGCTACGAGCGTCGCGAGGTGGACTCGGCCATCCCCCTGCAAAAGCCCTTTGCCGCCCCCACCAGGGTGGAGCGCCCCTATGCCGCCGAAAAGGGCGCCAAGTGCCTGTTCACGGTCAACTGGCTGTGCGGCAGGCGCGGGGACCTCGAGCGCACGCTCGTCCTGGAGATGCTCGAGCACATCCTCGAGGGCATGTCCGGCTCGCCCCTGCGCCGCGCCCTCATCAGCTCCGGCCTTGGCGAGGACACCACCGGCGGCGGCCTCGAGGACGATCTGGCCCAGACCTTCTACTCGACGGGCCTGAAGGGCATCGAGAAGGCCGACGTGGACAGGGCCGAGGCCCTTGTCTTCGACACCCTGAAGGAGCTTGCCGACAAGGGACTTGACCCGGCCCTGGTGGAGGCCGCCGTGAACACGGTGGAGTTCGCCTATCGAGAGAGCAACACCGGGAACTTCCCCCGCGGCCTCGCGGCCATGCTCCAGTCCCTCTCCACCTGGCTCTACGACGGGAATCCCCTGGACTCGCTGGCCTGGGAAAAGCCCCTTGCCGCCATCAAGGGGCGCCTGGCCAGGGGCGAGAAGGTCTTCGAGGAAGCCATCCGCGAGATGTTCCTCGACAATCCCAGCCGCGCCACGGTCATCCTCGTGCCGGACGAAAACCTTGCAGCCGAGACCGAGAAGGCCGAGGAAGAGCGCGTGCAAAAGGCACAGGCCAGGCTCGACAAGCCCGGACGCGAGGAAGTGGTGCGGGTGACGAAGGAGCTGCAAAAGGCCCAGGAGACCCCGGACAGCCCCGAGGCCCTCGCCACGATCCCGAGCCTCGGCCTCGAGGATCTCCCGGAGAAAAACCGGCCCATCGACACGAAGGTGGACGAGGAAGAGGGGCTTGCCGTGGTGACCCACGATCTTCCCACCCGCGGCATCGGCTACTACAAGCTGCTCCTTCCCCTTCCCGAAATCGCCCCCGAACTTCTGCCCTCGTTGAGCCTCTATCTGCGCACCTTCCGCGAGGTGGGAACGCGTCTGCACGACTACACCGAGCTTGGTGCCCTCATCGCCGCCAAGACCGGCGGCATCGGCGTGGGCTCCACCATCGTCAACCCGAAGGGCGCCTCCTCTCCGAAGGCGCACCTGAACTTCCACGGCAAGGTGGTGGGCGACAAGGTGGACGACTTCTTCGACATCATCGAGGAGATGATCTTCGAGCCCGTGGAGGACAAGGATCTTCTGGCCCGCCGCTTCAAGGAAATGCTCCTCGAGGACAAGGCGAGGCTCGAGCACTCCATCGTCGCCTCCGGCCACTCGGCCGCGTCCATGCGCGTCTTGAGGCACTATTCGAAGAGCGCCGTGCTCTCCGAGGCCATGGGCGGCATCGAGTATCTCAAAAGCGTGCGCGCCCGCCTCGAGAAGTGGGACGAGTCCCTGGAGAAGATGCTGGCCGACATGGAGACCCTGAGAGCGGCCCTGCTCGTGCAGCGTCCCATGATTGCCCACATGGTGGGCACGAAGAAGGAAATAGAGCCCGCCGTGGCAAGGGCAAGGGCCCTTTGGGGACGCCTCCCCAAGGGTGCGCCCGCATCCGGCGTCCAGGACGCGGCGCTTGCGCCCAAGACGGGCGTCGAGGCCTTCATCTCCCCGGCCCAGGTGAACTACGTGGCCAAGGGCTGCAACCTCAAGGAGCTCGGCTACAGCTACCACGGCTCGGCCGCGGTCATCATGCGCCACCTCTCCCGCAGCTACCTCTGGGACCGCGTACGCGTGCTTGGCGGCGCCTACGGAGCCTTCTGCTCTCTCGACCGGGTGACCGGCAACTTCGTGGCCTCGAGCTACCGCGACCCCAACGTGGAGGGCACGCTTGCCATCTACGACACCATCGGCGACTACCTGGCCCGCGTGGACCTCTCGAGGGAGGATCTGACCAGAGCCATCGTCGGCACCATCGGCGATCTCGACGTGTACCGCCTGCCCGACGCCAAGGGCGCCTACGGGCTGGCCCTGTGGATGTGCAGCGAGACGCCCGAGGACATGCAGAGGCTGCGCGAGGAGATCCTCTCCACCACCGTGGAGGACTTCCACAAGTTCGCGCCCTTCATGCAGGAAGCCGCACGGAAGGGCGAGGCCTGCGTCATTGGCGGCGCCGCAGCAGCCCGCGCGGCCGAGGAAAACGGCTGGGAGCTCACCCAGCTCCTCTAGCCCGGGCCGGGACACCCCCTTTTGCGAACATCGAAGGGCGCCTTTGGCGGAACACCCCGCCAGGGGCGCCTTCTTCTCCTTCAAGGACAGAAAAAAGGCCGGCAGGCAAGGTTCACGGACACTCGCATGGACGCGCAAAAAACAGTGCAGGGGCCAGGGCGCAATGACACGGCCCCGGGCTTTCGCTGGGCCGTCCCCTCCTGGGTCGTGCCGGGCTCGGTTGCCGAGAACTGCCGGCATCTGGCCACGCGCCCCATGGAGACACGCCCCGACGAGGTGGCCCTGTGCCTTTTCGAGACCGCGTCCTGCCTTTCCTACGGCAAGGACGACCTGCCGAAAGAGCCCATGGGGCTCTCCTTCCACGCCCACCTGCCCCTGGATCTGCCCTGGGAGGATGCCGCGAACATCCCGAAGGAAAAGCAGGCCCTTGCCCGCATGGGACAGGACGTGGCCCGGGTCTGCCAAAAGCTTCTCGCCAAAATCGCCCACCTCTCTCCCTGGGCCGTCGTGCTCCATCCTCCGGCCTGCGGGCCCGAGCGTGTCGCCCTCTTGCTGGAGGCCTTTCTCGCACAGTGGGGAGAGGGGCCAAGGGTCCTTCTCGAGAACACGAAACGCGCCGACGTCCTTTCGCTTCTTGCCTTTTCCCCCGAGCTTTTCGCCGGGGAGCGGCTGGCCCTGTGTCTGGACCTCGGGCATCTCGTGCGCTATAAACACGAACCCCTTCTCGGGAGCCCTCTCGTGACGTCCGCGCCCATGGCGCACTGGAATCTGGCGGGACCCGACGGGCACAGGGGCCTTGAAGTCCTTTCTCCCGGAGAGGAGGAGCTTGCCCGCGCCGTCATGGCCAGGCTGCCGAAAACGTGCCTGCACGTCATCGAGCTCTTCTCCTGGGCGGACGCCCTGCGCTCGCTCCCCATCGTGCGCGGACTCTGGCAGGAGGTGCATGCCCACGGCCGGGCAAAGGCCTGATCGGACGTCTCCCTGCCGGGCTCACCCGGGGAAAGGCACGCCTCCCACGACGATTTCGACATATGGTACAACGCGGAAAGATACTGCTGGCTCTCAAGGAGTGGCTGAAGACCCTCAATCGCGACCAGCACTGGTGCATCCTCATCAACGCCGACCCGGACGCCATGGCCTCCGCGTCGGCCCTGAAGCGCATCATGGCCTCGCGCTCCTGCCCGGACATCTATCGCATCAACGAGATCACGAGGCCCGACAACCTCGCCATGCTGCGCTACCTCCACCTCGACATCCCCATGTGGGACGAGGGCCTGAGGGAAAAGTACACCCATTTCGCGGTGGTGGACGGCCAGCCCCGCCACAACAAGGTTTTTCGGGAAATCCCCTTCTCCGTGGTCATCGACCACCACCCCCTGGTCCAGGAGGACGAGGAGCCAGAGTTTCGGCCCGTCTACCAGGACATCCGCCCGCAGGTGGGCGCCACCAGCACCATCATGTGCGAGTACCTGCACGGTCTCGGCCTGCGCCCCAGCCCCACGCTTGCCACGGCCATGACCCTCGGCATCCGCACGGACACGGCCCTTTTCGAGCGCAGCGGCGGCAAGGCCGATCTCGACGCCTACCAGTGGCTCTCCAACAAGGCCAACCACACCCTCCTGCGCCGCATCATCCGCAGCGAGTACCTGCTCAACTGGCTGCCGCTCTTCGCCAAGGCCTTCCGCAACCTGCGCTCGCTGCGCGGCGGCTCGCACGCCTGGGTGGGCGACGTGGAAAACGCCGATCTCCTGGTCGCCATCGCCGACTTCTTCACCCGCGTGCACGGCCTCAAGTGGATTGCCGTGAGCGGGCTTGTGCAGAACGGGACCGTAGTCGTCATCTTCCGCGGCGACGGCTCGCGCGACATCGGGCGCCTTGCCGACGCCTGCTTCTACGACGTGGGCTCGGCCGGCGGCCACCGCACCCTGGGACGGGCGGAATTTCCCCGCGAGGCCGTGCCCGAGGGCAAGACCTGCATGGAGTTCATCGAGGAGCGCCTGCAAAAGCGCAAGCTGCGCCCGAAGACCAAGCAGGCGTGAGTCCCGGCCAGATTTCCGGGTCAAATTCCCCTGCCAGGGCCCGTTCGGGACAAGGGAGGGGACGCAGCTCGAAAAAAGTTTCCGCAAATGGCTTGACAGAAATCGGGGTCTTCCCGTAATCAAACGCCTGCGGGTCTTCTTTCCTGAAGACCTCAAGACAACCAGACCCAAATTTTCCAACTTTGGCACCGTCAGCATGAACCGCAACCTCTCCACCACGACTTTTCCGCAAGCCGGCATGAGCTGGTTTTATTTTGCGTATTTTAGAAGAGCCTGTGGTCGGGAGCTTGTCTGACGCCCAATAGATACAAGCTCGACAAGGCCGCAGGCTTTCCACCAAGCCGGCGGCCTTTTCTTTTGCCGCCGGGCACCGCCCCGGCAGGGGCAAGGAGAAACCCCAATGTACTTCGGCAAGCAAATCCGCCTCGAACGCATCCTCAACAGGAACAATGGCCGCACCATCATCGTGCCCATGGATCACGGCGTCTCCATGGGTGCCGTGCCCGGCCTGCTCGACATGAAGGAAACGGTCAACGACATGGCCCAGGGCGGCGCCGACGCCGTTCTCATGCACAAGGGCCTCGTGCGCTGCTCCTACAGGCGCGCCGGCTCCGACATCGGCCTCATCATCCACATGTCCGCCTCCACCGACCTCTCGCCCCAGAGCAACTACAAGACCCTGGTCTCCTCGGTCGAGGAAGGCATCCGCCACGGCGCCGACTGCGTGTCCATCCACGTGAACCTGGGCGACCCCAACGAGGAAAAGATGCTCGCCGACTTCGGGCGCGTGGCCGAGGCCGCCGACAACTGGGGCATGCCCCTTCTGGCCATGATGTACGGCCGCGGCCCCAAGATAAAGAACTCCTACGCCCCCGAAGTCGTGGCCCATTGCGCCCGCGTGGGCGTCGAGCTTGGCGCCGACATCGTCAAGGTGAGCTACACCGGCGACATGGCGAGCTTCGCCGACGTGGTCTCCTCGTGCTGCGTGCCCGTGGTCATCGCCGGCGGCCCGCGCATGGAGTCCACGAGGGACGTGCTCACCATGGTTCACGACAGCCTGAAGGCCGGCGGCGCCGGTCTCTCCATGGGCCGCAACGTCTTCGCCCACCCGCGCCGCGTGCAGATGGTCCGCGCCCTGCGCGCCCTCGTGCACGAGGACGCCGACGTGGAGACCGCGCTCAAGATCGTGGGAGACTAGTCGCATGGCATCCATCTGTTTCAAGGCCGTGCCCTTTGCGAAGGAAGAGGTCACCCTCGCGCTCGAATCCGGCGTGGACGGCGTGATCGTGCCGAAGGAGCACGTGAAGCTCGTCTCTGGCCTTGCCCGCTGCAAGGTCCTGGCGAGCGAGGACGTGGCGTCCGTCGCCCTGAAGAAAAAGGAAGACGAGGCCGTCTATCTCGAGGCCGCGAAGAAGGGCATGGCCACGCTCGCACCCGGATGGGAAATCATCCCGGTGGAAAACCTGCTCGCCCAGTCGGATGCGGTCTTTGCCGAGGTGCGCAGTCTCGACGAGGCGCAGCTTGCGGCAGGCATTCTCGAGCGCGGCGTCACCGGCGTGGTGGTCCTGCCCGAGGGCGTTGCGGACCTGAAGGCCATAGTGGCGAGCTGCAAGATAAGCCTTGCAAGCGAGACCCTGGTCACGGCCGAGGTGACCTCCGTCGAGCAGGCGGGACTCGGACACCGCGTGTGCTGCGACACCATCGCCATGCTGCACCGCGGCCAGGGCATGCTGGTGGGCAACTCCTCGGACTTCACCTTCCTTGTCCACGCCGAGACCGAGCACAACGAGTACGTGGCCGC
>CAZWOT010000117.1:0-7795 GCA_964635595.1 uncultured Desulfovibrio sp.
TCCAGGTCTTCCAGATCGTCCAGGTTTTCCTCGAGGGCTTCCACGACGAGGTCGTTCAGGGAGCGGTCTGTTTTACGGCAAAGCTCCTGAAGCCTCGTTGCAGGATCGTCCTGCAGGGAAATGGACATGATGGGCATGGCTGGCCTCCTTGTTGCCGGGTGCGGCCTGGCTTGCCGCATGTGTCGGGGCTTCATGTCCCCAAAACTCCCGGGGGCATGCGTCGGGCAACAGCATGGAGAACTCTTCTGCAGCGGACAAGGCAGCTGATCGATTCAAGGGCGACAGGACCCGGGGCTGCGAGGACCGTCATGCCGCATTTTTCCCACGTTTTCTTCGATCTTGACGGAACCCTCACCGATTCCGCCCCGGGCATTCTCAACTCCTGCGAGTACGCCCTCTCGAGGCTCGGAGTGAACATCGAGCGCGAGAAGATGTACGCCTTCATAGGTCCGCCGCTTCTCGACACCTTCACGAGCCTTCTGCAAAGCGACGAAAAGGGCCAGGAGGCCCTGCGCCTCTATCGGGAGTACTTTGCCGACAGGGGCATCTTCGAGAACAGCGTCTATCCGGGCGTTCGGGAGATGCTGGATGCCCTGCACAAGGCCGGCGTGAAGCTTGTCCTCGCCACCGCCAAGCCCGAGGCCTTCGCACGGCGCATCATGGCCCACTTCGAGCTCGAGCGGTATTTCGAGCACCTTGGCGGCGCGGACATGAACGGTCCCGTGCGCGGCAAGCTCCAGGTCATCGAGCGCGACCTCGAGGTTGGGGGAGCCGAGCCCGCCTCCACCCTCATGGTGGGCGATCGCCGCGAGGACGTGGACTCGGCCAGGAAGCTCGGCCTTGCCACGGCCGCGGCAGCTTGGGGGTACGCCGGTCCGGGCGAGGTGGACCACGCCGATTATATGTGTGCGACGCCCGACGAGGTGGTCAAGGCCGTCCTGCGAGCGGGATGAATGGGCCCTGCTCGGGACAGGGCGCTTTCTCTTGAAGGGCCGGGGAGCAAGGAACCGGAGGAAAAGGTCCGGAAGCGTCTTCGCGCCGGGCCTTTCAAGTTTCTTTTTGCCCCGGCGAAATGAAAGAGACCGCGGGACGCATCCTGCGGTCTCCAGTTCCCTGCAATGTGAACCCTGCAGCATGAACCCTGCAGCATGAACCCTGCAGCATGAACTCTGCAGCGTGAAATTTCGCGTGCCGCTACTGGCGGGTCTTCGAGTAGATGAGGGACTTGTCGATGCCCTCGAACTCGTCCTCCTCCACCACGGCGCGATCGTCGGCGTCCAGGCCGTCCAGAAGGTCGGAGAGCCAGTTGATCATGTTTCGGGCGGCCTGGCGGTTCATGTAGATGCGCGTGTGGATGGTGCGCACGATCTTCCGCTTTGCCGGCTCGTCCAGGTTCATGCTCGACTCGATCACGTTGCCGCGCTCGTCGTAGACGTATTCCTCCGAGCCCGTCAGGTCCTCGCTCTCGGTGAAGAACTCGAGCTCCACCCCGTTGGCGGCGACGCCGCCGAAGACGCCATGGGCCACGCGCGGCTCGATGCCCCTGGTCCTGTGGTAGCTCAAGACAATCTGTTTCAGATCCTGCATGTGTTGGCTCGCTCCTTGCGGCTTTGGGTGCGTCCTTTTGCTGTCATCAAATCCGTTTTTGTCCAGCCTGCCGTTTGCGCGCAGCCCCAAGGGAGGCGGGATGCGGCGGTGATGCGAGGATGATGCGGCATGGATGCCTTTTCAAAAGTGCCCGCTTTGCCTCATTTGCGCAAGAGCAGCCAGGCCGGGCCCTTGGCGTCGAGGTTGCTTGCAATGTATTCGGCCCGCTCTCCCGAACCCGCGTAGATGTCGATGCGGTCGCGCTTGATGGCCCCGCCCGTGTCCTGGGCAAAGCCTATGCCGCGCAGGGGGAAGGTCCCGAACTTCGGATCGGGCGAGTTGACGGCGTAGGCGATGATGCCGCCCATGGGCAGGTAGGTCCTGTCCACGGCCAGGGAGAGATAGTCGTCCACGGACTGGTTGATGGCCCCCACGGCGCCGCGGGTGGAGTAGCGGAAGAAGACGTAGGAGGGGTTGTCGAAGAAGATGTTGTACATCTCCTCCGGATGGTCCCTGAACCACTGTTTCTGCTCGTTGATGTCGCCGCTGTAGAGCTTGAAGCCGTGCTTGCGGATGAGGCGGCCAGAGGCGCGGTAGTCGTGGCGGTTCTGGCCCGCGTAGTTGAGGTAGGCCGTGGTCCCGTCGTCGAAGACGAGCTTGCCGTGGCCCTGGATGTGCAGGAAGTAGACGTCGATGGGGTCTGCCCAGGCCAGTTCGAGGTTCCTGCCGGCGAGCACCTGCTTCGGTCCGTCTATCATCTTCCGCGAATGGTAGCGGCCATGGCGCTTGAGATAGGCGGAGAGATCCGGCGGCCGGGCGTATATGGCCTGGGTGTAGGGGCCCTTCTTCTTGCGCGAGGCCCGCATGGTGGGCTCGTAGTAGGCCGAGTACTTGATGCCGCCCTTGATGGGCACCCACTTGAACTTCTCGCCAAAAAGCTTCGGATTGCTGTCGAGCTCGGGCAGAAGCTCGTGCAGGGTCTCGAGCGTGGCCTTGAGCTCGGCCCATTTCACCTTCAGCCCCGGACGGTTCACGGCATAGGCTTCCTGGGGCCTTGTCTTCACGTAGCGCAGGGACTTGCTGATGGTCGGCCCAAGCTCCCTCCAGGAGTCGAGCTCCTGGTTCTGGGGCTGGATGCTGGCAAGGAAGGTCTCCTTCGTCTCGTCCATGGTCACGGCCGGACCCGAGGGGGTGAAGGGCTTGAGAGCCGGTTCGGGCATGACCGCAGGCTGCTTCGAGGAGCAGCCGGCAAGGATGAGCAAAAGGAAGGCGGCAAGAAGCCAGGACAGATGTGCGGCCGGATGCGTTGCCGGGCGCGAAGCAAGGGGCGTGTGACGGGGGGCAGAAATGGACAAGGGCGTGTGACCTCGGGCGCCTGGTGTTGTCCGGGCTTAAGTGCCGGCAGCAGGGTGCGCCGTGCGCGACAAAAAGGCCCTTGCAAGAACGGACATTCTTGAAGGGCCTTGTTGGCAATATGGTGGCCCCGGCGTGAATCGAACACGCGGCCTACTGCTTAGGAGGCAGTCGCTCTATCCGACTGAGCTACGAAGCCAAGTGCGGCCTTCTACTAGCCAAAGGCACCCGCTTTGTCAAGGAACGATTTTGGGCCCGATCGGGCCCATGGAGGCTTTTTGCCTGCAGGATGCACAGGCGCGGGAAATACTGTCCGGGCGCAGGCGTTCAGGAGAAAAAGGCCCGGCAGTCCGGGACGCGGACGACCTTGCCCTTTTCGATGGTGAGGTAGCCTTCCGAGACCCGCTCGAGAAAGCGCCGATCGTGGGAGACCGTGACGCGCGCCCGGGGAAGCGCGGCCACCACCTCGCACAGGCGCTCCACCGAAAAGGGGTCGAGGCCTGCCGAGGGCTCGTCGAAGAGGATGAGGCTGGGCTCCATGACAAGCACGCAGGCCAGGGAAACGAGTTTCTTCTCGCCTCCGGAGAGCTTGTGTGCAGGGCGATCCCCGAAGCCCGCAAGGCCGAGGTTTTCAAGCGCAGCGAGGGATCTTTCCCTTGCCTCGTCCTTCGCAAGGCCCAGGTTCAGGGGACCAAAGGCCACGTCCTCGAGAACCGTGGGGGAAAAGAGCATGTCCTCGGCCTGCTGGAGGACGAAGCCCACCTTCCTTCTGGCTGCCTGCCAGTCCTTCTCGGTGGCGACTTCCTGTCCGTCCAGGAGAACGCGGCCGTTCTGGGGCGTCTCGAGGCCCGTCATGAGCCGCAAAAGGGTGGTCTTCCCCTCGCCGTTGTGGCCGAAAAGGCCCAGATGCTCGCCCTCGTTCACGGACAGGGACATGCCCTCGAAAACGGGAGCCTGACCGGGATAGGCAAAGCGGATGTCCTCAAGCGCGAGCAGGGCTGGCATGGATGCGGGATCTCGATGCGGTCGGAAAGGTATGTTCGGAAAGATTGGCTCGAAGGAGTCGGGCAGGGGTCTGTCGCCCGGGGCCTGCTTCTACCACAGGCGGGGCCGCTTTCCAAAGGCCCGTCTTTGGGGCCGGCAAGACCTGCGCCCAAGGCTCTTCAGACGGGGAGGGCAAGGTCGAAAAGAACAAGGCCCGCGGCGAAAAGAACGAGAAAGACAAGGAAGAAAAGATCGCGGCGTCCTGCCCGAAAGGTCGCGAGGCTTTTGAGCTGCCCGTCGAAGCCCCGCAGGCACATGGCTTCCCAGACGCGTTTCGAGCGGTCCAGGGCGCGTACGAAGAGCATGCCGAGGAGATTGGCGTATGCTGCGTAGGTGCGCAGGCTGGTCGCGGGCGCAAAGCCGCGCAGACGGGCCGCGGTAACAAGCGTTTTCCACTCGGCGGCAAGCACGTGCACGTAGCGCCAGGTGAAGAGGACAAGAAGCGTCAGCTTGTTCGGAACATGCAGGCCCCGAAGGGCATCTCCGAAAACCGGCAGGGACATGCGCCCCAAAAGCCCCAGAAAGACGAGTGCAATGGCGTTGCACTTGAGGCTCACTAGCAGGGCAAGCCGCACGCCCTCGCGCGTCACGTCGAGGGGCCCAAGTTCAAGGACGCTTTCGCCCGGCACGGACCAGGGCACCGTGAGCCAGAGAAAGAGAACAAAGGCGTTGACGGCGCAAAGGCGCCGTTTCGTCTCTGCAAGGTCGAGACCGCCCAGAAGGGCAAGCAGGATACCTGCAAAAAGCCCCGCAAGCGCCCCGTGAAGGGACGCAAGACAGGCAAGGACCACGCAGAGGACAAGAGCCGAGAAAGCCCGCACCCTCGGTTCAAGGGCGCAAAGCCCTCTGGCGCTCATGGCACTCTCTGCCGCCAATCACTTCTCTCCTCTGTCCCTGGTCTGAAGGAATATCTCAAGACTTGCGTCGTGCGAGCGCCCAGACGCCGAAAAGGCCCAGGAGCCAGCCAATGCCGCCGACAATTTCGGAAAGCTTCGGCCCTGAGGCAACGCTTTCGGTCAGCATGTGCCGCAAGGGGGCTATCTTTTCCTCGAGGCGGGCGTCGATGATCCGCGCCAGCTCCTCCTCGGAGAGCATTTCGAGGGCGAGGGCGGATTTTTCCGCATGAGGTGCGCCAGCCTCGTTCGTTTGGGCGGTGTTTGCCGCAGGTGTCGCGGACCCGCTGGCAGGCACGGCATCGGCCGACGGGGTGGACGGCGCAGGTGCACTTGCGCCCGTTGGGCCTGCTCCCAGCTCCTCGCGTGAGATGGGCCAGGTGTTCTGATGGCCCTCGCCGGCGTTGAGGAGAACGTGCAGGCCCTCTTTTGCCTCGCGCATCTTTTGGGAAATCTCGACGGCCGCCGTGCCGTCCTCGGCGGTTCTCGTGGAGGCGTACACCGCGCCCGTGGCGGCGTCTTTCACCTCCACAAGGCCGTTTTTCACCCTTGTGCCGCCGCCAAAGCTCGCCTCGACCCTGATGGTGTCCGCGTCCACGAAGGCAAAGACGTTGACCCGGTGGGCATGGGCGTTTGCCGAAAGGCACAGGGTGAAGAGGGCGAGAAGAAGGGGGAGGACAAGCTTCGAAGAAGACGCCCGACCGATGGCAAAAAGATGGGGGAATGGAATGTGCATCCGGGTGTTCCTCGGGGTTTTGGGGACAGGACGGGAAACCGTGTCGGGAGGCTTTTCGGGCCTGGCCCCTGTCAGGACGCCTGCACGGACAGGGAGGCGGGGCCTTCGGGCCGTGTCCCGCGGCCGTCGAAAAGCTCCAGAAGCTCCGGGCGCACCCTGGCGAGGAAGGAGACGGCCAGGGCGCACAAGAGCCCCTCGATGATCATGACCGGAACGTGGGCAAGCACGAGAAGCTTTGCCGAGAGGAGAAAGCCCTCGTCGGTGAAGGCAAGCGCCAGGGCCGTCAGGAGAGATGAGCCCGCAATGGCGAGCGAGCCCGTCAAAAAGGCGCCCAGAAGGCGGCTTTTGCCTCCCTTTCGCACAAGGGGCGCAAAGGCCCAGGCGCAGAGAACCGCAGGAGCTGCCATGGTGAAGGTGTTGACCCCGAGGGTGGTGAGCCCGCCGAAGCCGAAGAGAACGGCCTGCAGCAAAAGCGCCGCGAACACGGCCGGGAAGGCCGCAACGCCCAGGATGAGCCCCAAAAGGCCGCTCAAGATCAGGTGGACGTTGCCGGGGCCGAGGGGCACGTGGACAAGCGAGCCCACGAAGAAGGCCGAGGAGAGGAGGCAGGCCGTCACGAGGCGCTCGTTTTTGAGCGCGCGAAGGCCGAGTCCCACGCCGATGGCGGCAAGGGCAGCACCCGATGCGAGAACCTGCGGCGAGAGAACTCCTTCGGAAATATGCATGACGTGTCCTTCCTTGTTTGTGTGCTCGGGCCTTGACGGCCCTGTGCCCTCATCATGCCCCGGGAGCGCCTTTCGCCCCCGGGGCAGCATGAAGAGTCTTCAAGTGCTGCTGACGGTTTTGATGGGGGAGGAGATTGAAGTCGGGAGCCGACCATGGCCGGCAGGACAGAGCAAGATTGGCTACTTGCCGGGCAGGGCCTCGAAGCGCGTCCAGAGCACGGCGCCAAGCTCCACGTCCTTCTTCTCGCCCTTGTGCTCCATCTGCTCGCTGGCGGTGTTGAGGGCGGCAAAGCCCCACCAGCCGGGGATGGGGCAGACGAAGGTGAAGACGCCGTCCTGATCGGTCTTGACCACCTGGGTCACGAGATGGGCGTTTGCGGGCTCCACGGCCTTCTTCTCGTTGAAGTACTCGACCTCGACGTCGCATCCGGCCACGGGGGTGCCGTCCAGCAGCACCCGTCCCTGGAAGACGCCGCCCGCCCAGTTGCCCACGGGGCGGGTGAGGGGAACGATTTCCGTCTTGAGGCCAAGGGGCTCGTCCCAGCCTTCCTCGTCGCCATAGGCCGCCACGTGAACCTTGGTGTAGTGGATGATGAAGCAGTCCTCGGCTTCCTCGAAGTAGGGCGAAGGCTCCATGACGATGCGGGTCATGTCGGGACGGGCGGCATGATGGGTGCCGCTCCAGGCCTTGTGGTCGAGGAAGACGGTTTCCTTGAGCTCGAGCTCGGTCCTCTTGCCCTCGCCGTCCTGGACGAAGACCTTCGGCTTCTCGAGGTTCATGCCCTGCATTTCCATGGGATGGGCAAAGGCAAAGAGGACGTTCACGTTCGCGTCCTTCCTGTCCTCCACGATGTCCCGCTCGGGAATGGCCATGCCGAAGTGGGCAAGGGCGGTCTGGGGAAGAAGGAGGGCCGAGAAGACAAGTGCCGAAAAGCCAAGTGCCGAGCACAGGGTTTTGCCGAGAGCGTGGGGCATGGGGGAATGGCTCCTTTGTGAAGAGGATTTGGGAGAAGAAGATTTGGGAGAAGAGGATTTGGGGACGATGATTTTTCGGGGATTTGTCGGGGAGATTTCGGTGATGTGTCCGGCATGGACGCGGTGCAGGCCGGGGGCGATTTAGGTCGTTCGCGTCCTGTCGGGAGCGGGAGGCCCCAAGGACGGCCGCCCGCCTTGATGAAAGCGATGAGTAACACAAAATCGAAAAAAGTAACACCCGGCGCAATTTCCGGTTTTACAAAATATTCTGCTGTGTTGGCAGGTTGGTGGCAGGCTTTTGAGAGTTCTGGGCAACAATTGGGCACATATCCTCTCGAAAAGGCCTGGGGAGCTTGCCGGCAATTTCCCGTACAGTGTACAGCGTCATTATTTTCTTTTTGTCCGATTGGTGCGGTTTTCGTGACCTGCGCCTGCGTCCGCCCTCCAAGGGGCATCGGCGCAAGATGGCCAAGTTTGGGGGG
>CAZWOT010000118.1:0-7680 GCA_964635595.1 uncultured Desulfovibrio sp.
TTGTCTGGCAGCTGAATCACGCAGTCGACAAAGTTGTTGTCGACAAGATACTTGCGGATGGTCTTTTCCTTGCCGCCCCGGTACATGACGCCCGGAAAGCAGACTATGGCCGCGGTGCCATCGGTGGAGAGCCACGAAAGGCAGTGCATCACGAAAGCCAGATCGGCCTTGGAGCTTGGGGCAAGGACGCCCGCGGGAGCGAATCTCGGGTCGTTGATCAGGGTCGCGTTGTTGTCCCCTTCCCATTTGATCGAGTACGGCGGATTGGAGACGATGGCGTCAAAGGGTTCGAAATCCCAGTGCTGCGGGTCGGTCAGCGTGTCCCCCAGGGCAATGTCGAACTTGTGGTAGCCTATGTCGTGCAGGAACATGTTGATGCGACACAGGTTGTAGGTCGTGACGTTGATTTCCTGGCCAAAGAAGTTGTGGACGTTCTTGGCCCCGAGAATCTTCGCGAACTTGAGAAGCAGCGAGCCGGAGCCGCATGCAGGGTCGTAGACGCGCCTGACCTCGGTCTTGCCGACAGTAGTGATTCTCGCGAGCAGTTCGGACACCTCCTGGGGCGTGTAGAACTCGCCGCCGCTCTTGCCGGCGTTTGAGGCATACATGCTCATGAGGAACTCGTAGGCGTCCCCGAAGGCGTCTATGGAGTTCTCCTGATAGTTGCCGTTGCCAAGCTTCATGTCCCGTATGCCGTACATGAGCTTGACGAGCTTTGCGTTGCGGCCGGGGACGTCGTTGCCAAGCTTGTTGCTGTCCGTGTCTATGTCGGCAAAAAGCCCCTTCATGTCCCGCTCGCTGTCCGTGCCGGCAGCTGATGCCTCGATGTTCTTGAAAATCTGATCGAGCGTCACATTGAGGTTCTCGTCGTCTGCGGCCCGTGCGCACACATTGGCAAAGAGCTCGCTTGGCAAAATGAAGAATCCCTTGGCGTTGACAAGGGCCTCACGGGCTGTCTCGGCTTTCTCGTCGGGCATGGTTTCATAGTTGAAATCCGTTTCCCCGCCTTCGTGCTGCCACTGATTGATGTGGGCCGTGAGGTTTTCGGAAATATAGCGGTAGAAGAGCATCCCCAGGACGAAGTTCTTGAAATCCCAGCCATCCACGCTGCCGCGAAGATCATTGGCGATATTCCAGATCCCGCGATAGAGCTCCGCGCGTTCCTGCTCGCGTTTGGTGTCCACTGCCATTGCTTGCTCCAGGTTCTTCTCGTGTTGGGTTTGTCCCGATCCGTGCTCTCTGAGCGCAATCCGGCTCCATTGCGACAAATTCCCTAGCACAAGGGCCCGATTTCCCGCAATTTGAATTTCGACCGCCCCTTTGGGGCTGTCTCCCTGGGGACTCGGCCATGTCCTTCTCGAAAGCCCCTGCACGGCCAGTTTCAGCCTGTTTTTGTTGCCAGTCCACCCGGCAATTTCCTTTTGCCATTCGGGCACGTTCGTGCCATATTGATTTTTGCCGCACCGGCCTTGCTTCAAGGGTTCCCGCACGCCGCGACATGGCGGATCGGGGCCATTCCCAACGAGTCAGGAGAACCATATGGACTTTCTTCCCATCCGGCGGGCCATCTTGAGCGTCACCGACAAGACGGGCCTCGTGGATTTTGCCGGATTTCTGGTGAAAAACGGCGTGGAGCTCGTCTCCACGGGAGGAACGCTGAAGGCCCTCGAGGAGGGCGGGCTTCCGGTCAAGTCGGTGAGCGAGGTGACGGGCTTCCCGGAGATCCTGGGCGGGCGCGTCAAGACCCTGCATCCCCACATCCACGCGGGCATCCTCGCCAACAAGGACTCGGAAGAGCACATGAAGGTCCTTGAGGAGATGGGCATCGAGCCCTTCGATCTCGTGTGCGTCAACCTCTACAATTTCGCCGGCGCCGTGGCGAGGCGCCTTTCGCTCGAGCAGGCCGTCGAGGAGATCGACATCGGCGGTCCCTGTCTCATCCGCGCGGCCGCCAAGAACTTCCACTCCATCCTCGTTCTGCCCGGCACCGAGTGGTACCAGCCGGCCATCGAGGACCTGCAGGAAAACGGCATGCGCTCGAGCCTCCTTTTCCGCCAGCGCATGGCTTCCCGCGCCTTCGACGCGACCTCGCGCTACGACGCGCTCATCACGTCCTACATAAGGCCGTAGAGGGAAACAGGGCCGCAGGGAAAGGAACAGACGGCCAGACGACAGGAGTCCCGCCATTCCAAAGGTCGACGGCAATCTGCAGGGCCTGAGCCCAAGCCAGCTCAAGGGGCTTGAGCGTCTCTACGCACGCAAGTTCCCCGAGGGCGACGTGTTCACGGCCGACCAGGCACGGGAGCTCGCCCTGCTCTCGCGCTCCCTCGAGCGCCAGATAGGGCTTCTCGTCGATCGCCGCGGGCGCGTGTCCATGGTCATCGTGGGCAAGGCCGACAGCATCTACATCCCGGAGCTTTCCCGCCAGCGCACCGCAACGACGCGTCTGAGGGGCCTTCGCCTTCTGCACACGCACCTTGGCAAGGAGGGCCTGAGCGAGGAAGACCTGATGGACATGCTCTTCCTGCGCCTCGACAGCATCGTCGCCCTCACGGTCGCCCGCGACGGGGCCCCGCTCGAGTGGCAAAGCGCCCAGCTCCTTCCCCCGAATGCCGAGACGCCCTACCGCGTCGAGCCCATGCGGCCCTGGCACGACACGAAGTCGGATCTGCAGGAAGGCGCCCTGGCCCTCGAGGAAGAACTTGCGCGCGTCTCCTCGGACGGGCGCGACTCCCAGCTGACAAACCGCTGCGTGCTGGTCTCGGTCTCCAAGGCGCCCCGTGTCGTCCAGGAAAGCCACCTGGACGAGCTCGCGGCCCTGGCCGAGACCGCGGGCCTTGCCGTGTGCGGGCGCATGATCCAGCGCACCAGGGACGTGCACCCGCGCCACATCCTGGGCCGCGGCAAGATGGCCGAGCTCGAGGTGCTGGCCCTGCAGGGGCGCGCGGACACCCTCGTCTTCGACGGAGAGCTTCTCCCTGCCCAGCTGCACAATCTTGCGGACATCACCGAGCGCAAGGTGCTCGACCGCACCCAGCTCATCCTGGACATCTTTGCCCAGCATGCCGTCACGAGAGCCGGCAAGCTGCAGGTGGAGCTGGCCCAGCTCAAGTACATGCTCCCGCGCCTCACCGGCAAGAACAGGGCCATGGACCGCCTCATGGGCGGCATAGGCGGCAGGGGCCCGGGCGAGACCAAGCTCGAGATAGATCGGCGCCGCAGCCGCGAGCGCATGGGACGCCTTCGCAAGGAACTGGACAACCTGCGCAGGCAGCGCTCCTACGCCCGCGGCAACCGCTCGAGAAGCGGCATTCCGCTGGCGGCTCTTGTGGGCTACACCAACGCCGGAAAATCCACGCTTTTGAACACCCTCACCCGCTCGGACGTGCTCGCGAAGGACAAGCTCTTCGCCACCCTGGACACGACCACGCGCCGCCTGCGCTTTCCGGCCGAGCGCGAAATCGTGCTGGCCGACACGGTGGGCTTCATCCGCAATCTCCCCGAGGAGCTCATGGAGGCCTTCCAGGCGACGCTCGAGGAGCTCGACAGCGCCGATCTCCTCGTGCACGTGGCCGACGCCTCCCACCCGGACCTCTTTCCCCAGATGGAGTCGGTGGAGACCATATTGGAGACCCTGGGTCTTGCGGAAGTTCCCCGCCTGCTCGTGCTCAACAAGTGGGACATGGTGCCCCTGGCGGCAAGAGCCGAGCTTGGCGACGCCCTGCCCCACGCCCTGCATGTCTCGGCTGCCAGGGGCGAGGGACTGAAGCCGCTTTTGAACGCCATCGAGACAAGGCTTCTGGGCGCTCCCGCCTTCCCTCAAGGCGAGTTTGCCGGCGAGCAGCCCCAGGAAGAAGACTGGCCCGGGAACGAAGGCCTGGCCTTCTGGACCACAAGATAGGACAAAGCCCCGAAAGACCGCTCAAGGATCTTTCGGGGCTTTTGTTTCGGGCATGCGCCCAAAAGCGAACTTGTGCCGCTTGCGGCCGCCATGTCGGCTCATGCGGCCAGACGTGCCTGATCAGTCGTAGAGGTGGCAGCGCACCCTGCGGGTGGAAGAGAGGACCTTCCATTCGGGCCTTGTGGTGCGGCAGATGTCCATGGCCTTCTCGCAGCGCGGGTGGAAGTGGCAGCCCGAGGGCGGCGAGAGCGGAGACGGGAGCTCGCCGTGCAGAACCTCGAGCTCGCGCTTCTTGCCATGGAAGGTGGGCATGGCCCGATAGAGCGCCCGCGTGTAGGGGTGGGCGGCGTCCAGCAGATCGTCGGAGGCGAGCTCCTCCACAATCTCGCCCAGATACATCACGAGCACCCGCGTGCACATGAAGCCCACCACGGCCAGATTGTGGGAGATGAAGACCTGGGCTATGCCCTGCTCTTCCTGAAGCTCGCGCATGACGTTCAGAACCTGCGCCTGCACCGAGGCATCGAGTGCCGAGACGGGCTCGTCGCAGACCACCACGTCCGGCATGGTCACAAAGGCCCTGGCCAGGGCCACGCGCTGTCTCTGGCCTCCCGAGAACTCGTGGGGATAGCGGTTTTCCATGCCGACAAGGCCCACGCAGGCAAACATGTAGCTCACGCGCTCCTTGACGGCCTTTGCGTCCAGATGCTCGCGCAGGCGATAGCCCCTGGTGAGAAGACCTTCGGCAACGCTTTTGCCCACCCGCATGCGCGGGTCGAGCGAGGAAAAGGGGTCCTGGAAGACCATCTGCAGGCGGCCTATGACCGGCGAGGACGGGCGCGCCAGAGGAAGGGGCTGCCCGTCGAAAAGGACGGTGCCGGACGTCGGCAGCTCGAGACCGCACAAGAGCCGCCCCAGGGTGGACTTGCCGCAGCCGGACTCGCCCACGAGCCCCAGGCATTCGCCTTTTGCCACGGTGAGCGAGATGTCGTTCACGGCCAGAAGGCCCTTTACGCCGTCCTTTGTGCGGACGGGGTACTCCTTGCGCACATGCTCGGCCAAAAGCAAAGGCCCGGTCTCTTCGGGCAGGGTCTCGAGGGTTTGTGCAGCAAGTTCCGTGCTCATGGGCAAGGCCGTTATCGGTTGGGTGTCTGTCGAAAGGAAGGGCGGCGGGAGCGTCTATCCGACCTCGAAGGAAGAAGCGCCGTCGGAGGTGGAGACGCCTGCCTCGCCAAAGGTCGCCATGTGCCTGTAGATGCTCACGGCCCCGCGCAGAAGCGGAAAGGCGGCCGCGCACCCCGTGCCCTCGCCAAGGTGGAAGCCGAGATCCAGCAGGGGTCTTGTGAGCTCGGCGCCATGGAAGGTCTCTGCGAGCCTGCCTGCGAGCTTCTCCATGCTCGCCACGTGACCCGGCTCGGTGGAGGCGTGGGCCACGAAGCAGTATTCAGCGGCCGTGGGGCAGGCGAGCACGGCCGCCACATAGGCCGAAGAGGAAATGAAGCCGTCCACGAGCACGGGCACGCCGCAAAGCGCCCCGCCAAGCACGATGCCGGCCATGGTCACGATCTCGAAGCCGCCAAGGCAGGCAAGCGCCCGCACGGGGTCGGGATTTTCCCCTGGCCCAAGGGCTTCGGCATTCACCTCGATGGCCCTTCTCACCACGTTGGCCTTGTGGACCATGCCCTTCTCGTCGATGCCGGTGCCCGGGCCCACCACCACGGACGGGTCCATGTCCAGGAGCCAGGCGTAGAGGGCCGTGGCAGGGGTCGAGTTGGCGATGCCCATCTCGCCTATGGCAAGACAGCGACAGCCTCCCTGCACGGCGTCCTGGGCCAGTTTGATGCCGTTTTTGAGGCCCTTCACGCAGGTATCCATGCTCATGGCGGGGCCTCTGGCCATGTTGGCCGTGCCGTCGCCAAGGCGGGCGTCGATCACGCCAGCTCCAAAGGGACCGCCCTCGCAGCCCGCGTCCACCACTTCGAGCTGCATGCCGCAGGCAAGGGTAAGCGCGTTGACGCCGGCACCCCCGGCAAGGAAGTTTTCCACCATCTGCCGCGTCACGGCCTTGGGGAAAAGCGAGACGCCCTCCTCGGCCACCCCGTGATCGCCGGCCACGGTAAAGACGCGGGCCGGATCGATGTCCATGGGATAGCGCATGCCGGCAAGACGTTCCGCTATCGACTCGAGGCGCCCAAGGCTTCGCAGGGGCTTTGCCTGGCTGTCGATGCGGGCGCGGGCCGCGGCGCAGGCCGCTCTGTCCAGCGGCTGGACGGTCTTGCCGTCAAAAAGGGTCCAGGTCTCGGAAAAGGACAAGGGGTGCTCCTTGGGATGGGCTGCTTGATTTTGCCTTGCGGCTTTCGTTGGAGAGTGCGGAGGAGCCTCTACTGGACCTTGGGCGTGCCGCTGGTCTCCACAAGGGGCCTGGGCTTGGCCTTTGGCGCAGCCCTGGTCTTTGCCGCTGCCTGGGTGGCCGCTTCGGGAGAAGCCTTGCCGTCCACCACGTCCGCCAGGGCAAGGATGGTGTTGGCGTAGCGCACGGACTTGTTGTAGCGCATGAGCGTCCTGTGCTTGGCCGCGCGATCCTGGCCGCGCTTCCAGCCGTGTTTGGCGAGATAGTTGGCGAGGCTCGCCACCGCGTCGTCGGCGTCGTAGAGGTTGATGACGCCGTCCCCGTTGCCGTCCACGCCGTAGGGCACGATGTTGCTCGGCATGAACTGGCACAGGCCTATGGCCCCGTAGATGGAGCCGGGCAGATCCTCGGGCTGCACGTTGTTGGCGATCATGTAGGCGATGAGGGCCTTCGTCTCGTTCAACGCCCAGTCGGCGCGCTTGGTCATGGTGCTCCTGAACCAGTCGTTGTGCTTCTCGTGGCCGGGCATCTTGCCAAGATAGGAGGCGATGTCCGACTTGTCGCGGCTCTCGGCCATGCTCGCCAGCGTCTGCAGGGCGTTTTCCGGCACGTCCTTCAGGACCGTGCCAAGGCGCGTCTCGACAAAGAGCAGGGAGGCCGCCACCGACGGGGGCACGCCGTAGCGCTCGTAGGCCCTGTCGAAGGCTTGCCTGTTGCCCGCGATGAAGTTGCGGCAAAGGGTCGCGTTGGCCTCGGTGACAACGCCCTTGTAGACGGCGCCGGACGGCGTCTTCGGCTTCGAGGACCTGGGCATGAAATCGCGGCGGTAGAGCTCGAGCATCTTGCGGCCCATGGGCGAGGGCGTCTTGGGACCAAGGGTGGCCAAAAGCGCGTCCACCTCGGGGCCTTTGAGGCCCTTCGCGGCAAGACGCCTTTGCAGATCCTGCCACTGCGGGGCAAGGGCCTGGGGCGTCGGGACCTGGGCGGCAGTCCCGGCCGAAGCGGCCTGCGGGGACTCCTGGGCCACGGGAGCTGTCGGCAGGGTCGTGTCGCTTGCAGGAGCCGGAGCCGGTTCCTCGGCCCTCGCCTCCTCGATGACGCCCTTGTCCCGGCTTGCGCAGGCGGACAGGACGAGCGCCGCCAAAAGCAAAAAGAGAAAGGCACCCCGCATGGAGGCACCTTTCCCGAACGCGTTTGCAAAAAGTCTCATTCGTTGACCGTCCGAACTCGAGAAAGGGGGCCCGGGGGCAAAAGTCCCCGGACCCCCGAAAAGACTATTTGAGGCGCTTCAAGAGGGCCTCGGGGCTCGAGAGCACCATCTTCGAATTCTCGTTGAAGGAGGTGCGCATGGCCTCGAGCCAGCGCTGGAAGGCGTAGAAGTCCTCGTTCTTGCTGTAGGCGTCGGCGAAGATCTGGGCCGCTCTCGCGT
>CAZWOT010000119.1:0-7515 GCA_964635595.1 uncultured Desulfovibrio sp.
CGAGGACCTCTCACGCTATTCTGAACTGAAGCAACTGGCTCTCGAGGCACGAGCTAAAATGGGGATGGAGATAGCTACCCCCTGAACGGATACCCCAAACTTGGCAAGATTCGACTTTTGGGCCTGGCAGTCGACGTTTGAGCCGTCGATGCAGAGCCATACTTGTCTCCTGCCTTCCTGTGCGCACTTTTTGAGCCATAGGTCGCGGAAACGGTAGGCATGTTCGTCGGTCATCTCCGTGGAGAGAAATTTGGAGATGAAGGATGGGCTCCACGCGTTTCTGGAGAAGAGGACGTTTGCCTTCATTGATTCGTGGAAATGCTTCATGGCATTGCTGTGGTTCACAATGAGATACATGGCCAGATCCATGATGATGTTCCCGTTGTGCGGACCAAATGCCTCTTGAATTGCGGGATAGAGCCCTGTTTGCAAGCCGATTCCGAGAGTGAGTCCGTACATGCCTGCCTTGAGCTTGTGGGCGGCAGGAACCGACTCGCCATAGGCCTCGTTCCATTCTTTGGGGTAGAGCGTCCTGTAGACATCGTTGGGGAGCATCATGCCGTCGTCGGTGATGTAGCCGACGACGTGATACTTGCGTTTGCCGTTCAGGTAGAAATAGCGGTGGACCCTTTTTTTGTTCGGGGCGACATAGCAGTCATTTGGAACAGGGATCGGCTTGAGGTTTCGGTAGATATGGCCCATAGAAATTACCTCGTGATTACGGTGTCTTAAGAACTTACAGATGGCTACAATATTTACCGAATTTTGGCAATAAATAAGTTGGGCATTTCGCTAATAAATTGTGCGAAATACCCAACTTTGATGGGGTCAAAAAATTGCGGAGATCAGGTGAGGGCTGTGTCCTTCTCAGAAAAGTTTAGGTTGCCATGCACCGCCGCCTGGGTATATGTAGGGGGCGGCGCGAGGAGGCCACATTTCTTGCCTTGCGCCGAGTCTTTTCCGGCCCGTGTCCCTGGCGTTTTTTGCAGCCTTTCCCCGCCGGCAGAATTTCGTTCACCCCCGCATCTTCCAGGAGGAGCGCTTTCTTGCGTAATTCCATCCCCCGCGTCGTGGCCATCCACGACATCTCCGGCATTGGCAGGACGTCGCTCACCGCGGCCATTCCCATTCTCTCCTGCATGGGCATCCAGCCGGTCCCCCTGCCCACGGCCATCCTCTCCACCCAGACCGTGGGAACCTCCGGCTTTTCCTTTCTGGATCTGACCGGCAACATGGTGCGCATGCTGGACCACTGGGAGTCCAGGGGCGAGCTCTTCGACGGCGTCTACTCGGGCTTCATGGCCTGCCCGGAGCAGATGGAGAGTGTTGCCCGCTGCATCGAGGGCCTGCTCGCGGACGGCGGGCTCGCGGTGGTGGATCCGGTGCTTGGCGACGACGGAGTCCTGCATCCCACCATGACCACGGCCATGGTGGAAAAGATGCGCTGGCTCATCAAGAAGGCCTCGCTCATCACCCCCAACTTCACTGAGGTCTGCCTGCTCCTCGGCGTCGACTACAATGCTGAGCATACCTTCGGGGATCTCAAGCGGTACTTGAAGGCGCTCTCGGATTTCGGCCCCGAGGTCGTGGTCGGCACGAGCATGCCGCTCGAGACCTGCCCCTGCCCGCAGTACAGCGGGGTGCTCGCCTACGAGAGGAGCATCGACAGATTCTGGCGGGTGGACTGCGACTACATTCCGACCCACTACCCGGGCACGGGCGACATCTTTGCCTCCGTGCTCACCGGGTGCCTCGTGCAGGGCGATTCGCTCTCGCTGGCCATGGACAAGGCCGTGCAGTTCACCACCCTGGCCGTGCGGGCCACCTACGGCCAGGACGTGCCGCCCGTGGACGGCGTGCTGCTCGAGCGCTTTCTGCCCACCCTGCGGGCACCCACGGCCTACTGCCAGACGCGCCTCGTTTCATGGGACGAGGACCAGGAAGCAGGGTCCTCCCTGGGCGGGACGCCCCGTTCGTGATTCCCGGCCCGGGCTTGTGGGCAAGGCCCTGCATGTCCCCCGGCTTCGGGCTCTCCTTGAGCCTGTGGCCGAAGGGAGGCTCTGTGCACGCCCATGCGTCCTTCCTGGCATCAAGGGCGTCCGGGCGGCCGTGAGCGGCCATAAACGCTTGCGAAAACACTTGTTTCCACGTACAAGAAAAGCCATTGCGTCACGGCGCCAACTCCAGATCCCGATGCGGCAAAGGCACGAGCGACGTCTCCATGAAGATGCATCAACAAGGCGCCCTGAACGCATCAGGCCCCACACGGGGTCCTGGGCCACGGTGGTCATGCCACCCCGCATCCGGGAGCGTACCCGTCTTTTGGCGTTTTTGCGAAGGACGGGGGCGTGCATTTGCGGATTGCACGCCGCATTCGTCTTCAATTTCGCCTTTTTCCCGCAGGGCGGGCGCTGGCCTGCATCCTGCGTGCGCATCCCCGAAAGCCGCGGGATGCCAGCCGGGAAAAAGGGCGTAGTCTCGCCAAGACTTGCGGCACCGGTGAAGCGTGACCCGGCAGCCAGGGGTGGAACATGCAGCGCTTTGTCCGACCGGCCATATTCGTCCTGATATTCGCGGCCGTCCTGTTCTTGGCCATTTTCACGGGCAGGGGCGAGAGTCTGACCTCGCCCTTCCTGATGGGGCGTCTTGCGGACTTCGCCGACGGCTCCCCGTTGCTCTCGACGCTGTTCGCCATCGTTCTTCTGCCCCTGGCGCTCGCGCTCTGCCTCTTCCCCGAGGACACGGCCATCACCATGGCCGTGGGCGGCTTCGGGTTCTGGTTCGGCATCCTGGTTGCGACCTATGCTCTCACGGCCGTGGGCGGCACCGTCTGCACGCTCACCAGAGGCCTTCTGCAGGGCACGGTGAGGCGCTTCATCGCGGCCCGCAGGCAGGCCGGCAAGGGCTTCTCCCGCAGGGCCGTGCTGCCCCTCGAGTACTGCCTCCTTGTCGAGGTGGTCCTGCTCGTCTGCAACGCCCCCGTCATCCTCGCGGGCCTTCTCCTGGGCCTTGCCGGCATGCGCACCAAGTCCTTCTGCGTCGCCGCGGTGCCCATCCTTCTTGCCCGCACCTCCATGATCGCGCTCGGCACCGCGGAGGCGGGCCTGTTCACCCTGCTTGTCCTCTGCCTGTTCGGCACCATCCTCTTTGTCCTCTACCTGTTCTGGCTGCGCACGCTTTTCCATAAGCGCGTGGAAAAGGAGCGCGAGGACAGCATCAAGGCCCTTGTGAAGCCCTCCGAGGCCTTCCGCGAGCCGCGTCCGGCCTTCGAGAACATCGACATGGACGACGACGCGGAACACGTGGAAACAAGGCCCCAGCGCGACAACCTGAGCCTTGGCAAGACCCTCGTGGTGCTCGTGCGCGAGAGGGCAAACGATGCGGGAGCGGCCGAAGAGGCCGGCACGGACGTTGCGGGCGCAGCCAATGCTGCCCTTCCCGGGGAAGACCTGGTTGCGAGGCTCGCACAGGAGGGCCGCAGCCAGGGCCTGCGGGTGCTTGTCTGTTCCATGGACGCGTCCCTTGCCAGGGATGCGGACGGCCGGGAGCGCACCATCCTTGGCGGCTTTTCCGAGACGGACGTGGTGGCGGATCTGGGCGAGCTTTTCTGGCGCGGCTTTCAGGAGGGGGCGGGCACGGTGCTTGCCGTTCGCGCGGCGAGTCCCTTCGTCTCCGGCTCGGTTCTGGCCTGTGCCGTCGAGGCCGCGAAAAGGTCGGGCCTGTCGCTTGTGCCGCTCATGGGCGAGAAAAAGCCCTCCTTCTGCGTTGTCGGCATCCAGAGTCCCTTTGGCCAGAGGCGTTTCGAGCGCGGGCTTTTGCGGGCCCTGCGTTTTCGCGCGGATCTGGCCTTCGCGCTCACGGGCTTTGCCCCCCATCCGGAGGTCCTGCCGCCCTTGCCGCACGAGAGCCTGTGCAGGCCGCTCGTGAGCGTCGTGCTCGTGGCCGAGACGGCCTCCAGGGTCCTTCTCGAGTCCATCCGCAGGGTGCGCTCAAGGTCCTGCGCCGAGTGCGCGGCACTGCTCCTGCCCAAGGCCAGGGAGCTCGAGGACGAGGCGAGAGCTCTTGGCGCGGTCGTTGTGCACGCGGACGACATCCGCGGCGCCAACGACGCCGTGAAGGAGCTCAAGGGAAGCGTCGTGCTCTTCACCGTGGCCGGCGTCCTTTTGCCCGAGCGCTTCGACGAGTTCGTGTGGCAGTGCATGGAAAGGGAGCGCTGCGTTCTTGGCAGCTTCGGCCTTCCGGCCCTGGTGCCGGGACTCCAGCGCGCCCTTCGCTGGTTCGGCTCCTCGGTGAGGCCCGGCAAGGGCTCCGGACCCTCCCTTGTGCAGGGCATCTTCCTCGGGCGGGAGGACTTTGTCCGCTTCGGCGGCTTTGAGTCCGCCAACATCGAGGAGGCCGTGGACGCGCTCGTGCAGCGTGCCCACCTGGAGGGGGACGTTGTCCCCCACAACAGGCGCGTGACCCTCGCCAGGGGCGGGAGCGGGACGGACGAAAGGGACGAAAAGGACGGCGCAGCCAAGGCCGGCGGCCTTGCGAAATTCGGCCTCGCCAGGCTTTTCGAGCGCAGGAAGGACGCGGAGGAGCTTGCCTCCTCGGGCCAGGAGGAAATGGAGAAGGCCAGGGCGATGGTGGAAGAGTGCGACCACTGCGGGCGCTGCACCCACGTCTCCCCCATGCTCCACAAGCACAAGGTGGATCTGGCCGATCTGCCGAAAAAGCCCCTGCTTGCCTGGCACTGCTTTTTGTGCGGGGCCTGCACGGCGGTCTGCCACAAGGGCATCGACGCCGTGAACCTCGCCCGCACCCTGCGCAAGGCCCATGTGGCCCGCCACGGCAACCGCGTGGCGCGTCCCGGCCACGGCAAGACCGTGGCCCTGCAGAAGATGGTCGGCGTGTTCACGAAAACGGCACTCCCGGGCAGAAACCTTCTTCTGGACGCCGATTTCTGCTGCGCCTGGCCGCAAACGGCGCTGGCGCTCGCGAGCAAAATGCGCTCCTGGAACGTGGGCGTGGTCATCGCCGAGCCCGGCGCCAGGGCCATGGACCTCGGTCTCGAGGCCGGGGCGAGAAAGAAGGTGCACGCGCTTCGCTCCGTCATGGACAAAAAGGGCATCACCGGCTTCTACACGGTCACGCCCACGACCCACGCCTTTCTCGTGGCCATGGGCATCGCCTGCGATCCCGTCTACACCCTGCTGCGGGAAATGGGCCAGGCCCATGTCGATCTGACGGGCCGCCATCTGCTCGATCCCGCCAACGACCGTGCCCGCGAGGCCTTCGCGGCGTCCCTGGCCCCGTTGCTGGACGGCGAAAGGCGTGCCATCGATCTTCCCTGCTGCGGGGCCGGCGGCGAGGCGGCCGTGATGGAGCCCCAGATCTCCGCGGATCTGAAAAACGCCGTGAAGACGGCCCTCAAGCCCAAGGAGCGCGTGCTCACCACCTCCACCCACTGCGCCGAGAGCCTCTCGCACGCAGGCATCGCCTGCGACCACGCCCTGACGGCGCTCATGGGCCTGAAGGAACGGGCGGCCTCGGGCCCCGGGCAGATATCCGCCCTGGTGAAGACCCTGGTCGCCGTGTCCTCCCTCGCGTCCGACAGGAGCGGGAAGGGCGAAGGCGAGGAAGGTTCCGAAAGCCGGGCGGCTGGCGTCAGGGGCCTCTTCAGGAAGTTCATGAAGCCCGACGGCGAGGGAAGAAGCGACGCTCCCGCGGCCCCGCTCGACATCCGCATGCCGGGCGAGGACGATCTTGCAGACGAGCCTGCGGACAAGCCCGGGACGGAGCTTGAGGTCGGGCTCGGGGACAGCGGCCCGAAGGCCGGCGACATGGCCCCTGCCGAAGCCGGGGGCAAGGGCGCCGGGGCGGAAGGCGTGTCCGAGGAAGAGGTTTCGGCCGGCACCTTGCAGGCGCCCGAGGAAGAAGCCGTAGCAGCTTCCGGAACGCCCGACGAAGGCGAGGAAGGCGGCAAGGCCGGCGAGGGCGCCCTGCCCGAACAGCCCCGGGAACATCCTGAAGCGGAGCTTGAGGAACAGGACGCGTCGAACATCCCGGACAATCGGGACACATTCAAGGAAAAGCTTGAAGAAAATGTTGATGTAAAGCCAGAAGAAGATTCCGCGAAAACTCCTGCTCAGAGCGAAGACATGTCCGCAGGCATGCAGGATGGTGAAACGGCCAAAACTGGCGGCGGCACATCGAAAGGCACGCCCGAAACGTCCGCAAGGCCTGTCACGCGCAAGCCCAAAATTGTCTTTTCTCCCGTCAACCGCACCACCCGCAAAAAGGACACTGCCGCCGACGTGGCCGAGAAGAGCACTGCCGTGAAGGGCACTGCCCAGGAAAGCCCCGCGGCAAAACCCGCACCAAAGCCCGGGCCCGCGGCAAGCAACGCTGCGGAAAAGGGCGTCGGCGAAATCCCCGAGGCCGAGGTGGCGCAGGCCGGGGAGACGCAGGCCGAGGAAGCGCAGATCGGCGGGACGCAGGCTGCAGCTGCCGGAAAGGCCGAGGTCGACAGGACCGGGAACGGCGGGCTGGATGCCGAAAAAGCGGACGAGAGCGCGGACATGCCCAGGAAGCCGGCGATTCGCATGGATCGGGCCGTGTCCCTCAAGGCCTTCGCCGCGGCGGCAGGGCCGGACGGGGCAGACGACGCCCAGGACAAGGGCTAGGCAGCCTCTCTGGGGCCTGGGTTCGTCCTTCATGGCAAAAAGGAAACGGCCCGCCATCGGGGCCGGCCGGGGACGACGAAGGGGAGCGGCTCAAAGCCGCTCCCCTTTCAAGTTGCTCGTCCCTTGCCCCGACTTCGGGGCAGGTTCCTGGCTGTTCCGATTCTTCCTATTCTTCCTTGGCGCCCCTGCGCTCCCGCAGACGCATTTCCTGCATCTTCTTGCGGCGCATGCGCACAAGGCCCTTGGCCGCGAGGGAGACTTCCTTCTTGATGCCCCACTTGGCCTTGTATTCCTTGGCGGTGAGGCCGTGGGTGTTCAGGTGGCGGATGGTCATGACCTTAGGCGCTGTCCGTAAATTAATTGGGAAAGGAGGGGCTGAGAGCCTATTCGAGTCGAGCGTCATTCCACTTCGGCTTGAAGCAGTAATTTACGGGCAGTTCCTTAACTTCTTCCCGCACTCGAGGCAGGTGACGTAGGACTCTCCAATGGAGCGTTTGGGGTCGATGGCCGGGGAAGAGGCACAGCCGTCGCCTTCTATGGTGCTTTCGAGGGCCTGGGCGACCTCGTTGACGTAGGCCGCCACCTCGGCGGCGGTCATGGGTCGTACCCCGGCCTGGGCACGCGCTATTTCCAACGCCTGCTGGATGATGTCCTGGTTGGGCATGATTTGCACTCCTTGAAAATGCAAATTTACGCCGGCTAGGCGAAAACGAGGCCAGGTCTTTTCTCTCTGCCCACAGGGTCATCCGCGACAGGGGACTCTGTGGGCTTTCGTTTGTGCTGAGTAATTACGTGAAGTTAAAATAGCATCTGTGAATAGAATATGTTTTTTGGAATATACATCTAG
>CAZWOT010000120.1:0-7500 GCA_964635595.1 uncultured Desulfovibrio sp.
CATATGGGCAACTGCGAAGAAACGCGCGCGCATGTCATTCAGCTGAATTCGGCGGACTGCATCTTCGAGTGGGACGTCCTTGGCAACAGGATCTACCTGAGCAAGGGGGCGCGCTCGCAGCTTGCCCTTGGCGACAAGCCGTACATCAGCATTCAGGAATATGGCGCCCACACGCCGCACGAGGAGCGTCTGGCCATGATGACCTCGCTCTCGAGCTTTCTGCGCGGCGCAGGCGGGCCGACCATCAGCTTCTCGCACACGTTCGACAGCATGATCATCTCCACGCGCATGACGGTCGTCGACCGCAGGCGCAACGGCATGGTCACGCTTGTCATCGGCAGCATCCACATCCATGCTTCCTGCTCGCCCACCGATCCGCTCGACGACGGGGACAAGTTCCCCGGCTTCTGGCGCCTCAAGCCCCTCGAGCGCCTGATACGCTTCGACAAGCGGGCCATGGAGCTTCTGGGCGTGGAAAAGCCGAACATCGCGGAAATTTCCCTCGATCAGCTGCAGATGAGCCTCCATCCCGAGGACGCGGTGTTCTTTCTGAACCGCTATGAGTTGCTCTTCAGCGAGGGACGTTGGGAAGGACGCCTGAGCGACTCCTTCCGCTACCGCATAGCCAGCGGCAAGTACCGCCGCTTCGCCGTCAACGCGGCTGCGGTCGAGTACGACGAGAAAGGGCGCGTCGTCGAGATGATAGGCTCCATGCAGATCGTGCCCCATGAAATGACCACCACCGGCGACGAAAACGATGTGGAGACCGGGAGCTTCTTCAACGCCATCGCGGCTACCGAGGACGGCCTCTGGGACTGGAGCGTGCCGGACAACCAGTTCCGCTGCTCCCCGCGTTATCTCTCCATGCTCGGCTACACCCAGGAGGAGTTCCCCACCGAGTTCGACAAGGTGCTCGAGCTGGTCCACCCGGACGATCTGGAAAAATACGGCCCCGTGCTGCAGAGGGTCATGCACGCCAGCGATTTCGGCAAGAGCTTCGAGGTCACCTGCCGCATGCTCAGGGCCGACGGGGTGTACGCCTGGCTGCTCGTGCGCGGCTACATCACGCACCGCGACGCGGAGGGGCGCGCCCTGAGGGTGGTGGGCCTGCACACGGACATTTCCGGCACCCAGAACGACTGGGCACGTCTCGAGGAACAGATCCGCAACGACGAGCTCACCGGCCTGCGCAGCCGTGCCTTCCTGAACATGGAGTGCGAGCGCATCGAGAAGTCCAGCATGCGGCCCGTGAGCGTCATTGTGCTCGATCTCGACGGCCTGAAGCTTGTGAACGACTATCTCGGGCATCACGCAGGCGATCACCTGCTCAAGGATCTCGCCATCATGATGCGCCGGGTGTTGCGCTCCACCGACTGCGTGGCACGCGTCGGCGGCGACGAGTTCACGGTGCTTCTGCCCGCCTGCTCGGGCGAGAACGCCCTGGCGCTGGCGACCCTCCTTTCGAGTGAGCTGGAGCGGCACAACGCCGAGTCCGACAGCGTGCCGCTTCTGGTCTCCATTGGCGTCAGCAGCGCCGAGTCCGAGGAGGACACCCTGGCGGATGCCATCTCGCAAGCGGACAGGAACATGCTGCGCAACAAGCACAAGAGGCGCCCGGAGACGCACCGCATCCTGAAGGAGTTCATCCAGAGCTCGGAAGACGTGGTGGTGCTCCCGGACAAGAACCGTCAGCTCTGAAGCCGGGGGCGCGGGACCCTTTTGAAATTTGCCGGCCGCACGAGTCGCGGCCGGCATCGCAAACGGCATCGGGCATGGGCCTTTTGCCCGTTTCCGGACGCGTCCAAACGGGTCCGTATTTGCTTTTTCCCGCCCGACGGGGCAATCTGTGCCCACGTCAACGGCCAGGCAGGGGGTCGAGCGCGCGAGGCCCGCGTGTCCCAAGGCTTAAGTTGGCATTGCCTCATTCTTGCCGCCATCTCTTTTGGCGACGTCTGCCTGACACCCCTTTTGCCCGCGCGTGGCCTGCCACATGAACATGGACAACGCACAGGTTGGGTACTGCGAGACAAGGCCTTGCGCGCTGATCGTGGACGACAGCGACGTCAGTCGGGAAATACTGAAGAACATCTTTTCCGACCACTACCTCATCGACGAGGCCGCGGATGGCGAGGCGGCCATCGAGCTGCTTCTCAAGGACCCCGAGCGCTACGCGGCGCTCTTTCTGGACATGGTCATGCCGAAGAAAAGCGGCATGGACGTCCTGCGGGCCCTGCACGAGCGCGATCTGACAAGCCGGATCGCCGTCTTTCTCATCACTGCGGACGCCAACGAGGACGTGGTGCGCCAGACCTACGATCTCGGCGTGATGGACGTGATCGGCAAGCCCATCATCCCCAGGGTGATCCTTCGCCGCGTGCAGAGCGTGGTGGAGCTCTTTCTCGCCAGAAAGCGCCTTTCCCATACGGTGGCAATGCAGCAGGAGGAGCTCCTGCGCCAGGCCCACGAGATCATCGAGCTCAACAACGGCATCATTTCCTCGCTCGCCACGGCCATCGAGTTTCGCAGCGGCGAATCCGGCGAGCACGTGCGCCGCATCCGCGGCATCACCTACTTCATGCTCACCCGCACGGGCTTCGCGAAGCTGGTCACCCCGAAGGAGGCCCAGCTCATCGCCGACGCCTCGGTCATGCACGACGTGGGAAAGATCGCCATTTCCGACACCATACTGAACAAGCCCGGGCGCCTCACCAGCGAGGAATACGAGATCATGAAGACCCACACCACGCAGGGAGCCCGGATTCTCGAGCAGATCCCCCAGCTGCGGGGTCTCGGCGTCTTCGCCTACGCCCACGACATCGCCCTCCACCACCACGAGCGCTGGGACGGCAGGGGGTATCCGGATGGCCTCAAGGGAGACGAGTGTTCCATCGGCGCCCAGATAGTGGGGCTTGCCGACGTCTACGACGCGCTTCTCTCGAAGCGCGTCTACAAGAACGCCCTGCCCGTGGAGGAGGTCCTGCGCATGATTCGCGACGGGGAGTGCGGCGTCTTCAATCCCGAGCTCGTCGAGGAGTTCCTGAAGTGCGAGCGCGAGCTCCACGAGCACGTCTACGTGCGGCCCCGCCAAGAGCACATGGCCGAGCAGGCGGAGGAAGAAACTGCCGGGGCCGTTGCCAGGGCCTGACACAGGGCAAAAAGACCGGGGCGCGCCAGGACATGTCTGGGTGCCCCGCAAGGGTGTCAAGCGCGAGACAAAGAGATCCACATATACGCGGAATGATATGACCCGGTCTCCCTCCTGGCCTGCCGGGCAGAACCCCTCTTCCGCGGCTGAAGTTCGCCGCAATGGGCCAAATTTCAGGATCTGGTGCCCAAGCAGGTAATGAGCTTGATAATATCTGGTTATTCGAATATTTGTATATCTCGATTTGGGGATTTATTCGTGTCCGCCAACAAGAAATCCCAGGCAGAGCCCATGGGAAAAGAAAGCAAGCCGATTTTGCGGCGGCAGCTTTTGGCCGGGCTCCTCCTGGAAGCCTTTCGGACACGTGTTGCTTCTGGCACGGGAGGTCCGGACATGCGGCTCTTGCCCGAAGGGGAATCGGGCCACTGTTCGGCCTTTCTCCCGTCCCTTGCTTTCACTTCCCGCATTTCCCCTTGTCGTGCCGACCTCGGCACCACCCTGCACCTGCGGGGCTGCCCCACAAGGAGACCATATCCATGTCGTCACAAGTCCCGAGCTCACAACCTGGGCTTTCCTTCCATAGGCGGCCAGTGCGAGCCGAAAAAGGCGCTCGAGGCCTCCTGGAAGGGCGCATGCTCCGAACGGGAGCTCCTTTGCGCGGCAGAAGAGCTCAAGAAGGCCAACTGGCAGATCCAGAAGGAGGCCGGCCCTGATGTCGTCACCACCGGCGACTTTTCGCTCTACGACTGCATGCCACGACCCTCATGCTGGGTTTTGTGTCGGCGCGTTTAGCTCCCTGCCTCGAGGACGGCGAGCTCGATTTGTGCTTTGCCCTGGCCCGCGGGGACGTGTCGCGCAACAAGCAGCATCGAGTCGAGCCAAAGCGGCATGGAGCTTCTGGACGCCTTCACCCGCTTCAACTACGGGGCCGAGGCGGGTCCCGGGGGCTGCTACATCCACAGCCCGCGCGTGCCCACCATCGAGGAGATGGCGGGACTTTTGCGCCGTGCGCTCAAGTTCGTCGCGAAGGAAAAGCTCTGGGTGAACCCGGACTGCGGCCTCAAGACCCGCCAGTGGGATGAAGCGTACCCGTCGCTTCAGAACATGGTGGAGGCAGCCCGAATCGTGCGCGTGTCCTTGAAGTAGCGAGCGGGCCGTTTGCGCCCGGGGCTGGGCTTGCGTCATCTTTCGTTTGGCAACGATTGACACTGGACGGTTTCTTTTGCCGGTTTAACGGCTGTCATCAAGGAAGAAATCCTTTTTCCCGAGGTCACAGCTCCCTGGTCTTCTTTGTTCACTCTGTCATACCGAAGGTCTTGGCCTTCTCTGCGGAGATTCGGAGACACAAGTGGATGCCCATCCGGGAGCAGGATAGCAGAGGCCTGATGGCAAAAGGCGTCGAAGTTGGTAAAACACCGGTCTTCTCAGGCCGGCAGCCTTCATGCGCTGTTGTGCAGTTGTACTCCTGTCCCTTGGCCATGCCGGCAAAACCTGTTATTGATCTGGCCATGGACTGAAAGCCTGACCCGGAAGAATGCTGACAACTTCAGCCTCCCCGGGGAGAAACGCCTGGACGTTGTCCTGCACTGGAGCACGTGTCCCATCCTGAAAGATTTTCTCGGAGAGCAGCCCCTGACCTGGGCATGCACCCTGCATACCTGTCTGGTCCTGCTCCCGCACATGAGGCAGACCTCGATCGTTGCGCAGAGTCTGCCAGACAAGGTCTGGACAGCAGTGCTGTCGCAGACAGCAGGACAACGGAGAAGCCGTCATGCCCATTAACATCATCAACACCGAAGAGTTTGCGGAACTGCGTCAAAATTTCGGGTATTATGTCGACAAAACCAGATTTCTGGTGGACTTTCTTCAGGACCCCACAAATGCAGACCGCTTCCGCTCTCCGGCCAGTGCTACTCTGTTCACTCGTCCGAGGCGCTTTGGCAAGACCCTGTTCATGTCCATGCTTGCCGAGTTCTTTGACATCAGAAAGCAGGGGGATGGGCAGAAACTTTTTGAAGGTCTTGCCGTTTGCGCCAATACAAAGCTCTGTCAGGAGTGGATGCATCAGTATCCTGTGATTTCCCTGACATTGAAGCGGATTGAAAAACTGACCTATAAGGAAGCCCTGGAGGCCATGCAAAATGTGGTGGGGGAGGCATGCACCCTGTATTATGATGTGCTTGACAGCCCTGCTGTCAACCCCATAGATATTGCGCTTTTCCGGGAACTTGCCTTTCGCAAGGCAGGAGAGACCAATCTGTGCGATGCACTTCTTGTCATGACCAGAGTTCTTTTCCAGCACTATGGCAAGCCTGTCATCCTTCTGATTGACGAATACGATGTCCCGGTAGCGAAAGCTGTACAGGGGGGCTACTATGACGAGATGATTATATTCATGCGCAACTTCCTCTCCTCAGCGCTGAAATCAAATCCCTGGCTCAAGTTCGCCATCCTCACAGGGGCCCTGCGTATCACGAAGGAAAGCATCTTCACCGGACTCAACAATCTGAAGTGTTACGACATCACCTCTATCGACTATGCAGATACCTTCGGGTTCACTCAGGATGAAGTGGACAAAATGCTGGCAGAAGCCGGGTATGAGGAAAAACGTGACATCATCAGGGAGTGGTTCGACGGCTACCATTTGGGGGATCGTACGGATATATACTGCCCCTGGAGCATCATGAACTACCTGTATGATCTGCAAAAGAAAGACAGGGAACCACAGGCCTACTGGGTCAGTACAAGCGCCAACGATCTGCCCAGGGACTTTGTCGGACGTCTGCCAGAAGAGGCTGACGTGCCGGGAAAGATTGCGACTCTCATGGCCGGAACTCCCATTGCGGTCAAGCTCAACCCAGCCATGAACTATGTCGACGTCTTCAAGAAGGAAAACAACTTCTGGACGCTTCTCTATCTGACTGGCTATCTCACCCTGGCTCCACACCCTGAGCTTTTTCAGGCAGACACAGACGAGGATGACAGCCTCCTTGCCATCCCCAACCGGGAAGTCTGTGGGGTCTTCAAGCAAGAACTGGAGGCCTGGCTGGAAGACATTCTTCCAAAAAAACAGAGGACAGAACTGTACAGTGCGCTCTGGGAGCAGGACGTGCAGAAACTGGAGACGCAGCTGACCATAGTGCTGGAAGGTTGCAGTTTTCACGATGCCAAAGAGTCCTACTACCATGGCATGCTCTATGGAATTTTTAAAATGAGATACTACGGCACCCGCTCCAATGGTGAGTCCGGACGCGGCCGCTATGACCTCATCGTGCCTGATATGAAGAACTCGCGCGCAGCGGTGCTGGAATTCAAGCTTGCGCCTTCCGCGGAGAAGCTGGAAGCGAGTGTTCAGAGTGCCCTTGGGCAGATAGCAGACAGGGACTACGATGCCCGCCTGCGTGCCGATGGCTTTTCAACTCTTCTGCGGGTTGGCGTTGCCTTTTTTCAGAAGTCCGTGAAAGTTGGCTTTGCAAAGGGGCGCACCGAGGCCGGCATGCTGTAAGGAACCACCAGGAATTAACATAATGCCTTTTCTTGCTTAAACTGGCCTCAATAGCCAATTTTGCCCTGGCAAAGCATTATGTTGTTTCATAGCAAGTCCTAACCAGCCGGGACGACGAAAAGTCGGCACACAGGGGCTGTGCCGGCTCCCGAGCCATACGGCAGATGCCGGCCTGTGCCGCACAGAACGCCGTAATTACACAACGCCTTTCAAAGAGCGGAATTCGGTCGGCTCAAATTTGAGCTCAGCGAGTATACAGACCCTGGCTGACTGCTCAAAATTGAGCAGTCCGATGTACCGGCGCGAGCCAGCCAATTTGCTGAACGGCAGGCAGTTCCCAAGTGCAAAGGTGCATTCGAGGTTTGACAGAGCTAGTATTTCGTGTCGTAAATTCGTTAAGGAACCGTCAGGAAACAACTCATTAGAAAACTGCCTAATTTTAAGCTTGTGCACAATGATAACCTACTGAAAATACAGCCAAAACCGATAGCAAAGGCGATAACTTGCTAATGAGTTATTTTCTGATAGTTCCTAAGTAGCTGACGGAGCCGAAAACTCGACTCATGCCTTGTTAAAGTACTTAACGAATTACAAACATAAAGTACTAGTGTCTAGTTCTGAAAGTTCGTGACTGTATCTCTGAGCTTATTTCCCTTTACCTCTCGCTTGCGCCAGACAAAGGGATGAGCGAGGGGACACCAAGATACAGGGAGACATTCTTGCCTCCGTAATGAGGCAACTGTCATGGGAAAAACCGCTTTTGCCAATAAGGTCACTAATTTTCGGTTTTAGACACTAGATACGTACCTCTTCAAAGCCGACCTTCACCGACTTCCCGCAAAAGGCAATT
>CAZWOT010000121.1:0-7408 GCA_964635595.1 uncultured Desulfovibrio sp.
TCGTTGAAGGCCTTGAAGACGTCCGGGAAGCTTTTGCCGTCAAGCTCCTCCGCCCTGAAGGCGTGGATGGCAAACGAGACGCGCAAAATGCCGTTGTAGGCCTTGAGCACATGGTGCATGGCCTCGTTCTCGACCCTCGCGATTGTTTCCCGGACCTTTTTCGTGTCCGGCAAGAGCAGGATGAAGCGCCCGCCCGCGTCCATGATGCGGGCAACGGGGTGCAGCCCGCACTCTTGAAGCAGCTTGAGCCAGATGGAGCGGGTCAGCATCTGCAGGCTGAAGGAGCGGGCGCGAAGAAGCTTGCTTGCGCCCCTGTCGCCCTGCTCGTCGCTTCCGAAAATGTAGTTCTGGATTCCGGAAAGCTCGCCGCCGCAGAGGAGAAGACCGCTCTCCTTGAGACGATCGTGCGTCATGTCCCCCATATACAGCGCCTGGGCAATGGCCGCTGCCGTGTAGCTGTGGTCGTAGAGGCTGATGTCCGCCCTCGTATTATAGGTGGAGGAGGGTATGCACCAGGTGAAACGCTCGAATACCGTGATGAAGGACGATATGAAATGACGCGTTCCCATGTCGACGGGAATGGCCTTCACGGCCTCCAGGAAGCGGGCGTAGAGGGCTTCGTAGGACGTTGCCTGCGCCTCTTTCAGGGAAACCGGAAAAATGGCGTTATCGGCATCGTCCAATTCCTTCAAACGATAGCGCAGAAGCGAGCTTTCCTCGGGCTCGTTTGGCTTGTCCTCGTTCAGCTGGATACGGGCAAAGACCGATTCAAGACGGGCGGTCTTGTAGTCGCCCTCGCTCTCGCCAGACTTTCTGTCGTGTCCGGATGCAAGCCGGTCGCCCTGTTGCAGGCTCAGCTCCACACGACTTTGCGCATCGGGCTTGTGGTGAGCGGAGGCAATTCTCGCGAGCGTGCTGCGAAGACCGTGCAGTTCGGGCGGCAGAGGCAGGTCGTGCTCGACGAAATAGTCCGAGTAGAGGACGTGTCTGTGTGTATGGCCCTGAGGGCAGTAGATGTCGGCCATGTGCTCGCTGCGTCCGGCTCTCGCCCGTTGGCCAAACTTGCCCACATCATGCAGAAGGGCCGAAAGCACGAGGATGTCGAGTTCCTGATTCTCCATGGGACCTCCGGGGATGTCTGTCCGACAGTTCCCATGAATCTACCTGCAGGAAACAAAAGATCAACCCCCGCAACGTTGCGAGCAGGAGTCACGCCAATTGCTTCGCTTTTCATGACGTCAGGCCGATTGACAGCCGATGTCCCCAGGGGGACAGTTGCGAAATGCAGGCCTCACCAGAGATGCTCTTCAATCTCGAGCCTGGATGCGGGAAGAAGGAGCTCGTAGACGACCACACCGCCCACTCTTCTCGAGACAATGGCGGCCCTGATCCCCGTTTCCCTGCCGAAGACGCGGCAGAGCTCCGTCCTGATGCGGGAGACGTAGCTTCTGAAGTTTTGCGGCGAGAGATTGGCGATGCCCTGGTTTCCCCGGCAAAGCCCGCTGCCGTGCACCCGGGCGTAGATTTCGGCGATCCGTGGGCGCAGGAGCTCGATGTCCTTCCAGCTCAAGGCGGCCACGGGCTCAAGACGTGCCGATGCGGCCGATTCCGTGCGGCAGGCGCCGGAACCATTCGCGCCCGGACCGGCTGCGCCATTCTTGCCAGCTTCCATGTTTTGCAGGGCGAAGAAGGCGTAGACGGCAAAGAGCGCGGGCGAAAGCCTGAGGGACTTCTCCCCGAGAGCGATCGTGCACGTGGCAAAGGAGAGGCGCAGACGGCTTTGGGCGGAGAGCTCGCAAAGGGAGCTGACTGACGAGAAGGAGGGCGTCCCTTGCATGAACTCGTCGGGAAGCGTTTGCCGCATGCGAAAGAAGGGCACCGGGGTGAGCAGAACTCTGGCATTGCACCATTGCCCCTCGGGAAAGAAGAAATCCGGATTCTTCTCGCATTCGGCCGGTACGAGCACGTGGAACATGCGGTCCCTGCCACGGGCGTAGCACTGTGCAGCCAGGGCAAGCGCGGCACTCATGGTCTTCCTGCCGCCGGCAATGGAGAAGAAAAGCTCCGTCTCCTCGTCCTCGGTCAGCTCGCGCCCCACCGAAAAGCACAGCTCGAAGAAGGCCTCGCTGTCCTTTGCTGTCACGATGTCCTCAAGTTCCCTCCCGTCCGCGTCCCTGGGGACAAGGACGTCCTTTTCGGCAACGAAGCAGCCTGCGCCGATGCCGGGACTTGCCCCCAGGCTTTCAAGAAGCCTTGCGAGATGTCCCTCGCCCACGAGGCGCCTTGCGAAGACCGCGCGGCCAAGGCCCGTGGTGAGAAGGACGACCCGATCGGGAAAATTTCCTTCCTCATACAGGGCATGCAGGGCCTCGGTGAGAATTTGCGGCGTTCCCCCAAGCAGGGCGACAAGAATCCGTCTCATCCGCTCCTTCCCGGCACCATTCTCTGCCTGCTCCATCTCTGCCTGCTCCATGATTCTGCCCAACGCGGCCCTTCCTTGCACTCGTCCCTTGCACTCGTCCCTTTCGGTTGTCCCGCTTTTCGCAGATCTGGCCTCCAACGGCGACGGCACCGTGTGCCCTTGCCTGCCCCATGCCCCTGTTTTGCGAACGGCGCCGCTCTCAGGAGCGGGACACCGCTTCCCATGAAGTGCCGCCGCTTGCGGCCCCGCTCACATCCGCGGCATCCGGGCCATCTGCTCTTTGCTCCCCGACATCAGTCGCGGGGAAGCTCCCCTCGGAGGAGCCCACTTCGACCCTTCCCGCGTCTGCTGTCCATTGCTCGAGCGGTTCAAGGCGTATGCGGCCAAGGCCGAAGCTCGTCTGCTTGCCGATGTGAAGCTTCTCGGCAAGGCAGAGCAGCGGCAGGAAGGGGTGTATCCGCCCCTTGTAGACCACCTCGCCCATGAGTCCGCCAAGTTGCATGTAGGCCTGCTGGCGCGATGAAAAGCGCTTCCAGTCCTTCCAGTGCAGGCCGGAGGCGACAGTCGCCACGGAGTCGGCAATGTCGAGCATGTGCCCGAAATCCTCGTAGCGCGCGCCCTGTCCATCCAGCTCCCACAGGGTGCGCACGCGGCGCATGGCCAGAATCAGGAGCTGCCGAAAGGGCAGCGCGTCCGAGAGCCTGCTGCTCTCCTTGAATCGGCAGGGAGTCTCAAGGATCACCCTGAGAAAACCTTCATCGCTGGCCCCGTCGTCTTCCGTCCATGGCGGCAGCACAAGCTCCTCGCCCCCGAGGATGTCCACTTTCTGGGCGGCCTTCGAGTAGATGGACTTGTCCCCTGCCCAAATCTCCTCAAGCTCGAACCTGCCCGGGGCGTCCTCGCCCTTGTGGCCCATTCCCTGCATGCCGGCGAGCACAAAGGCATGCACGTAGTAGGGCAGATGATCGATGGCGCGGGAAAAAAGCTTGAGCTCGAAGGAAAAGGTCTCGCCGGCCTGGTACTCGCTTTTCCCGGTGTCGAAGGGAACGAGACAGAAGGGAATGACCCGGGAGCTTGTGGAATTGCCCGCGTCATTGGCGGATTTGCCCACGAAGAGCGCAGGGTAGGCACACACGCTGCCGAGCATGCACTCCTCGCAAGCACCGCCCCGCACCGTGCAGCAGGTTTTCTTGAGAAAGGCGCCAAGCGAGCCCCGCAGCATGGACCCCTTGTAGGAAGAAAAGCGTCCCCCGGTCAGAAGACGGCAACGAAAGACAAGCGAGAGATATCTCATGAACCTTCCAGGTGTTTGAACGCGGGCCTTTTGCCAAAGCTTCGGGCAAGATAGCCAAAGAGGGCAAGATTGCATAGATCTGCAACGCTGCAAAGACCCGCAACGTTTCCACGTTGCCCGAACGCTTGTGGCCGGAGTCCTTGCCGCCAATCTTTCCACGCGGCATGAAAGCCCGGGGACCTCCCGACTCGGTGCGGAACAGGCCTTGAGCCGGCTTTCCACCCCTTTGAAATGAAAGAAGTTTTCGCCTACTCTTGACCCGCTCGACACACGCCGTTCATGGGAGAAATCCAACTTTCGGAGAGCGAAAATGACTGACCAAGCCCCAAGGACCGATGTTGCCGTCGGACCCATCAAGGACGACCGCGTGCCCGAGGAAAAGGTTCTGGCCCTTGCCAGCACCATCAATTTCGACGACCCGTCGCTCTCCATAAGCTACGGGTCGAAGACCATGAACGAGATTTCCAGGTTCGCGGACACGCTCCTTGGCAGCGTGCGCGCCAGGGACGCAGGCCCAGCCGGCGAATCCTTGCAGACGCTCATGCTCAAGCTGAAGGACGTGGACGTGAGCGAGATAGCCAATCCGAAAAAGGGCTTTTTCGCCTCGCTTCCGGTGGTGGGCTCCCTCTTCGGGGCCGTGGAAAAGACCATTGCCCGCTTCGACACCGTGCTCGAACAGGTGGAGAGCATTTCCGGCAACCTCGAGGACGCCATGCTGGACCTTCTGAAGGACATCCAGGTTCTCGAGCAGCTCCACGAGTTCAACCGGACCCTCTACGAGGATCTCACCGCGGCCATCATGGCCGGAGAACGGCGCCTTGAAACAGCCCGCAACGAGGAGCTTGCGGCCCTGCAGGCCGAGGCGACGCGGACCGGCAACCCCATGGACGCCCAGAAGGTCCACGACTTTGCCGAGCGCCTCAACCGCTTCGAGAGACGGCTGCACGACCTCAAGCTCTCGCGCACCATCACGCTGCAGACCGCGCCGCAGATCCGCATGATCCAGAGCAACAACCAGACGCTCGCGGAAAAGATCCAGACAAGCATCCTCGCGACCATCCCGGTCTGGAAAAACCAGATGGTGCTGGCCCTTTCCATCCACCGCCAGCACTCGGCAGCCCAGCTGCAAAGGGACGTGGCGGACACCACCAACCAGCTGCTCTCGAAGAACGCGGAAATGCTCCAGCAGTCCACCACCGAGGCCGCCAGGGAAGTGGAGCGCGGCATCGTGGACATCGAGACTTTGCGCGACGTGCAGGGACGCCTTGTCTCCACCGTGGAGGAGACCCTCGCCATTGCCGCCGAAGGGCGCAAGCGCAGGGCCGAGGTCGAAAAGGAGCTCGTCTCCATGGAAGAGGGCATGAAGGCCAAGCTCACGGCCCTTGCCGGCGAGCGGGACCGGGCTCGCCTCGAGCAGAACGCCGGCGTGCAGCCGTAGCGTAGGCAAGGCCGAAAACCGACTGGAACTCCAGGAAGGCAGGGGACAATGGCGGAAAACTGGTTCGACCGGCTGGTCGGCACGGTCCTTCGGACCACGGGCATCGTGCTTCGGCGCGCGCTTTTGCACATGGCGGCCATCGGGGCGTCCTTCTATCTCATGGACAGCTTCTTCCGCTTCGGGTTCTTGGACGCCCTGGGCGTGAAGCTCTCCATCTACGCCGGCATCATCTGCCTTGTTCCCTACGGGGCCGTCAAAAATCCCTGCTGGTTCATCCCCGTGGCAGCGGGCGTGGTCCAGGGCATCGTTCTCGCAGGCCTTGGCATTCCCCTGCCGTTCGTCCTCTTCTGGGCCGGCCTGCAGACCTGGCTTGTGCGCCTGCTCGCTGCCAGGGGGGCCATTGGCTGGGACTGGACCGCGGCGCCCGTGCTCATCATCGGCCTCTTCTCGCTTCTCTCGAGCTTTGCTGCCTGGGGCATCCCCCTCTGGCCCCTGGCCTCCGTGCCAGTGCTCGCGGCCCTGGGGCTCTTCGCCTACAAGATCTACCTCAAGACCGCCCACACAAGCGTGCACAGGCAAATCGTGGCCTCGCTTCTCGTGCGCCTGCGCGAAATCGTGCGCAAGGGACAGCTCGCGGAATCCGAGGAGAGGTTCACGCGGCTTCTGCTCTCCCAGCTCGAGAAGCTCGCCGTGCAGAACGCTCTGGACGACGAAGCTCTTGTCGATCGCCTGAACACCCTTGTCACGCGCCTTGAACGCCTGGGACAAAACCGGGCCAACAAGCCCCTTGGCACCCTTTTCAAGTCCGCCCAGTGGCAGCATCTCGCGAGCACGCCGAAAGAGCGGGACGCCGTGCGCTCGGTCCTCGAGGAATTGAAGGAAGTCACGGCCATCCTGGCAGGTCTTCTGCTGCCCCGGGCACCCCAGGACGAGAGCCGCGACAATGCCCTTCTCCAGCTTGCCGAGCAGGCCAGATCCCTTCTCGACAAGCAGCGTTCCTGCCCGCGCGAGCTCGCGGGCCCCCTCGAGAACATCGCTTTTTTAAGCCTCGACATGATGAAGGCCATGCGCGACAAGCCCGACGGCGCCAGGGATGCCGCAAGCTTCCTTGCCCGGTATCTGCCGAGAGTGCACAGGGTGGCGGACGAGACCAGCCGCATGCGGGAGAGCGCAAGCCAGGGCGGCATTTCCCTCGAGCGGACAAGGGAAGTCCTCGAGCGCCTGGAAGGGGCCTTCAGGGACGAGAAGAGCCGCCTCTCCCGCAACGATTCCATCAACTACCAGGCCGAGATAGACGCGCTGGACCATTTGCTCAAGATGCGCGGCTACTAGCCCGAACACACGAAGCCGAAGCGAAAGGAGCGCACACCCTTGTGCGGTTCTTTCCGGAGTCCCAGGATCGCGCGACGGGACGAGTCGAAAATCGCTCCTGGCCCCAGCGCAAGCCATTCGAGGCCTTTTCTTCGGGCAAAAAAAAGATCCGCCGAAGCGGACCCGTATGCGTACTTTTGTTGTGGTGCCGAGGGACAGAATCGAACTGCCGACACAGGGATTTTCAGTCCCTCGCTCTACCAACTGAGCTACCTCGGCACGCAAGGGAAGCTTTTATCCCTTTCCCCCGGCGTTGGCAAGCAAAAAAAGCGAATTTTTTTGCAGGCTCAATGGCCGGGAGTCCTGGCCAATCTCCCCTATTCCTCGCCAAGCTTGAAGTTGACGCGGATCTTGAAGAGCCTGGTGGCCGGAAGGTTCAGGATGGGCACCCCGGTTTTTGCCGTGATGGCGTCGAGGCGCTCCTGGATGTACTCGCGCGAGGGGCCTATGAAGGTGAACCAGATGTTGTAGAGGTGCTCGCGCTCGTAGTTGTGGGTGACGCCGGGCTCGGCGTTCACGAGCGCGCAGAACTCGTCCATGACCTCGCCGGGCACCTTGGCCCCGCACAGGGTCGAAACCCAGCCGAGCTTCTTCGACTGGAAGTTGGCGCCCATGCGGCGGATGATCTTCTCGTCGTGGAGCTTGCGCACACGCTCGAGTGCTTCCTCCTCGGGCACGCCCACCCGCTCGCCGATTTCCTCGTAGGGTCTCGGCACGAGCGGGAAGTCGGACTGGATGATGTCCAGTATGGCCTTGTCGACGGCGTCCATGCTCTCGTCCGCTCCTCGCCTTGCCCGGCCGCTAGGCGACCGGCTCGGGCTCCTTCTTGCGCAGCTTCATGGGCACGTAGGTGCACAGGGGCTCCTCGCCCATGTGGTTGCCG
>CAZWOT010000122.1:0-7388 GCA_964635595.1 uncultured Desulfovibrio sp.
GGCGAGGGCGGCGTGCCGCGCAAGCTCATGGAAAGCGACAAGTTCCAGTACATGATCTTGCAGATTGCCTCCGGCCACTTCGGCTGGAACCGCATCGTGCGGGCCATGCCCTACATGAAGACGGATCCTGCCGGCGTGCTCATCAAGATAGGCCAGGGCGCCAAGCCCGGCGACGGCGGCCTTCTGCCGGCAGCCAAGGTGCGCAGCCACATCCAGGCCCTGCGCGGCGTGCCCAAGGCCGACCTGCACTCGCCGCCCAACCATCAGGGCCTCTATTCCATCGAGGAAAGCGTGCAGAAGATGCACCTCTCCCTCAACGCGGCCTTCGGCTTCCGCGTGCCCGTGGCCATCAAGTGCGCGGCCTCGGCGACCTCCGTGTCCGTGTACAACAACCTTCTGCGCGATCCCTACCAGATCTGCGGCGGGTTCTTCATCGACGGCATCCAGGGCGGCACGGGTGCCGCCAACGAGGTGAGCCTCGATCACACCGGCCATCCCGTGGTCTCCAAGCTGCGCGACTGCTACCAGGCCGCCGTGGCGCAGGGGCTGCAGGGCCAGATTCCGCTCTGGGCCGGCGGCGGCATCGGCATGACCGGCAACGCGGCCGCGGACGCCTTCAAGATGATCTGTCTTGGCGCCAACGGCGTGATCGTCGGCAAGATCCTGATCCAGCTCCTCGGCTGCATCGGCAACGATCACGGGCGCTGCAACAGGTGCAACACGGATCGCTGCCCCACCGGCATCTGCACCCAGGACCCGCGGCTCATGAAGCGTCTCGACGTGGACAAGGGCGCCGAGAACGTGGTGGACTACGTGCTTGCCTTCGATTCCGAACTGCGCAAGCTCATGGCCCCGGTGGGCAACTCCACGCTGCCCGTGGGCCGCTCCGACGCCCTGGTGGCGACGGACAGCGCCGTGGCCGACAAGCTCGGCATCCAGTTCGCCTGCTAGCGGGCGCGAACAGACGAGACAGTCGGCAACCTCGGCACTTCACAGGAACGGAATCATGTTGACCATACATACCCTGAATGAACACGTGCGCATGTCCACCCAGGATCTGCTTCTGCAGATCGAGGACGCGGTGGCGCGCGGGGAAACCGAGTTCAACGTGGACGCCTCCGGGCAGCACGACATCGGCGGCCCCCTCTGGAACAAGGACGGCAAGAAGCTCTTCTTCCACGTGACCAATCCCGGCCAGCGCGTGGGCTGCATGGCCATGCCCGACACCGAGGTGGTCGTGGACGGCCCGGCTCCGGCCGACGTGGGCTGGCTCAACGCGGGCGGGCGCATCGTGGTGCGCGGGGACGCCGGCGACACGGCCGGCCACTGCGCGGCCGGCGGCGTCATCTATATCGGCGGCCGCGCGGGCACGCGCTCGGGCTCCCTCATGAAGCACGACCCGCTCTACGAGGAACCCCAGCTCTGGATCCTCAAGAGCACGGGAAGCTTTTCCTTCGAGTTCATGGGCGGCGGCAGGGCCATCGTCTGCGGCTGCGACAGCCAGACGCTTCCCTCCGTCCTCGGCGAGCGCCCCTGCGTCGGCATGGTGGGCGGCACGGTGTACGTGCGCGGCCCCGTGGCGGATCTGCCGTCCTCGCTCGAGATTGTTCCCATCGACGAGGACGACCAGGCCTTCCTGCGCGGGGGACTGGAGGACTTCCTCGAGGCCGTCAAGGAAACCAGGCGCCTGAAGGAGGTCACGGTCTGGAAGCAGTGGCGCAAGATCGTGCCCCTGGGCTACGAGAAGGCGACGTCCAACGGCAAGGCGGCCAGACCCAGCCTTGCCGAGTACCACAAGACCGAATGGGTCAAGGGCGGCATCTTTTCGGACGTCTTCCCCGACGCCGGGGAGCACAACGGCCTGCTTGCCCACGGCGTCTGGCGTCTGCGCGTGCCCCAGTGGGAAAACCACAGGCACTGCGCGCCCTGCGAGTACGCCTGTCCGGCCGGCATCCCCACCCAGCTGCGCTACAACCTTCTGCGCGAGGGCAGGGTGGAGGAGGCCGCAAGGACCATCCTCGACTACTCTCCCTTCCCGGGAAGCGTGTGCGGCCACGTGTGCCCCAATCCCTGCATGGAGGCCTGCACGCGCGCAAAGATCGATCTGCCCATCCAGATCGGTCCTTTGGGCCGCATGTCGGCCGCGACCGAGGTCGAGAAGCCCAAGAAGCGCACCGGCAAGAAGATCGCCGTCATCGGCGGCGGCGTGGGCGGCCTCTCCGCAGCCTGGCGCCTTGCCCGCAAGGGCCATGCCGTGACCGTCTTCGAGCGCGAGAAGCGCATGGGCGGCAAGATGGAGCAGGTCATTCCCCGCGAGCGCCTGGACGAGAAGGTGCTCTTGAAGGAAATCGAGCGCATCGAGAAGATGGGCGTGACCTGCCAGTGCGGCGTGGAGGTGGACGAGAAGAAGTTCAGGGACATCCGCGCGAAGTTCGACGCCGTCATCGTGGCCACCGGCGGGCATGTCCCGCGCATCTTCGACTGGCCCGGCAAGGAGCGCATCGTCGCCGGCATCGACTTCATGAAGGCCGTGAACAAGGGCGAAAAGCCGAAGGTGGCCGACAACGTCATTGTCATCGGCTGCGGCAACGCCGGCATGGACGCGGCTGCGGGCGCCTACAAGATGGGCGCCAGGAAGGTCATCTGCATCGACGTGCAAAAGCCCGCGGCCTTCCAGCACGAGATCCAGCACATCAAGGATCTCGGCGGCGAGATCATCTGGCCGGTCATGACGAAGGAGATCACCAAAGACGGCATCATCGCCGACGACGGCCGCCTCATTCCCGGCGAGGAGGTCATCATCACCATCGGCGAGGCCCCGGATCTCTCCTTCCTGCCCGAGGACACGTCAAAGTTCCGCTCCTGGCTTGCCCCGAAGGAGGACCAGAGCATCATGGAGGGCGTGTTCGCGGTGGGCGACACCATCAAGCCCGGCCTTCTCGTGCACGCCATCGGCTCCGGCAACTCGGCCGCAGACGCGGCGGACGCCTACGTCATGGGCCGCGAGTACGTGCCGGTGAAGAAGACGCTCATCGAGCCCTTCAAGCTGCACACGGCCTATTTCGCCAAGCGCCTGGATCTGCCTCCGACGCCCGCGGACGACACCGAGCGGTGCGTGAGCTGCGGCACCTGCCGCGACTGCCACACCTGTGAGTACACCTGTCCCGAGCAGGCCATCTCGAGGGAGGAGCGCCCCTCCGACGGCTTTGCCTCCTTTGCCTACGTGTGCGATCCCGACCGCTGCATGGGGTGCGGCGTGTGCGCGGGCGTCTGTCCCTGCGGCATCTGGGTCATGCACGAAAACGACCCCCTGGAGCACGGCTAGGAAAACGGCCGTCCCGGGGAACGAACAAACTCCCTGGACGCAAAGGTCCAAAAAGGAAGGGCATCGGCTTTTTCGCAAAGTCGGTGCCCTTCGCCGTTTCATGGTTTTTCGTTGGGCTGTGCGTGCGGCTGTGCGCACGGCCAAATGCAGGTCAGGCGATTTTGACGCCCATCTTGCAGGTCTTCTTGTAGAAGGCCATGCCCCAGTGGAGAATCTTCGTGAAGTTTTTGGCCCTCAGCGGCGCGTCGTAGGAGCGATCCTCGATTTGGTCGAGGGCTTCCTGGACCTTCGCTTCAAGCTGGCTTTCAGCGTCGGCGCGCTTTACTTCGATGACGCAGGCAATGTCCTTGCCGTTGTCGACCATGAGGTCGAAGATGCCTACGCCGGCCTCCCTGTTGGCGTAAACGTTGTATCGAAGCAGGAAGAATCCCTTGAGCAGCGTCTGATAGAAAAATTCCCTGTATGTGTATTCCTGGATGGAGGTACTGAGCTTCAGGCGTTCATTGAGCAACAGCTCCAGACCTTCGGCGTCTCCCTGCCAGAACTTGTTCAAAAATTCTTCCCGGCAGTCGTCAGGCAGGACTTCTTTGAACAGGGAACGGATTTCTGTTTCGAACACCTCCTTGATTTCCTTGTTCGGGATGCCGAGTACAGATAGAGGGCCCGGATCTTCCACGCAGTTTTCCCTGTCGTTCGAAGGGGTCAAATAACCAGACAGATAGAGAAGCGTCCAGAAGTTGTCCGCTTCCTGGAAGACGCGGTCATAATTTAGCGTTACGTTGATGCTGACCGGGATTGTCTTGCCGTCCAAAAGAGCGGCCATATATTCCTGGACCTTCCCGCTGGGCAGCCTGGGCGCGAATTCTTTGGTTGGTTGATTGCTCCCGCTGTCAACCCAGTACTTCTGCGGAGGCAATGTCGGGCTTTTTACCAGCGCCCTGAGATACTGGGTAACGCTCCAGGGGCAATAGATGTCGGAGCGTCGCCCAATATGGTAGCCGTCGTACCACTCCTTGATTACTTCCCGCTTCTCCAGGATGCCGGCACAAGCAAGCATGGTGTCCACTTCTTCTTGAGTGAACCCGAAAAGATCCTCATATGCTTGTGTATCAAGATCATAGCACTCCACATGATTGACATCGCTGAAGAGGTTCTCCTTCGAGAGTCGAAAAACTCCTGTCATGATCCCCATCAAGAGATAGGGGTTTGTTTTCAGGACGTTGCCAAGAAAATTTCTCATGAAGGGAAACATCTCGCCATAGTATGAATGCTTTGCAGCCACAGATGCGGCAAGCGGAGCGTCATACTCGTCAATCAGCAAAACGACAGGCTTGTCGTGATATTGGTATAGAACCCTGGTGAGCAGGGCAAGGCTCTCTTCCAGATCAATTGTATCGCCTTTTCGACTTTTGATCTGTCGAAAGTCTTCCTTGTCGTCCGGATCAACCTTGTCGCTATCAAGTATCTTGGCGCCATAAAAGCGGAACAGGTTTGCAACCAGAATTTGCAAGGAATCAATGGCCTTCTCGAAGGTCGGTTGCTTGGCGTTTTTCAAAGTCAGGTAGATGACCGGGTACTGATTCATCCACTCGTTGCACAGTTTTTCATTTGCAGCGACTTTCAGGCCGGCAAAAAGTTTTTTGCTGTCTTTCGTAATATCAAAAAATTCGGCCACCATGGACATGAACATGGTCTTGCCAAATCGTCTTGGACGCGTAAACAAGCTGACCCGCGCAGGTACCCGGATGTTTTGAGGATTGTTCGCTGATTGGAGAAATTCCTCAAAAAAGCTGGTTTTGTCGACATAGTACCCTTGGCCATGACGCACCACGGCAAAGTCTTCGTCATTTATGATGTCGATTAGCATGGTTGGTTCTCCAGGAGGCTAGACCAGGGTGTCGTAAATCCTGAGCGCAGCCACTTGTTGGTCCACCGTTTTCACACATGAAGACTTGGCGGGGTCAAAAATCCGCCACAAATCCATTGCCCGTTGATCTGGAAAAATGCGTTAGGCGCGTGCAAGAGATGTCGTCTCGACTAGAGAGTGTCAGGCGATTTTGACGCCCATCTTGCAGGTTTTCTTGTAGAAGGCCATGCCCCAGTGGAGGATCTTCGTGAAGTTTTTGGCCCTGAGCGGCGCGTCATAGGAGCGATCCTCGATTTGGGCGAGGGCTTCCTGGACCTTCGCCTCAAGCTGGCTTTCAGTGTCGGCGCGCTTGACTTCGATGACGCAGGCAACGTCCTTGCCATTGTCGACCATGAGGTCGAAGATGCCTTCCCCAGCCTCCCTGTTGGCGTAAATGTTGTATTGAAGCAGGAAGAATCCCTTGAGCAGGGTCTGATAAAAAATTTCCTTGTATGTGTATTCCAGGATGGAAATGCTGAGTTTCAGGCGTTCATTGAGCAACTGCTCCAGGCCTTCGGCGTCTCCCTGCCAGAACAAGTTCAAGAATTCTTCCCGGCAGTCGTCAGGCAAGACGTCCTCGAACATGGAACTGATTTCAGTTTCGAACACTTTTTTGACTTCTTTGTTCGGGATACCAAGTACGGTCATCAGACCCGGCTTGTCCACGCAGTTTTCCCTGTCGTCTGAGGTGGTCAGGTAGCCGTGCATATAGAGAAGCGTCCAGAAGTTGTTTGCATTCAGGAAGACACGGTCATAGTTGAGTTTTGTATTTATTTGGGCGGGGATTGTCTTGCCGTCCAAAAGTGCGGTCATGTATTCCTGAACCGTTGCGCTGGGCAGTCTGGGCGCAAATTCTTTGGTTGGTTGATTGCTTCCGGTGTCAACCCAGTAATCTTGGGGAGGCGCTGTCGGGCTTTTGCTCAACGCTCTGAGATACTGCGTGACGCTCCAGGGGCAATAGATGTCGGAGCGTCGACCAATATGGTAGCCGTCGTACCACTCCTTGATGATTTCCCGCTTCTCCAGGATGCCGGCGCAAGCAAGCATGGCGTCCACTTCTTCCTGGGTAAATCCGAAAAGATCCTCGTATGCTTGCGCATCAATATCATAACACTCCAGATGATTGATATCGCTGAAGAGGCTTTGTTTTGAGAGTCGAAGAACGCCTGTCAGGATCCCAATCAAGATATAGGGGTTGGTTTTCAAGGCGTTGCCCAGAAGATTTCTCATAAACGGAAGCATCTCATCATAATATGAATGCTTTGCAGCCACGGAGGCGGCGAGCGGGGCGTCATACTCATCGATCAGCAGTATGACTTGTCTGCCGTAATACTGGTAGAGAACTTTTGTAAGAAGGAGAAGAGAGGACTGTAATTGGGCTTTATTGGATGTATTATCAAGATGAGACTGAAATATCATTTTGTCTCTTGGGCTAATTTTGTCGCTATCAAGAACATATCTATGTAAATCAAGCGTATTTCCAAACAAATCTTTGATAGAATCAAATGCAGATTCCCAATCTGTGTCTTTAATACTTTTTAACGTTATAAAAACAACAGGGTATTGATTCATCCATATTTTGCATAGGTTCTCGTTTGAGGAAACTTTTAGGCCGGAAAAGATTGCTTTGCTGTCTTTTGTAATGTCAAAAAATTCGGCAAGCATGGACATGAACATTGTCTTGCCAAAACGCCTTGGGCGAGTAAACATGCTGACTCGCGTAGGTACCCGAATAGCTTGTGGATTGCCAATGGATTGCAGATACTCGTTAAAAAATCCGGTTTTGTCGACGTAGTAACCAAGACTTTGACGCACTACTGCAAAGTTTTCGTCATTGATGATGTCGATCTGCATGTTTGATTCTCCTGCACTTCTTGGTCAGATCGTCGGACACCTCTGAAAGTATCCTTGGGGCATCTCGTTGGTGGTCGTCCGTTTTCTAGCACGTGAAGCCTTGTGGGGTCAAAAATCCGCCTCAAATCCAATGATCCGCAAAATGTCCTGGGCGGGCGCGGTTGCAATGAGTGCCGCCTGATCTGCTGCGGCTTTTTGCGCGTGTCAGGAAGAGTGTCGGTCCATTTTGGCGCACATCCTGCAGGTCTTCCTGTGGAAGGCCATGCCCCAATGGACAAATTTAGGGAATCTTCTGCCCCTGAG
>CAZWOT010000123.1:0-7214 GCA_964635595.1 uncultured Desulfovibrio sp.
CGACCTTTTTCTGCTGGTCCGAGCCCCCGAAGTTGAAGCGGGAGCAGTAGGCCCTGGCGTTCACCTCGAGGGTGCCGAGCTGGATGGTGTCGCGTCCCTCGCTGATGAGCTCGTAGACGGTCTTGCCCGGCGTGAGCGAGGCGCGCTGCTGGTCCACGTAGGCAAACTTCACCGTGTCGCCCACGACGACCTTGCCGGCGTCGGGCTTCTCCTCGCCCACCAGCATGCGGAAGAGCGTGGTCTTGCCCGCGCCGTTGGGACCGATGATGCCCACGATGGCGCCGGCGGGGATGATGGCGTTCAGATTCTCCACAAGAAGCTTGTCGCCCATGCCCTTGGTCACGTTCTCGAGCGTGATGACGGTCTTTCCGAGGCGCGGTCCCGGGGGAATGTAGATTTCGAGGTCCTTGGCCCTGCGGGCGCTCTCGTGGGAGAGCATGGCCTCGTAGGCGTTGATCCTGGCCTTGCTCTTGGCGTGCCTGCCCCTGGGGGACATGCGTATCCACTCGAGCTCGTGGGCCAGGGTCTTGCGGCGCTCGGACTCGGTCTTCTCCTCCTGGGCCAGGCGCTTTTCCTTCTGTTCGAGCCAGGAGGAGTAGTTGCCCTTCCAGGGGATGCCGCGGCCGCGGTCGAGCTCCAGTATCCAGCCAGCCACGTTGTCGAGGAAGTAGCGGTCGTGGGTGACCGCGATGACGGTGCCGGGGAAGGTGCGCAGGTAGTCCTCGAGCCAGTGCACGGACTCGGCGTCCAGATGGTTGGTGGGCTCGTCCAGGAGCAGGATGTCGGGGGCCTTCAGAAGCAGCCTGCACAGAGCCACGCGGCGGCGCTCGCCGCCGGATATCTGCGTGACCGGCATGTCCGGATCGGGGCAGCGCAGGGCGTCCATGGCCATCTCGACCCTCGCGTCGAGATCCCAGACGTTCTTCGCGTCCATTTCCTCCTGGACCTTTGCCTGGCGCTCGATGAGCTCGTTCATGGCGTCGTCGTCCATGGGCTCGGCGAACCTGGCGTTGATTTCCTCGAACTCCCTGGCAATGGCCTTCAGGGGAGCCACGCCGTCCTCGACCACCTCGCGCACGGTGCGCGTCTCGTCGGAAAGGGGCTCCTGCTCGAGGTAGCCTATGGTGTAGCCGGGGGCGAGCACGGTCTTGCCGTCAAAGGCCTGGTCCACGCCGGCGAGGATCTTCAAAAGGCTCGACTTGCCGGCGCCGTTGAGACCGAGGACGCCTATCTTGGCGCCGTAGAAATAGGACAGGTTGATGTCCTTCAGAACTTCCTTCTGGCCATGCCGCTTGGTCACGCGGATCATGGAATAGATGACTTTGTCCGGTTCGTTGCTCAAGATGACCTCTCGATTGCGATGCGAATTGGGAAATGGGCCCTGTACGCGGTTTGGGCAGGGCGATTGGGAAAGCAGGACCCGATGTCGGCCGGCAAAACGGGTGCCCCGGGGGTCCCGCCCGCATGAACGTTCGACACCTCTATCAAAATCCGCCTTGGTTGGCCAACCGCAAAAAGGGCACAAAGTGCGCCCGAAAGGCCAGGACCCATGTGTTTGGGCCCGAGAAGAAGGCCCCTGCAGCATCCCGCGGGGAGCCTGAACATGCTGCCTGTCCGGGCCGTCGGCAAGGACGGGGAAGACAGGAAAGACCGGCCGGGCGCCCGGGCCCGGAACCGAACCTGGATCCGGACCTAAACTTCTGCGTCGTAGTCGTCGTTCAGGGCAGAAAGGTCGCCGGCGTCCAAAAGGTCGTAGCGCTCCTTCTTGATGAGCTTCAGGAACTTGGGGATCCTGGGGGCGGTGCCGAGGATCTGCTGCTTCGAGACGTCGGCCGGCATGCGCACGATGACGGCGCCCGGCAGGGCCTTGGCCGAGGACCAGACCATGCTCGTGCTCGTCTGGTTGGCGGAGGCCCGGAAGTCGGCCACGCAGTTGACCTTCAGAAGGTTGATGAGCTCGTTTTTCGGATCGAAGGTCACCTCGGGGCTGGCCAGCTTTTCGGCAAGGCTCCTGCCCTCGAGATGGCGCATGTTGGGCACGGCCCGGTAGAACTGGCGGCCGTTGGCGGTGCCCGAGGCGAGCGTGTACTTCATGAAGTCGTACTCGGGCTTCTCGTAGTAGAGGAAGCCGGTGATCGTGTAGCGGCGCCTGTCGCCGGGGATGAACCCGTTTGCCTTGTATTCCTCGCGCAGGACCTGACGTGCGGAAAGCACGTCGTCCCAGGCCTTCTGGGCGTTCCTGAGAATCGCCTCGACTTCCGAGCCGCGGCCAAGATAGTACTTCCACTGGATTTCGGGCATGGGACTGTGATCCTCCTGAACCTTTTTGAGTGGCCTTCAATCCTACCCCAAGTCGACCCACTGTCAAGCTTTGGCAAAAAGCTGGCCGCAATGGCCATTTACCCCGGATCGAAGATTTCTCTTTCCCGTACAGTCTCCCCTCCTTTTTCTCTCTTTCTTGCCGCGGCCGCCGGCCAGATCCACAAAGGTCCTTTCGCCAAGTTGCGGCCATTTCCGTGCCGGACAAAGTGCGGGTCCAGACCGGCAGTGCCGGGCAGACCGAAAACTGCAGGGACAAATCGTGTTCGTATATTGGAACATTAAACATGTACGTATCGAGCAGGGCGAGGGAGTGCGAAAGACCAGATGCGCATCGGCCCGTGAAGCCTGGGACAGCTCAAAGCGGGGCCTGCCCGCCGTTTGGAATATGGGCCTTTTCCTTGTCTTTGCTGCATGGACGGTGTACATGTCTCGACGCATTGCGCCTTTCTCGATCCAGCACCTGCCGGGCCTGCCCGGCAACATTCGGGCATCAGGGCTCCTTTCCCGCCGGCGCATGTTCATGGCGGGCTCGAGGGGCCTGCCCCGGGAGCAGCACGACCCCATGTCGAACAGGGTGGAAATTCCCTACAGGGACATCACGGTGAACCTCGAGCGCAAGAAGGTGAAGCGCCTGAACCTGCGCGTGGACGCGCAGGGCAAGGTCTTTCTGAGCGCGCCCGAGGACCGTCCCATGTCCGAGATCATGGCCTATCTCGAAAGCTCTTACCCCTGGATACTGGACGCGGTGGAGCGGCAGAAGGAGCGCAACGACCCCGGCTTCAAGCCCGAGGAAGTGGTGGTGGATGGCATCGCCATGCAGGTGCACAGGCGCGCGGTCGCGGCCATGGAAGTGCGCACCGTGGTCCCGTTCGGCACCGTGGAGCTCACCGTTCCCCTGGACATGCGCACCGAGGAGATTGTCCGGCTGATCAGGCCCTGTCTTGGGGGCATTGCGGAAAGCCTCGAGAAGATCCGCAGGCATTTCCCCAAGCCCCTGCGCTACGAGAGCGGCGAGACCCACAAGCTGTGGGGCGAATCCTACACCCTCAAGGTCGAGCACGGACCCAGGAAGTGCACCGGCGTCACCATGGAGAAGGACGGTCTTGTGCTCACCGTGCCCCCGGACGCGAGCCTCGACATGCGCAGGCGCGTCATGCACTCCTGGTACCAGCACAAGACCTACGAGGCCCTGGCGCCGCTTGTGTGCCACTGGGAGGGCGTCATCGGCGTGCGCCTCAACGACTACTCCACCCGCTTCATGAAGACGCGCTGGGGAAGCTGCACCCCGGCGAGGCGGACCATCCGCGTGAATTCGGCCCTGGCCATGCACCCCAGGAACATTCTCGAGTACGTGCTCGTCCACGAGATGTGCCACGTCCTTGTGGGCAGGCACGACGAGCGCTTCTTCTCCCTGGTCGAGAAATACTACCCCGAACGCGAGAAGGCCGAGGCCTATCTGCACGAGGCCTCGACCTCCACCATGATGTAGCAAAACCTTGAAAAAAACGTTGAAAGAAACGTTGAAGGACAGGCCCCGGGTGCGGGACAGCGGCAGGCTCCCTGTCCTTCGGGCATCGGCCGGCTTCAACTGTCCTCCGGCCGGCCCCTGGCTGCTCCCCGATTGCCCGTTGATTGGCTTTTGATTGGCTTTTGACTGGCTTTTGACGGCCCTTGGTTGTTAGTTGCCTATGTTGCGCTCCATGACGGGCCCGAGCAGGGCGTCGTCCACGAAGCGCCAGCGGATGCCGTCGGCCTGGCCTGCGCCCGTCCTGCCGCTGGCGGCGGAAAGCGCGGCCTCGTCGGGCGCCCCAAGCACGAAGGCAGCCTGTGCCCGCTCGCGGAAGGCCAGCAGGTCCTTTGCGTCCATGTCCGGGAAGCGGTTCGTGTCGCGCAGTTCCTTCGGCAGGGGCTCGCGGTAGAGCAGAACGACCTTCGATTGGGTCTCCGCATAGATGCAGGCCATGGTGCGCTGCATCCAGAAGACGGCCTCGTTCTCGCCGAGGCTCTCGCCCGCCAGGCCCATGAAGGGGTCCTTCGCCGCGACGACGGGCGAGGTCCAGGACGTCCAGGTGCGGCCGTCCACCATGTGCGTGCGGACGTCCAGGGCCTGGGCCGGCGGATAGACCGTGGTCCACTGCCAGGGGTCGGGAAGCTCGGCCTGGACGATGGCCGCGGCGGATCCCTTCTGCGCGTCGACGAAATACGCGGTCCAGGTGTCGACCTTCATGCCCCCGAGGATGGAGACGCTGGCAAGGCGGCCCGAGCCGGCGCCGTAGGCCGCGACGCTCATGTCCTTGACGCTGGCCTTGAGGGCGGGACGGGTGGAGGACACATAGGCGTTGTCGGTGACGCCCCGCTGCTGGGAGGCGGTGCAGCCGGAAAGAAGAAGGCCGGTGGAGAAAAGGCCCGCGGCGAGCAGGACAAGGGCATGGCGAAGGTTCATGCAGTCCTCCGGGAAAACGACTGGACGAAGGCGAAAGGGAAGGCGCGGGGGAGTCGGGGGGGGCAGGGCCTGGAAGCAGGCCCGGCACTCCTGCGACAGCTCTTGACGGCCCCGGGCGGGGCCATTTCCCCATTCTACGCCCAGGTTTTCCCGAACGCAAAGAGGGCGCCGTTGGGCGCGTTCTCGAAGACATGGGTGCCGAAGGCCAGGGCCTTTTTTTCAACCCGCATGGGCGGCCAGGGGCCGAACTTCGCGTCCAGCGCGCGCAAAAGGGCCATGGCCGTGGGCGTCACGGTCTCGCCGGAGCCCGGGAAGGGCTTGACCGGCACGTTGTCCATGAGTTCCAGCACCGCCGGCACGGGCACCGGCAGGACGCCGTGGGCGCAGTGCACGTACCCGTCCCCAAGGGGCAGGGGGCTTGCCACAAGGGCCTTTGCGCCCAGGCGCGCGTAGAGCTCGCAGGCAAGGCAGGTGTCGAGGATGCTGTCGAGCGCCCCGACCTCGTGGAAGTGGACCTCGGCAGGCGGCAGGCCGTGCACCCTGCCCTCGGCCTCGGCCAGAAGCGAGAAGGCCCTTGCGGAAGACTGTTTGGCCGCGTCGCAAAGGGAGCTTTTGGCGATGATGTCCTGCACGTCCCGGAGCGTCCTGTGGGCGTGCTGGTGGGGGAGCTCCACGCGGGCGTGCACGCCGCCTATGTGGTTCACCTCCTTTCGCTCGAGGCGGACGCTTGCCTCGAGCTCCGGGAGAAGTCCCTTCAGGACGGCAGAAAGCTCCTCCTCCCCGATTCCCGTAAGCTCAAGCAGGCCTGCCAGGAACATGTCCCCGGAGAGCCCGGAGAACATGCGGATGGTGAGAATGTCCTCGCCCTGCGCCAGATCGGCGGAAAAGCCCTCGAGGGCGGCAAGGTCGGGATGCTCGCGGCCATGGCCGTGATGATGGCCGTGTTCGTGCCCGTGCCTGTGGCCGTGTCCATGCTCATGGCCGTGGGAATGTTCGTGTTCATGGGAATGTTCGTGCGTATGTTCATGCCCGTGGCTGCGGGCGTTGTGTTCGTCGTGGCTCATGTCCTGTCCTGGGTGCGATGTGAGGAAGATGAAGCAATCGGAGTGCGAAGATCCGGATGCGGTGATTCGGGCGCGATGATTTGGGATGCAGTGTCTCCTGCGCGATGAAGACGCGATTTATGGGAATGACGCAGTCTTCGGGAATAATGCGATCTTCGAGAATGACGCGATCTTCGGGAATGGCGCGGGCTCTCTTCTATCCCCGATTTGCCCGGGAGGGAAAGTGGGATTTCTTGCCAAATCTTGCCCAAAACGTCCTGTAACAGGCCAATCCAGGGCTGCACTCAAGCCATGGGACCCGCGTCATGAACCCCGTCCATGGGCATGCTTGTCCGCCTGGCGTCCGCAAAGGCCAACTTTGCGGCATCATTGTTCTTTGTCCAGCCATGCACCTGCCGGGCAAAAAATCCGTCCGTGCGCTTTTTTTCTTCGGGGCCGCAGGAATAGTCGAGCGGATCTTGCCAGAGCTTGCGGTCACGGGGAGATTCTCCTGTTCCGGAAACGGGACGTAAGTTGTTCGGAGGACGGGATTTTGGACTTTACTCTGCCGCGCTTCCTGCTACACTCCGCAACCTCGACACCCCGCACAGTGTTCGCAGTCCGAAAAGATGCAGAAACCCAGGCGATGTGCAGATCTGTGTCGCCCGCTTCGTCTTTTCGTCCATTTCGCCATTTCCCCTTGCGAGAGACGTCCCATGTCTTGAAGTCATGCTTCAAGTTCCAGGCCGCCTGCATGCCTTGTTGCCATGCAGGGCGCGGCCTTTTCGCAAAAGCCCTCGGAATCGACCTTCCAGGCGGAAGAGCATATCTTTCAGGAGCCATAATGATTCCCAGAACCATCACCAAGCGCGACGGCAAGATCGTTCCGTTTGACAGGGAAAAGATTCGCGCGGCCATCCACGCGGCCGCCCACGACGTGCCCCAGGGCGAGCACGTGATGTCCGACGCGGCCGTGGAGGCCGTGACCGACAAGGTGATCGACCAGCTGGACCCGGAAAAGCACGCCGTCACCGTCGAGCACGTGCAGGATCTCGTCGAGTACACCCTCATCGAGTGCGGCTACGCGGCCACGGCCAAGGCCTACATCCTCTACCGCGCCGAGCACGCCCGCATCCGCGACACCCAGGGCGCGCTCATGCGCATCTATAACGCGCTCACCTTCTCGCCCGCCAAGTCCGTGGACATGAAGCGCGAGAACGCCAACGTCAACGGCGACAGCTCCATGGGCACCATGCTCAAGTACGGCTCCGAGGGCGCCAAGTACTTCTGCAACCACCATGTCCTTCCCGCGGACATCGCGGCCGCCCACGTCTCGGGCGACATCCACATCCACGACGAAGACTTCTACATGCTCACGGAAACGTGCTGCCAGATCGACCCCCTGA
>CAZWOT010000124.1:0-7171 GCA_964635595.1 uncultured Desulfovibrio sp.
GCCCTGCAGGTGAACGGCAAGCTGCGCGGCACCGTGGAGGTGCCCACGGGCTCCGGCAAGCAGGTGCTGGAAGAGGCCGCCATGGCCCACGAGGCCGTGAAGAAGTTCACCGCCGGGCTTTCCGTCCAGCGGGTCATCGTGGTTCCCGGCAAGCTCGTCAACGTGGTCGCGAAGTGATGGCGGCACCCGCGAGCGCGAATGCACAGGAGCGTCCGGGCTTCTGCTTTCTCTCCTGCCCGGACACCCAGATGCTCCTCGAGGCCGTCGACGCCCAGGCAAAGGCCTGGGCAGGGAACGGCCAGCCCCTGAAGCGCGTCACCTTCTGGGGGGACGAGCCTCCCTCGGACGCCTTCTGGGAATGCCTGAGCGTGCGCGACCTCTTCGGGTCCATGCGCCTCGTGCTCGTGCGTCAGGCCAACAACTGGAAGGCGGAGACCTGGAAGCTTCTCGACAAGCTGCTCGCCCGCCCGCTCACCGGCTCCTATCCCGTCTTCTGCCTCGAGAACGAGTGGGACAAGTACAAGCTCAAGGTGCCCGCGACCATCCAGCGCCTTGCCTGCTTCAAGTTCGCCCAGAAGAAGGGGTGGTTCTGGAGCAATCCCGGCATCACCGACAAGACGGCCCAAAGCTACGTCTCCGAGCAGGCGAAAGCCAGGGGCCTGAAGCTTGCGCCCGGCACCCTCACAAGCCTCGTGCAGTCGGCTCCGCACAGGGCCGGCGTGCTCGCGGCCGAACTCGACAAGCTGGCTCTTCTGGCGGAGCCCGGCCAGTCCGTGCCGCCGGCGATGCTCGCCACCGCGGACTGGTCGCCCGAGGCCGAGTCCTTCGACTGCATCAACCACCTCATGCGCGGCAACGCCAGAGGAGTCTGGGAAGAGCTTGCCAAGATGACCGATCTCGGCAGCACGGCACTGGGCCTTCTGGGACTTGTGGCCTGGAAGTTTCGCGCCCACTGGCTCGTCCTTGTGGGCGACGAGCAGCCCAGGTTCGGGGTCTCCATGGACGACGCACGGCGCATGGGACACGCCGGCCTTTCCCGGGCCATGGAGCTTGTCCTCGACGCCGAGATCGGCATCAAGACCGGCATGGACCCGCGCCAGATGGTGGAAATGACCTTCACGAAGCTTCTGACAATCACCGGGGCCGGCAGGCAGCAGGGATACCGGCGATAGCGGGCGCTTTCAAACAAAAGCCAGGTACGCAACCATGTCTGAGCAGGGCGTCAACACCGGGAAAAAGCTCGTCTCCCTCATCGTTCCCGTCCTCAACGAGGAAGAGGGGATCGAGCTTTTCTACGAGACGGCATGCACGGAAATCCTCGGAATCGAGCGCTACGATTTCGAGATTGTCTTCGTGGACGACGGCAGCACGGACAGGACCCTCGAAATCATTCGCAAACTTCACGCAAGGGACCCGCGTGTGCACGGCATCGAGCTTTCCCGCAACCACGGCAAGGAGCTGGCTCTTGCCTGCGGCCTGAAAGAGGCGCGGGGCGACGCGGCCATTCCCATGGACGTGGATCTCCAGGACCCGCCCGCACTCGTCCGCGATTTTCTCGAGAAGTGGGAGGATGGCTACGACACCGTCATCGGTGTACGACGGGTCCGGGTCACCGACACACGCTTCAAGCGAGTGACCGCGAAGCTCTTCTACCGCTTCTACAACCACATCTGCGGCAAGCACGTGGTCGACAACGCCGGAGACTTCCGGCTTCTGGACAGAAAGTGCATCGACGCCCTGAACTCCATGCCGGACAGGGTGCGCTTCACCAAGGGCATGTACGGCTGGATAGGCTTCAAGCAGACGACCGTCGAATACGAGCGCCCGGCCAGAGCCAGAGGCACCAGCAAATGGAATGCCTGGAAGCTGTGGAACTTCGCCCTCGACGGCATCACCAGCTTCTCCAGCCTTCCTCTTCGGGTCTGGAGCTATATCGGCGGCGTCATAGCCCTGATCGGCTTTGTCTATGCCGCCGTGACGGTGTTCAAAACTCTGATCCGGGGCATCGATGTTCCCGGCTACGCGTCCCTGATGGTCGTTGTTCTCTGTCTTGGCGGCCTCATTCTCCTGTCGCTCGGCATCATCGGGGAATATCTCGGGCGCATCTTCGAGGAAACAAAGGGACGCCCCCTCTATTTCGTTCGTTCCCGCATCGGTTTTGACGCCGAAGATGGCGGCAAAACCAGCCGGACCGAGTAGGACCGAGCAGGACCGGCTCGTCGATGCAACACCATTCCGCCACCTGTCCACCACCAATTCAAGGCATTGTTTTTTCTGGAGCCACAGAGCATGTCCGAAAACCTGTCCGTGAACCAGCCACAAATCGGACCAGACAAATCGCAGGAACACGCTGATTCCAGCGAGAATGCGGAAAAACCGGTTGTCATAGTTGGTGCGGGCCCCGCGGGACTCACCGCGGCATACGAGCTTCTGGCCCGCGGCAGACGCAATGTCCTGGTTCTGGAGGCCACGTCGGACATCGGCGGCATTTCGAAGACCGTCCAGCATGGAGACTGCCGGATCGACCTGGGCGGGCACCGATTCTTTTCCAAGTCCGACGAAATCATGGAGTGGTGGACGAAAGTCTTTCCCGTGGCGGAAGATGTCACGGGGAAGGAAGACGACTCTGTTGGCGACAACGTCTTCCTCGTGCGCAACCGGCTTTCGCGGATCCTTTTTGCCGGCAAGTACTTTTCCTATCCGGTGTCCCTGAGCGCCGACACGCTCATGAAGCTTGGGCCCTGCCGCCTTGTCCGCATGGCCTTCTCCTATCTGCGGGCGGTCGTGCGCCCGATCAGGCCCGAACGCAGCCTTGAGGACTTCTTCATCAACCGCTTCGGGCGCGAGCTCTACTCGACCTTTTTCAAGGACTACACGGAAAAGGTCTGGGGGATCGGCTGCGAAAAGCTCTCCGCCGACTGGGGCGCGCAGAGGGTCAAGGGACTCTCGGTGGCGCGCGTGCTTCTTCATGCGCTCGGGCACGTGAAGCGTCTTTTTGGCGACTCGGGCGACGTTGCCCAGAAGAACGTGGAAACAAGCCTCATCGAGCGCTTTCTCTATCCCAAGTTCGGACCTGGTGCCCTGTGGGAAGCAGTGGCCGACAGGATTCGCGAAATGGGCGGCCAGATTCTGCTCGGAACAAGCCTCGAAAAGATCGTGCTGGACGAGTCCGACAAACGGGTTCGGGAAGTCGTGGCAAGGGACGCCAGGGGCGAACTTTTGTCCATCCGGCCATCGTGCCTCATCAGCTCGATGCCGCTTAAGGCATTGATATCAGGTATATTTGAGGGGAGGGGTATTGCAGTCCCGCAACACGTCCAGGATATCGCCAAAGGTCTCGTCTACCGCGACTTCATGACCGTGGGCGTGCTGATCAGGGCAGACCTCTCCGGCAGCCGCAAAAAAAACAGCGGAACCCAGGATGTCGGCGCCCTCAAGGACAACTGGATCTACGTTCAGGAGCCGGGCGTCAAGATGGGGCGAATCCAAATCTTCAACAACTGGAGTCCGTGGCTCGTCGGACGGGCCGGGCATACCCTTCTGGGGCTCGAATACTTCTGCAACGAGGGCGACGAGCTCTGGACCATGGCGGACGAGGACTTTATCCGCATGGCAACGGAGGAACTGGAGCAGATCCGCTTCGCGAACCTGGACGGCATCGCCGGCAAGGTGGCGGATGCCTTCGTGGTTCGCGTTCCCAAGGCGTACCCGGCCTATCTTGGCACCTACGATCGGACAGGATCCCTGCGCGACTGGCTCAACTCGGTGGAAAACCTGTATCCGGTGGGCAGGAATGGCATGCATCGCTACAACAACATGGATCACTCCATGTTGTCGGCCCTGCGCACGGTCGACGCCATCATGGACAAGAGCGTCGACAAACGGGATATCTGGCTCGTGAACGCGGAGAAGGAGTATCACGAGAGCAAATAGGCGCTTGCCGCAAGGCCTCGGCGCGTTCCCTGGAACCGGGAATTGCGCAGGGCAGGAGATATGACGCTTGGCCTGACGAGGCCTCCCGGCTTGAAAGCAGGCAGAGCAGGCCTGCTGCCGTGGCCCATACTGGCAGCTCAGACGCACCATCAAGGGAGGAGTGCACGGCATGATGGCGTTTTCGAAATCACGCGGCATCCGCCTCTGCGATGTCCTCTTCCTTGCTGCCGCCCTCGTCCTGACCCTTGCCGCAGTACATGGAAACATCGAGCTTTCCGGACACGGCGCCGTGCTGGACTCCGACCTGAGCGTCTATACCGCGAGCATGGTCGGCAGGGAGCACAGGGAACTTTTCCCGAACGATCCCGTGCTCCACAACGCGACGAGCCACAACTCCTTCGTCAACGCCTCTTCCGTCCTGGCAAAACACTTTCTCGAGGGTGTCGGCTACGCCGACGCCATGCTCAAGGGCGGCGGCATCACGATTTTCCTGTTCTTTGCCCTCTGGTACCTGTTGGGTCGGTACCTCTTCGGCTCCCCCACGCTCGCCATCCTGCTTGCCCTCGTGGAGGGCATTACCTGCTGGGTGGGCTACGGCACCTTCTGGGGCATCACCCACAGCGACCCCACTCCGCGGGCCTTCTATGCCGCCATCTGGCCCCTCTTTCTCATGGGCGCCATGATGGCCGTCAGACAGCCGCTCCTCAAGCCGCTCGTGATGTTTGCGGCCGGCCTTTCCATGTGGTGCCACGGCATCAGCGCGCTTGCCACTGGCGCCATGCTGTTCGTTGCCTTCGCGCTCGTGAAGAGCCCGGACATCGCGTTCAAGCGCCATGTTGGCCTGTGTCTTGGGGGGCTTGTGGCCTTCCTCGTGCCCGTTCTGGTTTTCCTTGCCGGCTCAACGGCCAGTCGGGTCCCCATGACCGCAGACGAGCTCGCCGTCATGCGGGAGCTCATGCAAGTACGCTACGAGGACGACTACGGCGCCATCTGGCCCGAACTGGCGCACTACCTCGGCGAATACACGATTCGATTTCCGCTTTTTCCCCTGGCGCTGATGGGAATTTGGCTTGTCCGAAAAAGAGGAAACGAAAGGTTGCGCGCCCTGACGGCCATGTTCGGGCCATTTGTCCTGGGCATGGCCGCCGTATTTCTCTTTTCCGTTTTCGAGGGCCGGCTTGCAGGGGAAATGGGTCGCCTGCCTCTTGGGCACGAGCTCGTGCGCGGCGTTCGCTTCCTCATCCCGCTTGCCTGGCTTGGGCTGGTGGGCGGCATTGCCTGCCTCGTGCGCGAAAGACGGATTGCGCAAAGGCTCCTCGTCGTGGCTGTCACCATCCTTCTTCTGTTCGGCTCCAACGATCGGCAATTCCTCAACGCCCTTCACACCCTGCGTCTCGACCGGCTGTCGCCGCATCGCGAGGAAATCGCCCAATACGCCCGCAACGGGGAGATACGCGCGGAAGTCTTCCGCACCTTCAAGGAACTGACAACCCCCCGCGACCTTGTGGCCTGCAGCAGATCCGAGCCGGCCATTCGCTACATGTCCCTGCGCCAGCTCGTCCACGCCCACAAGGATGGGGCCAATATCTTCTACGACCGGGATCCCGACGCCGCAAGGCAGTGGCTTCGCCACAACGCCATGATGGAGGCCAGTCCCGTGGGCTACGTGGACGTGTGGCTGGATTCGGGCGCCCGGTGGCTTTTGAGCGACCGCCCGGAAGACAGGGAGCTTTTGACAGCCCACGGCGACATCGTCTGGGAGAAGAACGGCTGGCTCATTGTTCGCCGACGAGAGGGCTCGCCGACGACAGGGCCGGACGACAGACTCGGGGGAGAACGGCGGCCGCAACCACGCCACCGAAGCTTTCCGCAGCTCTGGTCACCTTCCCCTGGCGGGTCACGCATGCTGGCGCGTGATGACCCGGCGTTCGGCGGCGCTCGGCGTTGCGCGACACTCCCGAGTGCCTGGACACGGTCTTGAAGCAGTGCCCTGCCTCAAGCAACCTTTTGACCTGCCGGGCTGCCGGGTCGTGAAAAATCCGGCGACACGGGCTTGCCTCGCGTGGAGGCCGACATGAGTTTCCCTCCAGGGCTGGCTCCACACCCCTCCGGTTGGGTGGTCGCCCGAGGGGGCTGTCCCGAGGGGGCTCTGAGGGGACTGTTTTCCCGCGCCTGGCAGTCGGCCTAAAAAACGAGACTCCGCAGCCATTCCTGCACGGCGTCCTTCGAGGATGCCGCGTTGCGGCCGCGAACGGCAAGGCCCTTCAGAATGTTGGCCTGAGGGCACAGGGCCCTGATTTCGTTGATGCTGTCCCCAAGGCCGCTGCCGCCATGAGTGCAGAAGGGCGCGACGTTCTTTCCGGCAAAGCCGTAGGTCTTGAGAAACGTGCAGACTGGACGCGGCATGGTGGCCCACCAGCTTGGGTAGCCAAGGAAGATGGTGTGTATTGCGCCGGTTCCACCACGGTCGTGATCTCGGGAAAAGCCCTTGCCTGCAGCTCCTCCCTGGCGATCTCCGTACATTGGTTGAAATCCTGGGGATAGTCCCTGACGGGGAGGATCCGCACGAGTTCACCCCCGGTGAGCTCCTGTATGAAGCCCGCACCCCTCAGCGTGTTTCCGGTGTGCGAGAAGCAAGCAACGAGCAGATTGCTCCTCGCGGCATGGGAGGGCCTGCCGAGAACTGGAGCTGCCGCGAGGGTCAGGACGCCGACAAGGCCCAGCTTGACAAACTGCCTGCGCGAGTCGGCCCGGATCATCCCGGTCTTGTTCGTTTTCATGGACGTCTTTCCTTTGTCGAGGGAGGTTTGCGACAGGTTTCGGGAAGCATGTCCAGGAAGGCGACGGACGGGTCGGGCTCGTGAACAGGATTCCCGTTCGTGCGAATAACCTGCTCCCGGAAGATTTTTGGAAGCGCCAATCGTTTCCTTTTCGTACCTACTCAGCTCCGGCAGCTGGTCTTGATTTTTGTGCCATGATTTTGGTAGCATAGCCATAGTTTGAGGGCGCACTTATGAAGTTGGACTTGCAGTCAATGCGAGAGGCCTGTGCCGCAACTGCGGCAAAGTGGTCAAAGGCCGACTGCCTGCCGAACACACCAGGGGATTTGGACCAGGCATGACCTCCCTGGTCGGCATTCTGTTCTCCACCATGGGCGCCACGGCGCGACAGATTGCGGATTTCTTCAGTTCCGGGCTCTTTGTCACCAGGGCCGGAGAATGCATCAAGCTCCCTCTGG
>CAZWOT010000125.1:0-7116 GCA_964635595.1 uncultured Desulfovibrio sp.
CCACGAGCTTCTGCATGTAGTAGGAGTGCTCGAGGTTGAACATGGAGCCGCGGGGGGCGATGGCGACCACGGAGATGGCGTTGGGACGGCCGTAGGCAAGCAGGTTCGTGCCTTCCACCGGGTCCACGGCCACGTCCAGCTGCGGGCCCTGGCCCATGCCGACCTTCTCGCCGCCGTAGAGCATGGGGGCCTTGTCCTTGGCGCCTTCGCCGATGACGATCATGCCGTCGATGCGGATGGTGGAGAAGCTGTTGCGCATGGCCTCCACGGCAGCGCCGTCGCCCGCGTTCTTGTCGCCGCGGCCGAGCCAGCGGGCAGAGGCCAGCGCGGCGGCCTCGGTGATGCGCACGATGTCCATCGCGAGATTTCTTTCAGGGGCTTCAGCCATGGGAACAACCTCCAGTGGTCAGAGAGCGGGCTTGGGGTCCGTGATCGGCATGTCCGGCGTGTCGGGGATCCGGTGCAGTGGCGGGTCCGGGTGTCCCGACCCGCGTCCCTTTGTCCGGTCCGGGCCCACGTTGCGCGCAGGGCCGGGGGCAGGGCGCCCGGATGCGTGTTCGTGGGGCAAGAGAAATTCGCTGTGCCCGCAGGGTACAGAAAGCCCTGCCGGTTCGGGCCCCCCGCCGGTTCAGGGAAGCCGGAAGCTCCCCACCAGGGGAACGGACCAGGAGCGCCCGAAGGGCTTGTCGCTCACGTACAGGGGCTGGGGCTCCTGACGGCGCTTGAACTCCATGGCGAAGACGCGCCCGCGCACCTCGTCCTGCTTTTCGTCCAGGCTCGGCATGGGGCGCCTCGGGCGCGCGGCCAGAAGCGCGTCGAGCACCACGTCGAGCTCGGCGTAGGGGAGGTCCGCCTGCTGGCGGGCTCCGGTCTCCTGGCCCGGATGGGCGCGCGCGAGCACGGACTCCGGGAAAAGGCCCCTGCGGTCCTCGTTCAGCCAGCCGGCCACCTCGCGCACCTGGGTCTTGGTGAGGTCGGCGACCACGCCGAGGGAGCCCACCATGTCGCCGTAGAGGGTGCAGTAGCCCATGGCGGCCTCGCTCTTGTTCACGGTGTTGAGGACGATGGCGTTGGCGCGGGCCGCAAGCGTGCTCATGATGGAGCCGCGGATGCGCTCCTGGAGCTTCGGGGTCTGCGGGTCCGGCACGCCCAGGGAAAAGTCGCGCATGGCCGGCGCCAGCGCCCGCTCGTATTCGGACATGAGCCCGTCGATGCGCAGGACCGAGACCTTGACGCCGAGGTTTGCGGCAAGCTGCATGGCTCCGGCCGTGGCCTCGGCCCGGGTGGCGGGCGAGGGCATGATGATGGCCGAGACGTTGTGGGCGCCGAGTGCCTCCACGGCGATGGCCAGCACGAGCGCCGAGTCGATGCCGCCGGACAGGCTCACCATGGCCTTCTCGAGGCCGCACTTGTGCACGAAGTCGCGCACGCCGAGGACAAGGGCGCCAAAGACGTTTTCCTGCCACACGCGGCCCACCGAGGCCACGGGGGCGGTGCCGGTGGCCATGTCCACCACCAGGGTGTCCTCGGCAAAGGCCTGGCCGCGGGCGTACACGGTGCCGGTGGGGTCGAGGGCGAGGCTCTGGCCGGCGAAGACGAAGCCGCCGTTGCCGCCCACCACGTTGACCGAGAGCAGGTGGATGTGGTGGCGGGCCGCCACGTGGGTGAGCATGGCCTCCATGTCCGCGCGCTTGCCCACCACGTAGGGGGTCGCGCGCATGTGCACGATGGCGTCCACGCCGCGGGAGATGAGGTCCAGCAGGGGCATGTAGCCCGTGCCCTGCACGGTCCAGAAGGAGCCCTGGGCGTCCTCCTCGCAGAGCACCACGCCAAGGCGCCAGCCGTTCAGGCCGAGGATGCCGCAGGACACGCCGCGGTCGAAGAACTTGGCCTCCGGGTCGCGCGAGGCCTCGGGGCGGATCTTGCGGGAAAGGACGTCCCAGCGCCCGTGGCTGATGTACACCGCGGCGTTGCTCAGAAGGGCGGGATTATAGACGCTCACCACCGGCGCGCCCACGAGAAGGTCCGGCCCGGCCACGAAGCGGGCCGCAAGAATGTCGAGGGCCTTGCGGCAGCCCTCCACGAAATCGTTCATGGACAGGAAGTCGCCCGGCGCCACTCCCGAGAGCGCGAGCTCCGGCGTCACGCACAGATCGACCTTGCCGGCCCTGCGCACGGCCTGGCAGATGCGCTCGATGTTTCCGGCGATGTCGCCGGTCACGGGATTGCATTGCAAAAGGGCGGTCTTCAACTCCCGCCCCCCTCAAGCTCGCACAAAAGCTTCTGGTTGGCCAACCCTTCCGGGCTCTCGAGCCACTCGGAGGAAAGGGCGCCAAGAGGGCGCCTGCCCGCGAGGTGCTCGCAAAAATCCTTCAGCATGCGCCCGTGGTCGAAGCACATGGGCGCAGGGGGCTCCGCCGGATTGTACCAGGCTGCGGTCAGGGCGTCGTCGTCCGCCTGCAAAAGCCCCGGGTTTCTGCAACGGGCCACGAAGGCGACCGTCATCGTGTGGCCCCTGGGATCGCGGTCCGGGCGCGAGTAGACGCCCAGGATGCCCTTGAGCGCAACATCCAGGGAGGTCTCTTCCTTTGCCTCCCGCAAGGCCGCGTGCTCGAGCCACTCGCCCTCGTCCACGAAGCCGCCGGGCAGGGCGAAGCCCAGGGGGGGATTGACGCGGGCAATGACAACCACGCCGCGCCCAGGCTCGTGGATGAGAATGTCCGCCGTGGGCACGGGGTTGGCGTAGACGCTGATGTGGCCGCCGCAGGAGGGGCAGGGAAGATCCTTTTTCAATGGCAAGACCCTTGAAAACGAGGTGATTTGGAGCAGGAGCAGTATGCTCCCAAGGGGGCAAAGTGGCAAGGGGCCGGACGAAAGAGAATGAAAGGCCATGTGCCCGCAAACGCCCGCCCGGGGCGGCTGCAAGCTGCATCTTGCGGCCTTTCCTTGCGGCTGTTCCTTGCGACGGTTCCCTGGGATTATTCCCTGGGACTCTTCCCCGCGGCTCTTCCCTGCGGCTGTCTTGCCGCGACGATTTCGATCCCTGGACAGGCCCTTTCCAGGTCCTGAAGGGAAAAGGCACCAAGGCGCAGGACGCTCATGCTTCTGCCGGGTTCGGGGCGGACAATGGTGGAGGCAAGTCCTCCGCAGGGCTCGGGCCCGAGGTCCACGAGGGCCGCCCTGGTTTTCAGCAGGGGGCAGATGTCGCGGGCATGCCGTGCGGGAGTTTCTCCCTGGCGGTTGGCCGAGGTGGCGGTGACGGGGGCGCCCAGAAGCCGCGAGAGGGCAGCAGGCACGGGATGGGGGCTCACCCGTATGGCCACGCAGCCGTTTTGGTCCGCAAGCGGGGGCGCCAGGGGTCGCAAAAGCGGCACAACGAGGGTCAGGGGCGCAGGCCAGAGGGCGAGGAGGGCGTCCGGCACGCCGCGCAGATCGCAGAATCGGGCCACCATGTCCGCCGAGCAGGCCACGAGCGGCAGGGGCTTGGTTGCCACCCTGCCCTTGGCCTGATAGACAAGCCCTGTTGCGCGGGCGTTTCGCGCGTCGCACCCGAGCCCGAAGAAGGTCTCGGTGGGAAAGAGCGCAAGCGCCCCCCTTTCGAGGCAGACTGCGGCCGCCTCGAGGCGGGCCCGGTCGAGAGTCGTGGTCATATGATTGCGAAACCTGTGCGTATCGTGTGCGTGGGCAGGCTGAAGGTCGCCTGCTGGAAGGAGGCCTGCGCCCTCTACGAGAAGCGGCTCGGGCGCTTTCGAAAGCTCGAGATTGTCGAGGTGCGGGACGCGCAGGCGGCGCTGGAGAGCGAGCGAAGCCGCATCGAGGGCGAGCGCCTGCTCGAGGCCGTGCAGCCGAGGGACAGGCTCGTGGTCCTGGACGAGCGGGGAAAGGATCTGACCTCGCCGGGACTTGCGAAGCTCCTCGACGAGGAGGACGCGCGGGGCCAGGGAACCACGACCTTTGTCGTGGGCGGCCCCTTCGGGCTCTCGGACGCGGTCCGGGCACGGGCGGCGACGCTTCTGCGCCTCTCGGCCATGACCCTGCCCCACGAGCTGGCCAGGGTGGTGCTCATGGAGCAGCTCTACCGGGCCGAGTGCCTGCGCAGCCACGTGCCCTACCACCATTAGGTGGGTGGGCTCGGGCCCCGGGCGCCTGACCGCAGCCATCGGGGGCCATCGGGGGCCTCGGGCAGGGAGGGGCGCAGCCTTTTTTCGGCGCAGCCCCTTTTCCGGCGCGGCCCCTTTTTCAGCGGACTTCGTAGACGCGCGCGAAGACGTTGTCGTAGGTGAGCCTGAAATAGGGCGAGAAGCGCGGGTCCTGCGGGTCGGCGAGCAGGAGCTGGGCCATGAGGGAATTGTAGAGGCGCGCGTCCATGGCGAGCTTCTCGCCGGTCACGCGGTTGAAGAAGAAGTTCACGTTGCGGCGGGTTTGGAGGAAGGCCTGCTGTTCCTCGGGACTGGCGTCCCTGTGGGCGTTGAACCACTCCTGCACGTAGTTGCGGTGGGTGAGGCCCGTTTCCTCGAAGACGCAGATGGAGGCGGGGGCGATGGAGGTCGCCGAACCCTCCATCTGCACAAGGCCCGTGTCGAGCTGGTAGGCGAGGGCCTGGGGCACGATGGAGAGCACCCCTGCCTCGGCCTCCCTGGCGGCGAAGTCCCAGCTGCCGTAGTGGCTGATCCAGAATCCCAGGCGCAGCATCTCGTAGCTCACCACCACAAACTGGCGCCCCTTGCCCTTGACGAGCGGGGTCTCGGGGGAGCGCAGCCTGTCCATGAGGGCCTGGGCCTCGCTGCCGTCCAGTCCCTGGAAGACCTCGCCGGGCTCGTTGTTCTTTTCCGAGACGTAGCGGATGAGCTGGCGGGCGAAGCGGGGGTTGTCGGTGGCGAAGACCGCGGCCGGCAGGTAGAGGGAGGGCCCTGCGTGCCGCGCGCCGTCGGCTATGGCGTTGCGGCCGCCGAAGTGGTGTTCGGCGTAGCCCCAGTCCCACCACAGCCAGATCATGGCGTCCTCGGGCGCCATGCCGCGCAGGCGGGTGAGCGCCTCGGCGTGGCGGCGGTTGATCATGGGCCCCTGGCTCATGGCCGCGATGAGGTCGGTGAAGGGGGCTATGAGCGCCAGCGTCAGGATGATGCTCGTGATGATGCCGCTCGTGGCCCGCAGCTGGGGCACGAGGATGCGCCGCAAGAGCCAGAAGAGGAGGAGGGAGAGGCCGATGGCGACCACCGGGGCCCCGAACATGACCATGCGCCCGCCAAGCTTGGTGCTCAGAAGGCCCAGCGCCGCAAGCGGCAGCAGGAAGAGCGCGCCGGGCCGAAGGTAGATGACCACGAGAAAGCCCAGAAGGCCCAGGAGCGAGGCCTCCATCCAGGGATGGAAGTAGGAGAGCACGGCCGAGAAGGGCAGGTCCTGCACCTCGATGATGGACTGGGCCAGCGGCGGGTAGGTGAGGACGGCGCCGCCGCTCTCGCGCACGTCGCCCGTGACCTTGAGGTAGGCCTTTATGTGGGTGAGGACGGTGGAGAGAATCTCGCCCTGCACGATGAGCAGGCCCACGATGATCCAGAGGACTGCGATCGCCTTCCATTCGGTGAGGGTGCGGCGCAGGTGCGGGCGCCTGCCGACCACCAGCATGAGCGCGAGGCTGAAGAGAAGGCCGGGCGGGCCGGCAAGGGCGGGAAAGACGTAGGAGAGGGCGCCCAGAAGGAGCAGGCGGCGCCTGCCCGGAGGGGCGAGCACGAGGCAGAGGAAGCCCAGCAGGGCCGCGTTGTAGCGGATGAGGTAGGGAAAGACCGAGTGCCACTCCTGGGTCCACCAGGAGACGAGGCCGGAAAGGCCGAGAGCCAGCGCCCACTGCCAGCGCAGGGGGTTGCCGAGGCGCGGCGGCTGCTCGGGGTCGCCGAACAGGGTCCTGAAGAAGGCGAACTTGGGCCAGGCGGAGAGCAGGCGAAGGATGTGCACCGGGGCCAGCATGTGGCGCATGACCCAGCACATGGGCGCGAGCGTCATGAAAAGGGGAAAGAAGAGGGTGACCAGATCGGTGTCGTAGAAGCCGAGCAGGGTGCGGGCGAGAAAGCCCGGCGCGAGACTGGTCAGAAGGCCTGCGGCAACGCCCGCCTCGAGACTGCCGAGAGACCACCCCCAGGCGGCCACGATGCCGGCCACGAGGCTCGCGAGCACGGGCGGAAACCAGAAAGCCACGGCCGCGGGATAGGTGCCGAGAAAGTCCGCCATGATGCGCAGGAGCTCGGCCATGGGGTGCCCGGCCCCGAAACTGAAGCCCTCGGCGCCGGCAACCCAGTGGTAGGCGTCGTGGGTGGCCAGAAGCCATTCCTCGCCCAGACGAAATTCGGGGTCGTCCCACTGGGGCCACTCGAGCATGCGCAGCCCGAAGGCCAGGAGCATGGTGACCGCAAGCCAGAACACGCCGCGGGCGACGTTGAGGGTGGTGTCCCTCGGGGTGGGCTCTGGCGTGATGGCTGGGTCGAGCAGTGGCGGCCGGGACTGGGACAACGGGGTGCTCCTGGATAGGGTGGGACCTCGGGGCGGGGCCTGGCGAAAGCGGCCCGGGGTTTTGCAGCGCAGGCGTCCTGTCCGTGCGGGGCAGCTTGGGCGCCCCGGGGACAGGGAGTGCGCGCAATCCCGTCTGGAAGGCGCACGATAGCGTTTTTCCCTGCCACTGCCAACAAGCCGGAAAAAGCCGGGAAATGCGCCGGGAGGTCCGGACAGGCAGCCTCGGGCCCGGCCTCGACCCCAATTCGCCGAGCGGGCGGCTGACGGTTTTTTGGGATTTTGCACAAAAAAACAGCGAATTTCGCTTGACAGGAACAGGCATGCAGGGATATGGGGAGATGCCTTGTTCGAAAAGGGCCGCTCCAACGGCCCCGGCAGAGCAGGCCACATCATTTATAAATCACTGATTGTACAATTGAATTTCTTCCGGCCCACGCGAAGGGGAAACCCGTCAGCGTGAGCACGACAGGAGGATGCGGGCCGAAGGCCGAACGCGCCGCCTGCCGTTGAAGGACCCAAACAGGTCGACATGCCCGGGGCAGGCCCCGCCGGCATGCAGGGTTTTATCCCGGCCTGCAGGGGCCCGGAGCCGGGTTGGAGAGGAGGAGAGTC
>CAZWOT010000126.1:0-7087 GCA_964635595.1 uncultured Desulfovibrio sp.
GTGATTATGGCCTCGGTCAAAATTCAATCACCAAATTTCCTTATTTGACACTAGTGATGCACAAGTCGTTGCCGGGCCCTGCGCTGCCGGCAATGGGACGACCAGTCCAAAATAAGGAGTCCAGATCCGCTGCAGCCTGCTACGACCTTTCGAGGACCTGTTCCAGGAACGCCCTGCCCTCTTCCTGGAGGGCGTGCAGGTGCTCCACGCTCCTGAAGCTCTCAGCGTAGAGCTTGCATATGTCCTCGGTTCCGGATGGACGCACCAGGAACCAGCCGTCCTCGCTCTCGACCTTCACGCCGCCTATGCTTGCACCGTTGCCCGGGGCGCTGCTCGAGACGCGGGTCACGGGAGAGCCGGCAAGGCTTTTCATGGGGACATCCTCGGGGCGCAGGGCCTTCACGGCCGAGCGCGTCGCGGCATCGGCCGGGCTGTCCATGCGCTCGTAATGCGGCGTGCCAAGCTCGGCAGAGAGCTTTCTGTAGAGCTCGGAGGGGCTTGCCTTTTCCCTGGCCATCATTTCCGCTGCCAGAAGGCAGAGGAGCGGTCCGTCCTTGTCTGTGGACCAGGGGCTTGCGTCAAAGCACAGGAAGGAGCCGCCGGCACTTTCCTCGCAGCAGAAGCCGCAGGTCTTTGCGGAAAGCAGCGACACGAACCACTTGAAGCCCACGGGCGTCTCCACCACGGGACGGTTCAGACTCTCGCCCACCCTGTTCAGGAGGTTGGTGGTCGCCACGGTCTTGCCAATGCCGCAGTCGGAGGGCCAGCCCGTTCTCGTGCGCAGAAGGTACCAGGCGCAGACCGAGAGGTAGTGGTTCGGGTTCATGAGCCCGTCGCGGGTCACGATGCCGTGGCGATCCGAGTCGGGGTCGCATGCGAAGCTCAGGTCGAAGCTGTCCTTCATGCGCAGAAGCCTGGACATGGCATAGGGCGAGGAGCAGTCCATGCGGATCTTGCCGTCCTTGTCCCTCGGCACGAAGCGAAACGTCGGGTCCACCTCGCGGTTCACGACTTCCAGATTGAGCCCGTATTTTTTCGCGATTGGCTCCCAGAAGGCAAGGCTCGCGCCGCCCAGGGGATCGACGCCCAGTTTCAGGCCCGATTTGGCGATGGCCTCCATGTCGAGGATATCCCCGAGATGGTCCACGTAGCAGGAGACGTAGTCGTATTCCGAGACGGATTTGGCTGCCTCGGCAAAGGGCAGGCGCTTCACGCCTTCGTTGGCGTCTGCGAGCAGCTCGTTTGCCCGCTTTTCGATGCGGGCCGTCTCGGAGGTGTCGGCAGGGCCTCCGTGGGGCGGGTTGTACTTGAAGCCGCCGTCGCAGGGAGGATTGTGGGAAGGAGTCACGACGATGCCGTCCGCACTCTCCGCACCCGTGTGGGCAGCGTTCCAGGCGAGGATGGCGTGGGAGATGCCCGGAGTGGGAGTGAAGGCATGATCCTTCGAGACGCGCGCGTCCACCCCGTTGGCCGCCAGGACCTCCACGGCCGAACGCCAGGCGGGCTCGGAAAGGGCATGGGTGTCGAAGCCGAGGAAGAGCGGCCCCCTGATGCCGTTTTCAGCGCGAAGCTCGCACACGGCCTGGGTGATGGCCAGAATGTGGGCCTCGTTGAAGGTGCCCTTCAGGGAGGAGCCCCTGTGGCCGGACGTCCCGAAGCTCACCGCCTGGTCCGGGTTGGACGGCTCGGGGGCAACGGTATAGTAGGCGGAAACGAGCGCCGGGATGTTCTCCAGATCGTCCGGTTCGGGAAGTTTGCCGACTTGGGGATGAATGGCCATTTTCGTCTCCTCCAAAGGATCCGCCCCCTTTCCGGCAAGGCAAGCAGTGCAGACAATTGGTGCCAATGATCGGGCATGCAGGAATTCGGGGTGGATCGGGTATCGTATCGGGGTATTTTCGGGTGATTTGCTCTTGTGCGAGTGGGGCTGCGCTGCGCAGCTGAGCTACCGGGACATAGCGCCCGGTGCCGGTACCCTCGGGGTTGATGCGTGCATTGTGTGGGGGCGCTCCACGAGGCACCAGTTGGACGCATCATGGGACGCATCATGGGACGCATCATGGGACGCATGGGGCATTTTTCAAACTATATCGAGAGATTTCTGGGCTTGGCAAGGCGCGAGTCCGCGTTTGCAGGGGGAAGAAAGCCCCGGCCCATTGACGGGTCAGGCGACGGCGAAAAATACCGTACCCGACACTTGAGCCCTGCTCTCCCCGCCCAGGTCTCTGCGCCCATGATTTGTATACTTCCTGACCAGGGGTGATCAATTCCTGACCAGACTTGCGGCACTTCTTCCAGGCCCGGACAGCGACCCGTTCGCCCTGGGCCAGGAATCGGCGGCATGCGCTCAAAGCACCACACCGGGAAAAACGAAACTCCCGGGAAACGGATGCACCCGGGAACAAGGACGCGTCCTGGAACAGGGAGGTGCCGGCAAAAGGCACAGGCCACGCGAAAAGGGCCGCCCGTCAGGGGAAAATCCCGCTGATGGACGGCCCTCGATGTTCTTCAAGGAGAGAGTGTCTTGAAGTACAGGTTAAATGTTTAGTTGAATGTTTAGTTTAGCTGAAGGTTTAGCTGAAGGTTTCGGCTAGTTTTCCTCGCCAAGCTCCACGGTGCGGAAAACCAGGTCGCCCCTGCGGTTTATCTGCAGAAGGATGCTTCCGCGCTTGAGGCCCTCGTCCTTGACGATGCGGGAGAGGTCGGAAACGCTCTTGACGGGCTTCATGTTGGCCTTGACGATGACGTCGCCCATGCGCAGGTCGGAGCTCGCGGCGGGCTTTTCCGCGTCGATGCCGACGATCATGAGGCCGGAGTCGATGTCGAGGGACTTGGCCTCCTCGCTCGTCACCGGACGCACCTTGACGCCCAGGTTGGCCTCGTTCACGTCCTTGCCGCCGCCCTGGCCGCCCTGAGCGCTCTCCATGTTGGAGGAGCGGTCGCCGAGCTTGACCTTGAGGGTGACTTCCTTGCCGTCGCGCACCACGACCACCTTCGCCTCGGTGCCGGGCTTCTTGGACGCCACGACGCGCAGAAGCTCGTCGCGGTCCTCGATGTCCTTGTCGTCGACGCGAACGATGATGTCGCCTTCCTTCATGCCGGCCTCGTCGGCGGGCTGTCCGGGCTGGACGCCGGCCACGAGGGCGCCGCGGTGATCCTTGAGGGCAAGGGCCCTGGCCACCGCCTCGTCCACGTCCTGGATGGTGATGCCAAGCCAGCCGCGACTCACCTTCTTGCCGTCGCGCACCTGCTCGATGATGTCGCTGGCCATGTTGGAGGGAATGGCGAAGCCGATGCCCTGGCCGGAGGCGATGATGGCGGTGTTGATGCCGATGACCTCGCCCTTCATGTTGATGAGGGGACCGCCGGAGTTGCCGGGGTTGATGGATGCGTCGGTCTGCAGGAAGTTGTCGAAGGCGCCGGAGCTGATGCGCCGGCCGGTGGCGGACAGGATGCCCGCGGTCACGCTGTGGTCGAGGCCGAAGGGATTGCCGATGGCAAGCACCCACTCGCCGACCTGCAGATCGTCGCTGTTTCCGAAGGAGAGGTACGGAAGCTTTTCCTTCACGTCGATCTTGAGCAGCGCCAGATCGGTCTCCTCGTCCGAGCCCACGAGCGTGGCCTTGATGTTGTGCTTGGTCTTGGCGGCCTTCTCGTCCAGGGTCACGTGAATCACGTCGGCCCCGTCAACCACGTGGTAGTTGGTGACGATGTAGCCGTCCTCGGAAATGATGAAGCCGGAGCCCAGCGACTTCTGCTTCCTCATGTTGGGCTTGCGGTTGTTGGGCGCAAAGGGCTCGAAGAAGCGCTCGAAGCCGGGAGGCATGTTGCGGAACATCTCCCCGAAGAAGTCCTCGGGGCCGGCCTGCTTGGTGGTCTTCTCGGTGTTGATGTTGACCACGGCAGGGCCGCACTTGGCGGCAAGCTCCGTGAACTCGGGGAGCGATGCGGCGTTCGCCGCGCACTGCTGGCCGGCCAGGACGACCACGAGGGCCGTCACCAGGGCCGCCAGGCTGAGAAATGGCTTGCGCATATGCAGAATGAACTCCTGTGGAAGGGGGATTGTCCGCCCGGGAGATCTGCCGAAAGGTCTGCCGGAGGGATCTTCCGAAAGGGATCTTCCGGAAGAGGTCTTCCGGAAGATCTTCAATCAAGTTCCGGACGAACGCTCCCTAGGACTGCTTGTTCTGCATGGCGTCTTGCAAGGCGCGTGCCAACGTGTCGTTCATGCCGCCGTCGGAGTCCTCGCTCGTCTGGTACTTGTTCCAGTCGTTGGAGCGGTTGGAGCCCTTTCTGGGGGCCTTTTCCTTGCGCTCCCTGGGCTCGCGGGGCTGGGGCTGCATGCCCTCGGGAACGAGGGTGATGCGCTGGGCCTGGGCGTCCACGCGCTGGACCTCGAGGGTGACCGGATCGTCCTTCTGGAGCTTCTGGTATTCCTGCTCGGTCTTGGTCTGGCGCATGATGCCCTCGGGCAGAAGGCCGGTGATGCCGGGAGCGAGGCTCACGAAGAGGCCGAACTTGGAGAGGCTCTCCACACGGCCCTCGACCACGGAACCCACGGGGAAGCGGGTCTCCACATCCTCCCAGGGATTGCCCTCGGCGTCGCGCAGGCTCAGGGACACGCGATGGCTCTGGGGGTTGATGTCCTTGATCTTCACGCGCACGACGTCGCCGGGCTTCACCACCTCGTCGGCACGGTTGACGCGCTGGGTCCAGGACATCTCGGAGAGATGCACGAGGCCCTCGATGCCGGGGGCGATTTCCACGAAGGCGCCGAAGGGGGCAATGCGCATGACCTTGCCGTCCACGATGGAGCCGGCCGCGGGCACGCGGTTCTCGATGTCGTCCCAGGGGTTGCCCTGGGCTTCCTTGATGGACAGGGAGATGCGGGTGTGCTCGTTGCCGTCGCGGCCCTTCTCCTTGGAGATGCGCAGGATCTTGGCCTGCACGGTGTCGCCGGGCTGCACCACCTCGTCGGCCTTCATGACGCGCGACCAGGAGAGCTCGGAGAGATGCACCATGCCCTCCACACCGGGAACGAGCTCCACGAAGGCGCCGAAGGAGGCGATGCGGGTGACGGTGCCCTCCACCACGTCGCCCTCGCGCACCTGCTCGAGCAGGGCCTCGAGAGCCTGCTCGCGCTGACGGTCGAGCAGGGCGCGGTGGGAAACCACGATGTTGCGGCCGCGGGATTCCACGCGGGTGACCAGGAACTGGAAGGTCTGGCCTACGAGGCTCTCGGGCGTGCCGTGGGCCATCTGGGAGCCGGGGCAGAAGGCGGTCTTGCCGAGCACCTCGACGTGATAGCCGCCCTTGCACTGCTCGGTCACGCGGCCTTCCACGGGCACGCCGTTCTCGCGGGCGTCCTCGATGGCCTGCATGCCGGCGCCGCTCATGGAGCGGGAAAGGCGAATCTCGCCCGGGGCCACGTGGGTGATGTAGGCCTCGACCTCGTCGCCGACCTGAATGTTGACGTTGCCCTCGGCATCGCGGAAGTCGGCCTTCTCCATCTGGCCCTCAAGCTTGGCGCCGATGTTGACGAAGACCATCTCGTCGGTGACTTCGACGACCCTGCCCTTGACTTTCTGGCCCTTCTGCACGCGAGCCTGGGGCATTTCCTGCTCCTGCATCTCGAGCAGCTGGGCAAAGTTTTCCTCGCCGTCTTCCTCGGCCGCGGGGGCCGCAGGAGCTTCCTCGACGGTCTCGGCAGCCGGGGCCTGCTCGGGAGCGGCTTCGGCCGCCGCTTCCGCAGAAGCTGCCTCGGGGGCCGCCTGAGCCTCGGCGGCGAGCTGCTCTTCCTGGGGCATGGTCTGATCATCCATCATCTTGTTGTCTCTCCTTGGGAACAAAGATTATTTTAAAGGGTTGAAGATCGCAGGACGGCGAACCTTCCGGCACCCTCAAAATTTCGAGAGCGCTCGATTCCTGGCTCCATCCTGTCCGGCAAGAGGATTTGCTTCATTCAGGCGGTCATCGCCGAAAAATCCTCAAAGAAGGCCCATGGTCCTCCCCGCTCTCGGGCGCGATGGTGCACCCGGGACGCGCAGGAACGACCAGGCCTTTCTTCCGCTGCCAACAAAAAAACTGTACACTGTACTGATTCCTTGAACTGCGGAAGAGCACAGTGCACACGCAAAAATGAAGTGGTGCTTGGTGAAAGGACTGCTCCCTGAATACTCTCCATGTTCAGTCCGAAGACTCCCCTGCCAATGGCGGACAGTCGGGATTTCGGGCCTGGGGCAGCCGTCATCAAGACACGTGGCTTTGTCGGATCTTGTGGGCAGCGGCAACCGGTTGGGCATGGGACGAGCGTCATCTTGTTGGATTTTTGCCGCAGCCTTTTGGGGGCGCGCGGCACCCCGACTCGGGACGGCCATGGGCTTTTTGGGCCCAGGCTTTCCCTGCCGGGGAACCTCATAGTACCTGCTTGCCCAAAAGATGCAAGAGTTTTGCGGACCAAACAAAATTTGCGGGCGACCCGATACCCCTCGGGGAAAGCCGCCTTCCCGGGGCATGTTTTTTTCCGTTTCCAGATGTCTGAAAATGTCGCCTTGTGCGCAAAAATATTCTCCTTTCCGTGTATTGCCGTCATGGACGACGCAAATGAAAAAGGTGGACCGGACAGAACGGGGAAGGCATGTCCTGCCGACACCACGATGCGGAACGGCATGTCGAAAAAAATGGGAAAGCGAAATTTTCGTCCAAGGACCAGACCGTGCATCGTGCCGCAGGCCCCTGCCTGCGCTGCCGGGCACGGGCAAGTGTTTCCCGCAGGGAAAATGCGTCATTTCAAGCCCCTGGCAAGGATGCAGGGCGCGACCCAAGAGCGATGCCTCCACCCGAAACACGCCCCTGGCGGCACCTGTCCTCCATGGCACAAAAAGATGCGCCTGTTCCACAAAGGATTTTCTGCCTTCCCCGCCTGTTCCCGCAGGATTTTTTGTCCCGGCTGCCCGTCATGTTCCTGTCCCCTTTCCTGTCCATCCGGCGGCCGCACATGCATTTTGGCCAATTACCCCGTTTGCAGACCCAGGATCACCTGTTTCCAGGTTTCACGCAGCGAGGCAATCCTGCAACATGAGTTCCT
>CAZWOT010000127.1:0-7085 GCA_964635595.1 uncultured Desulfovibrio sp.
CGATGGAATTCCTGGGTCATGAGGTCGGATCTTGTCTCCCTCTTCAAGATCGACCTGCATCGCACCCTGGAGACATTCGATGCGTTCATAGGCTGATAGGCGACTGGAAGGGGTTCCTGATATCGAACGACTACGCGTTGTTCCGCAGGTGGAATCCCAAGATGTGGCAAGCCTGCCTTGTGCACCTGATTCGTGCGGCCAAAAAGCACTCGGAGGCTCCCGACCCGGACATTGCAAAATGGGGCGCCCGGTTGCTCAAGGAGTTGCGGTGCCTCGCCCAAATGTCCAAAAAGGCCCCGACCTGTGGTGGCAGGCTGCAAGGACAGTCTTGGCAATCTGGCGAGACGCCTTGAGAAATGCTTCGTCTCGTTCTACGCATTCCTCCGCGTCCCTGGCGTGCCTTCCTCGTACAACAACGGCGAACGCGACTTGCGTACACCAGTCGTGCGCCGCAAGATCTCATACGGGAGCACGGACGAATGCGGACTGCGCTGGACGGAAAGGCTGGACGGAAAGGCTGGACGGAAAGGATACACTCGGTCCTGATGACCTGCAGGTCGAACTCATGGTCCGTTGTCAACCTGTTGCAAGGAGTGGGAGTGTCAAAGGATCGGTGACAGGTTTCCTTTCCCGCAAGCCCCAGGACCTCTCGCGTTATTCAGAACTGAAGCGTCAGGCCATTGAAGCACGTGCCCAATTGGGGCTGGCTCCTGCTACCCCCTGAACGGTTACGCACCGTGCGCCCTGCTGGACTTGCCTCCTTCGGGACGAGCCTCCTGGCAGGCCAGCGCCCCCGGCATGGAACGGGCAGGCGATCGTCTTGCGAAACCGGGGACTTGCGGGCTATTGTGCGCCGCATGAAGGCGACAGGGGGAGAGCAGGTCGTCGATTGCGCGTGAGACCGCGCCCCTCCACAACATCGAAGCCCTTTTGGGTCCCTTCACGTCACGGGTTCTCAAGGCCCCCATGCAGAAACCGGATCTTTCCACTTCCCCCAGAGCCATCTGGCGCCTGACCTGGCCCCAGCTCGTCATGATGTACGTCATGGCGGTCATGACGCTCACCCCCGTGTGGACGGCCGGGCGTCTGGGCGCCGGCGTGCAGGCGGCCCTCGGCATGGCCAACCAGTGCTCGCTCTTTCTCTCGGTCATCTGCCTTGCCGTGGCCTCGGGCGCCACGGCGGCCGTGAGCCAGTCCCTGGGGGCCCTGCGCGTTCGCCGCGCCAACTTCTACATCACGACGACGCTGGCCCTGAGCTTCGTGCTCGGCATCGCCACGGGCATCTCCGGCAGCCTCTTTTCCTCGGACATCCTGCTTCTTCTGGGCATCCACGAGGACATCCGCCCCACCGCCGACGAGATATGGCGCATCTTCATGCTGGGCCTGCCCATGCAGTATCTCTACACGGCCTCGGGCGTCATCTTCCGCGCCACCCGCAGGGTCATCCCGCCCCTCATCGTGGCCTCGCTTGTCACCGTGTTCCACGCCTTCGTTTGCTTCGGAGCGAGCTTCGGCTGGTTCGGCATGCCCGAGCTCGGCTACCGCGGCATCGCCTGGGCCACGGTGGCGGCAGAAATTTTCGGCTGCACGCTCAACATGGCCATCCTCTATCGGGACGGGTACTTGCGCAAAAGCCACCTGCCCAGCATGGCCTGGCTCAAAAAGGGCCTGCCGTATCTCTTGCGGGTGGCCATTCCCGCGGGCTTTTCCTCCCTGGTCTGGCAGTCGGGGTATCTGGTCCTCTTCATTCTGGTTGCCACCGTGCCCTTCCAGAGCGTGGAGGCCCTGGCGGGACTTACCGCCGGTCTTCGCATCGAGGGCTTCATCTTCATGCCTGCCATGGCCTTCAACATGTCGGCCTCGGTGCTCGTGGGCAACTGCCTTGGCGCTGGCAACGAAAAGGAAGCGAGGCGCGTGGCCTTTTCCATGCTGCGCACGGCCGTGCTTCTCATGAGCGTCATGGCCGTCATCATCTGGCCCTTCCGCCAGGAAATCGCCCAGGCTTTCTCCACCGACACGGCCACCCAAGGCTACATTGTCACCTATCTTTTCTACAACCTGCTCTCCACGCCCTTTTCCATCTGCTCCACGGTGCTTGGCGGCGTCATGGTGGGCGCCGGCGCCACCCACTACAACCTGATGGTCTTCGGGGGCAGCTTCTGGGGACTGCGGCTGCCGCTCGGCTACTTCCTCGGACACCTTGCCTGGGGCAACGCCGAGGGCATCTTCCTCGCCATGCTCCTCTCGCAGGTCCTGCAGACGCTCTTCATGCTCTTCCTCTTCTTCCGCGGCGGCTGGACCAAATACGCCATGCGCGCCCACATTCACGCGAAGAAGGCAGCCTGACAAGGACAGGGGACGGCACAGGGACGCGCGAGGAACTCCCCGGGAAAGCACTGGACCCAATATGGCGGATTTGCGCCTCTTTTTTTCCGCCCTGCCCATGACAAAACCGGGGCGCGACTTATCTCCATTCGTCCACTCTCCTGCCGCCCGACCGAGGCATGCGTTCATTCGCAAACGTTCATTCGCAAACGTTCATTCGGCCCGCCCAAAACATCTCCCGCATGCAGCCGACGCATGCGTCGCTCCATGCACCGCCATATATCGCTCCCCACGTCGCTGCATTCGGTCAGCCTTTGTCCCGATCCGGCTTCACCTGTCCATGTCCGGCAGCAGGGACGGATGCCTGGCCCAATGCAATTTCACGCCGAAGACAGGGATTTTCCCTTCCGGCGAACGGGCGACGAGAGCGGCTACGCCCCAAAACGGCACGCGCAACGCAAACGCGCTAACATCCAGACACCCAACACCCCACGGACATCTTTTGAGGAGGATTCGCCCGAAGAAGGCGCCATGGCCCAACGCCCGCAGCGCCGACATCGCAAGGGCGAGCTTGTCGACCATGGAATACACGCCCGTCACGCTGGAAGAAGCCGACCGCTTTTACGAGTGCTGGGAGAAGACGCCCCAGCGCTCCATAGACTACAGTCTCGTCAACCTCTGGGGCTGGCAGCAGCACTACGGCCTTGAATGGTGCTTCGAGGACGACCTGTGCTGGATACGCCAGACCTGCCCCTGCGACATGGTGTGCTGGGCGCCCGTGGGCGACTGGTCCAAGGTCGACTGGGAGAAGGTGCTCGTCCCCGACACCCGCTTTGTGCGCGTGCCCGAGGTTCTGGAGGCGCTCTGGCGCGAGCGGCTCGGGGATCGGATAAAATCCTCCGAGAGCCGCGGCCAGTGGGAATACATCTATTCCCGGGAGGAGCTTGTGAACCTCTCCGGCAACCGCTTCCACAAGAAGAAGAACCACGTGCATTCCTTCGTGCGCGCCTACGGGGAGCCCGTCTACCATCCCCTGGACGACCAGATGGCCGAGGACTGCCTGGCCCTGCAGGACATCTGGTGCCAGTGGCACGACTGCGACGGCAGTCCCTCCCTCAACGCCGAGAACGACGCCATCAACCGCGTGCTCTCCCACTACGACGCCTTCCGCAACATCTGCGGCGGCTCCATCTACGTCAACGGCGAGATCGTGGCCTTCACCCTGGCCGAACGCCTTGACAAGGACAACATGGGCGTGCACTACGAGAAGGGTCTCAACGACATACGCGGCGTCTACCAGACCATCAACAACGTGTTCTGCTCCCGCGAGTGCGGGGATGTCGCCTGGATCAACCGCGCGCAGGACCTCGACGAGGAAGGCCTGCGCAAGGCCAAGGAAAGCTATCACCCGGCCAAGTTCCTGCACAAGTTCACGGTGGAAATGGCCTGAAAAGGGCCGCACGGCCGCCTGCAAAACGCCCCTTGAAAGGCGCGTTTTCCGGGAAAACAAAAAGCGCCGTCGGGACCGTCCCACGGAGGTTTTCGCATGAGTCTTTCGAGCCGAGCTGGCGGATCGTTCAGATCGTTCAGATCGTTCAGATCGATCCTATCGATCCTATCGATCCTATCGATCCGTTCGCGCGCCTTCGGCATTCTTGCCCGCAGTCTCGTTTTCTGCCTCGTCCTTCTGGCCGGCTGCGCATCCAAAGCCCCGGTTGCGCCAGAGCTCCCGAAGGACATCAGGGACATGTCCGTCTACCCGCAGGATCTGGCCGCCTACGTCGAGGACGGCGGCACAAAGCCCATCCTGACGGACGCGCAGACCACAGCCGTGTTCGACAAGTACCGGCGCACCTTCTTCGGCTCCTGGCTCATGCGCAGTCCCTCCATCACCCGCAAGGACGCCTCGCTCATGCTCAACGCGAAGGCCCGCGGCTGGAAGGACGGCTCAACGCTCTGGACGCAGGAGGAGTGGGCGGCCATGCGGGCCAACGCCAACATGGACACCTACCCCAACGTGAACAAGCCCGGCATCACCGTGCGCGCAACGAATCTTCGCGAGCTGCCGACCCACGAGGCCCGCTTCACGAAGCCCACCCCCGATCCGAGGGAAGATCCCTTCGACTACTTCCAGTATTCGCGCCTGCACGTGGGCCTGCCGGTCCTGCTCTGCCAGGTCACCAACGACGGCAAGTGGTACTACGTGGAGACGCCCGTTGCCTGCGGCTGGGTGGACGCAAACGACGTGGCCTTCGTGGACGAGCCCTTCCAGGCCCTCTGGCGCAGCGCCAGGCTTGCGGCCGTGGTGCAGGAAAACACGGTGCATGGCGATTCCGGCCTTTCTGCCGACATAGGCGCCGTGCTCCCGCTGGCCGGCGACAACCAGGTCTACGTGCCCGTCAAGAACAGGAACGGCTTTGCCGGCATGCAGAAGGTTGCCCTGCCGCAGGGCTCCGTGGAGATCATGCCCCTGCGCCTGACCCAGGCCAACGTCGCCATGCTTGGCAACCGGATGGTGGGCCAGAAGTACGGCTGGGGCGGCATGTTCGGGCTTCGCGACTGCTCGGCCATGACCCGCGACCTCATGGCGCCCTTCGGCATCTGGCTTCCCAGAAACTCCCAGGCCCAGGCAAGGGCGGGCGAGCGCATCTCGCTTCGCGACATGACGGCGGAGGAGCGCGAGGAACTCATCCTGCGCGAGGGCGTGCCCTTTGCGAGCCTTGTCACCATGAAGGGCCACATCATGCTCTACGTGGGCAAATACAAGGGACGTGCGGTCATCCTGCACGATATCTGGGGCATCCGCGTGGACGAGCCCGAGGGCGAGGACCAGCGCCTCATCCTCGGCAAGGTGGTGGTGACAAGCCTCACGCCGGGCCGCGAGCTCCCCAACCTCACCGAGAACAAGACCCTGGCCGACCGCTTCCACACCCTGACGCGTCTTGGCGGGGCCAAACGCTAGGCCAGGGCCCCTGTTTGGCGAAGGGACTGCCTGCTTGCAAAAAACGGGCCCGTTTCGTCCCCGGGGCCCTTATGGATTCCCCCTGAAGGATCGCCATGCCACGCATTGAACGACTGCCTGTTCCTGCCGGCACGCTCGCGAAAGAACGTCTCGACAAGTTCCTTCTGGGGGCCCTTGCCGCACGCGAAGATACTGAGCGCGAGGCTGCAGGAGGCGAGGCTGTCTTGCGAAAGGCTGGCGACGCCCCTGCCTCATCCTCCAAGGCCTTGGAGTCGGGGCTCGACCCTTGTGCCGATGATGAATGCGCCGAAGGGGACGAAGGGGACGAATGGGGCGAACTCGACGGGGAGCCGGATGAAGGCGAACTCGACGGGGAGCCGGATGAAGGCGAAGCGGGTGAAGCCGCCTGTGTCGAGGCGTCCAGGCCCGCCCTCTCGCGCGAGGTTTTGAAAAAGGCCATCCGCGAGGGCTTGTGCCGGATAAACGGCCGCATCGAGAAAAGCCCGTCCGCAAAGGTGGCCGCAGGCGACGTGATCGAGATCGAGCTTCCCGACGCCAGGCCCCTGCTCGAGCCCGAGGACGGCCCCATCCAGATTGTGCACGAGGACGCGGACGTCCTTGTTCTTGCCAAGGAGGCGGGACTTGTCGTGCACCCCTGCCCGTCCTGTCCTTCCGGGACCCTTGTCCAGCGCCTGGCCTTCCACGTGCCGGAAATCGCCGCCATGGAGGGCCTTCGCCCGGGCATCGTGCACAGGCTTGACAAGGAAACCAGCGGGCTCATGGTCGTGACCAAAAACCCGCGGGCGCGCCTTGTCCTTTCGGAAAGCTTCGCCCAGAGAAGGGTGCAGAAATGCTACCTTGCCCTCGTGCGCGGCGTGCCCCCGCAATCGGGCGTCTGCCGCGAAGCCATAGGACGCGACCCGGACCACAAGACCCGCATGGCCTGCGTTGCGAAGGCAAAAGGCGGAAGAGAGGCCGAGAGCGAGTTTTCGACGCTCTGGAGCTCCCCCAAAAAGGACGCGTCGCTTGTGAGGGTGGCCATCCACACCGGCCGCACCCACCAGATACGGGTGCACATGGCCCATCTTGGCCACCCGCTCCTGGGAGACGGCCTCTACGGCGGCCAGGGCGTCCAGAAGCTTGCCTCGCGCGTCATGCTGCACGCGGCTGACCTTGCCTTCCCCCACCCATCAAAAGGCGGGACCTTGCGCTTTCATCTGGCGCCCCCGAAGGACTTTCGCGACTGCCTGCTCCGCCTCGCGACAAGGCCCCTGCCGATCGTCGTCACCGGCAACCCCGGCTGCGGCAAGAGCTTCGTGCTCGAGCTTCTTCGCAAGGAAGGCATCCCCGTCGTCAGCGCAGACAAGCTCGTGGCAGGCTATTATGAAAAGGACGGCGTGGTGGCGGACTGGCTTGCGCAGCGCCTTGGAGACGGCATACTGGCCCGGGACGGAAGCGTCGATCGCGCCGTGCTCATGCTGAAATTCGAGGCTTCCCCGGACTTTCGCCGCGAGGTGGAGGAGCTTGCCCACACTCTTGTCCGGGGCGACATCCAGGCCTTTTTCGACAGGGCCCATGATGCGGGCGAGAAGTTCGTTGCCGCGGAAATCCCGCTTTATTTCGAGTGCGGCTGGAACAGGAACGTCTTTTCGCCCAATCCCCTGTGCGTGGGCGTGAAGGCCTCCCTTGCCGTCCGCCAGGAGCGCCTCGAGAAAACGCGCTCGTGGGATGCCGCAAAGATTTCCCGCATCGAGAGCTGGCAGTGGAGCGAGGAAAAGAAGATGGCTGCCTGCGATCT
>CAZWOT010000128.1:0-3031 GCA_964635595.1 uncultured Desulfovibrio sp.
CCTGACAAAAGGGGCTCACGGTCTCTCGTGCCGGAGCGGAAGGCCGCCTCAGGCATGTCCGCCTGCGGCGGGGAGCTTTGGCACGGAAAAGCGGTAGGGCCTGCCGATCGAGCCCTTCTGTTCGGCAAGAAAGGTGGACGATCCCAGGCGGCAGGCGCCAAGGACGCCGGGTCTGGCGGCATTGGCGCGGACATGGAGCATGACGTCGAAGGAGAGCGGGGTGTTGAGATAGCGGCGCACGACGGCCCGGATGTTTGCGAATGCGCTCGACTCGGGCAGGAAGCGGGCAAGCTCCTGCTGGTCGAGGCCGAAGATGTGGATGCGGAAGGCCCCTTCCACGTCGGCCACGCTCATGCCGACGACGTTTTCGCCAAGGCGCGCCCGTCCAAGGCGGCAGCGCTGCCATGGGGCCACGGCGACGCGCCTCGGCACGCACTGCTCGACCAGCACGTGCTTCACCCCGAGGAGAATCTGCAGGGAGCGGGCAAGACCGTCGGCCGTGCGGGTATGCCTGGTTGCGAGCGGTATCCAGCCGAGATCGGAACGGGTGAGCCCCACCGTGTCGCGCAGGCTTTTGAGGCCCATGCCGAGCAGGCACTGCTGGACCTCGAGCAGGCGCCCGTCCCCGTCCTCCAGGGTTCTCTGGCCAAGCTTGTAGGCGTTGAAGGCGCGGTAGTAGAGGGCGTAGAGGCTCTGGTTGAAGATGTCCAGAAAGCGGCGGCTGTCGTCCCTGTCCTCGCGGGCTTCCTCCACCAGCTCCTCGGTGTAGAAGGTGGGCAGGGGGCTCGAGGCGCCGTAGAGGGCGAGAAAGGTCACCGAGAGCTCGTAGCGCTCGCGTGCGGCCTTCCGGCGGGCCTCCTCGTCTTTCTCCTCTTCCTCGTCGTCTTCGGGAAGCTTTTTGAGATCCGTTATGTCCGTGCCCGGATGGGCCAGGGAAAGCTCGGGGTGGATCTTCAGCCCCCGGCGCAGGAAATCCTCGCTCGAGAACCAGTTCGGGGCGTTGGCGAGCATGAGCAGGCGGACGGCCTGGATGAAGCTGAAGGTCTTCGGCTTTTCCAGCAAGGCGGCGAGCACGCTTGCGGAAGGGGGTGCGGGTCTTGTGTTCATGGGTCCTCTTGCCTTGTGACTCTTGCTTCGTTCCTCTTGCCCTGCGTCCTTTTGCCAGGCTGTTCGGGCCGTGCCGGTCCGTTGCCCAAAACATGTCGGCCGAATCCCCGGGAACTTGAGGCCGGTGCCGGCCCTGGGACCTGCCCCGGAGCCTGTCGTGGACCCTGTCATGGCCCCTGGCCGTCACGCGTGGGGCGTGGGCGACAAGGGCGCGGGAGGCAAGGGGCAGGCGGCGGGACAGGGCCGTGCGACAGTTCCTGCCCCTACTGGAGCAGGGCGCTCGGGGCCACCCTGGCAAGGGCGCGCGTGGCCTGATCGAGCTTGCGTATGCCCTCCTCGGTGCCCAGGGCCTCGTAGGCCATGCGGGCCTGGGCGAGGATGTCGCGGGCAAGCTCCCGTTCCCAGAGCTCGGTCTTCAGCTCGGCGGCCTCTTCCATGAGCTCGTCCGCCACGATGGCGGCAGCCAGCACCTGGTTGGCGCGCGTGAGGATGCGCCCCTGCTCGAGGCGCAGGCGCAACCTGTCGGCCACGTCGGGCGTTGCAAGACGCGCCCTTTCAAGCGCGTCGATGGCATCGGCCGGCTTCTGCTCGGAAAAGAGCTTGCGGGCAGCGGTCAGGGGCTCCTCGCACGGATCCGCGGGCCTCGCGGCAATGCCTTCGCCGCCAAGGGAGGCAAGCCACTGCTTCGTTCTGGTGTCGGCAAAGGGCGTCCCGTCGCTGAAGGCCAGTTCGTCCACGCCGGGCAGCTTTTTCAGGAAAAGCAGGCATTCCTGGCAGACCACCGCGTGGGCCTGGGCGTGCTGGGCTCCCAGGGCCTGGAGGCTTTTGGCGAGCAGGCAGTGGATGTCGAGGAAGAAGAGGTGCTGTCCCCACATCTGGGTGCAGGCGGAAAGCACCAGCTGGTAGCGCCCGGAGGCAAAGAGGTTGGCGATGGAGCCGCGCTGCTCCTCTTCCGGGGGCGGGAGCATGGTGGAGCCGCCGTCCGCGTGGGGCAGGGAGCGCAGGGATCCCCAGCGGGCCGCGTAGAGAGCCTGCCAGCCCATGGGATCGGAGAGGTCCTGGGCAAGGACGCTCTCGGCAAAGGAAAGGGCGTAGCTCGTGAAGCTGCGCAGGTTTTCCTGCGCGTTTTCGGAAAGGGCCGCAGGTTTGGCGAGCAGGGCCGCAGGGGCCGGCGCCTGGGCGGGTGCTGCGGCAGGTGCGGCCGCGGGTGCCGCAGGTGCGGCGGGCTGGGGCGCAGCACTTTCTGCCGCGGCCGCCTCGGGTGCGGCAGGCTGTTCGGCAGCCGGTTCGGGATCGGGCTCCTTCGGCAGGGTGGACTCGTCCGGCACAAGGCGTCTGGCCCTGTCCATGAGTGGCCGCAGGGTGGGGAAGTCGGGGCACTTGTCGCTGATGGCCGCCTCGAGGTCCGCAAGGCCCTTCTCGAGGGACTGGAGAATGCTCGCGTCAAAGCGGGCGTCCGTGTCCACGAGCAGCGCGTCGAGGGCCTTTTCGGTGCGGACCTTCCACCACTCCAGGGCGTTCAGGCGGCCGCGCACGCGCTTGAGGACCGGAAAGCCCGTTTCCCAGTACTGCGACACGAGCCCGGCGAGGAAGTTGGCGCTGTCCGCCATGCCGCCCAGGCCGCTGCGGCGCTGGAGCGCCTCGCCGAGATAGCAGGCCACCTGGAAGTCCTTGGATTTCGTCTGCAGGATGACGGTGGCCTGCTTTTCCACCTCGGCCCAGTCGCATTCGAGGCCCCTGGGCGAATTGAGCTTTTCCACCTCGGTGATGAGGGCCTCGTATTCGGGCTCGTAGCGGGAATCGCTGCCTCCGGGGGTGTCGCCGGGCAGGGGCGCGAGCAGGGTGCTTGTATCCATGGTGCTGTTCCTAGAGGTGGTTCGGAGAGGTTCGGGCAGGTTCGGACGGTCAGGTTCGGTCGGACAGG
>CAZWOT010000128.1:3131-4434 GCA_964635595.1 uncultured Desulfovibrio sp.
GGGCAGGCAGAACTCGTGCGGCAGCCGAACCTGGAGGGCGCGGCGCATGGGCGCCCTGCCGCCCTGCCGTCATGCCGGGCCTGGTTTTCAGGGACTGGTGCTGGTCTCGACCCAGTCGCCGTCGCTGTTCACGTACTCTTCCACGAGGGAGATGATCTTCAGGGGCGGATCCCAGCCGATGTGGATGGCCGTGGTCAGGTTCATGGCGAGATAGGGCGGCGGGGTGAAGACGGTGTCGATGTTCTTCGGGTTTTCCCCAAGGGCAATGCGGACAATGATGTCCGCAATGCGGGCGCCCAGCACCTTCTGCGTCTTCCTCCCCGGCCCCAGAAGGGCTCCCTCCACCACGTCGTCGTAGCCCGTGTGGGAAAGGGTGGGTATGCGCGCCGCGAGCAGGGGCTCGAAGATGCCGGACATGTCCCATCTGTTTTCCTGCAGGGGCGACGAGGTGACGTACATGGCGTCTATGCCCTTTTTCACCAGATCCCTGTGGCAGCGAAGCAGGTTTTCCCTCACCTTGCGCTCGCTCTCTCCCCAGAGATTCGTTCTGCACTCGACAAGCTCGAAGCCCATGTCCTTGGAGAGCTGCCGCAGCGCCGTGCCGAAGCCCAGGGAGGAAGAGTCGTAGACCACGCCGAGCTTCCTGAAGGAGAAAAGCTCCTGTCCCAGCGCGACCAGGTGGGGGATGCGATCCCGCTCCCGCACGACAAGTACCTTGTCCCTTTTCTTGCGCGCCTGGTTGTAGTAGGGGTGGCCGTCCTCGAAGTTGGTGATGGACGCGGCCAGAATCGGAATGTCGAGATCGAGTTTCAGGGCGTCGATCAGGGTGTTGGTGTCGAGGACGAAAATCATGTCCACGTCGCCGACCTGCTCCACGCGGCGCCGGATGGCCCTCTTGATGTCTTCGCGGCGCTGTCTGTCCCAGCCCGAGGAATAGAAGCCGTCCGCGAGGAAGGAGAGCAGGGGCTGCGCGTCCACGCGGCCCCGGGCGCCTTTCTCGGCCGGCAGGGCGGCGTTTTGTGCAAGCCACTGCCAGTGGCGTTCGATGGCGTTGTCGAACGTCATGGGAAGGGGAACGTCCTTGGCAAGTCCGAGGCGGACAAGTTCCTGCATCATGCCCTGCAGCAAAAGCACATGCTCGTTGTAGGGACCGGCTTCCCAGCAGATGACCCGCAGGGGGCGCGGGGCGCCTGTCGCCTTCTGTCCGGTCCGGGCATCTGCCGCGAGGACGTCGCCTGCCGGGAAAGGCACGCAGGGAACGCACAGGACACTGAGGATGCACAGGATGGCGAGGACGGGCGCG
>CAZWOT010000128.1:4534-6987 GCA_964635595.1 uncultured Desulfovibrio sp.
GGACGGGCGCGCGGAACGACTGCATGTGGAAGGACTTCATGCAAAAGGACGGCATGCGGAAAACTGCCCCGTCAGGCCTTGTTTTGTGAAGATGCTTCATGTTCGGGCTCCTGGTCGTAGCCGTCATGCTCTCTTCTCCTCTCCGCTCTCCGGCGTGCCGGGCGCCTGCGCAGGCTGCCGGGCGGGATCTTCCTGGTCATGCGTATGGTCATGGGTGTGATTGCGCTGGTGCCCGAAAACGAGGAGCGTTATGTCGTCGGCCTGCTCGGCCTCGCCCTGGAAGTCCTGCAACGCCTTGACGATCGCCTGCACTCCCTCCTCGGGAGAAAGATCCGGCATCTGGCGGCAAACGTCCATGAGCTTCTCCTCGCCGAAGAAGCCGCCTTCGGGATTTCGCGCCTCGGTCACGCCGTCCGTGTAGAGCACGAGGGTGTCGCCGGGCACAAGCTGCGTCTGGACCACATGGTAGTCGAGGTCCGGCATGATGCCCACCACCGGGCCGCTCGTCTTGCGCTCGAAGCGCATCTGTCCGTCGGCTGAGACGACGAGCGGGGGGCAGTGGCCGCCGCTCGCATAGGTCAGCACGCCGCTTTCGAGATCGTGGAAGCCGAGGAAGAGGGTGACGAACATGTTGCCGCCGTTGCGCTCCTCCAGGAGATTGTTGACCTGCACGAGCACGTCCGCGGGGTCCACGCTGCCGCTCTTGCCGAAACGGCAGGCCTGGCGCACGAGCGTGACCACCATGGCCATGAAGAGCGCCGCCGGCACCCCCTTGTCGGACACGTCGCCGACCACCAGCGCCCTGCGCCCGTCCTCGAGGGCAAAGACGTCGTAGAGATCGCCGCCAACGCTGCGCGCGGGCCTGAGATAGACCGCGGCCTGCTCCATCGTCACCCGGGAAACGGCAGCGCGGTCCGGGAGCATGTCCTGCTGGATGGTCGACGCGGAGCGTATCTCGCCCGCCATGCGTTCGCGCCAGATGGTTTCCCGCATGAGCTCGCGGATGTTTTCTCCCAATGCCCGCGCCATGGCGACGTAGGCCCTGGCGAGAACGCCGAGCTCGTCCTTGCGGTCGAGGTCCAGGCCTCTGGACATCTGCTGCTTGAGGTTTTCCAGGGCGTCGCGGGAGGCAAGATCGGTTTTTGCCAGGAGCCGGGTGATGTTGATGAGGCGATAGAGGGGGCGGAGCGTTCTTTTCAGGCTCAAAAGCGTCGCCCCAAGAACCAGCAGAAGGGCCAGCGCCGTCCAGACCCCCAGGCGCATGAAGGCCGACTGGACCGGCGCCGTCACCGTGGAGATGGGCAGATGCATCTGCACGATCCAGCCAAGGGACTGGATGTTCTTGAAAAGGGCCAGTTCCTGCTCGCCGTTATCTTCGATGACGACGGAGATGCATTCCTTGTTCTTGTCCCCGGTCATGGCCGCAAGGACATCCTTCGGCACGGACACGGTTCTGTGGCTCGTGCTTGCGTAGGGGATCCCGAACCTGTTCAGGATGGAGACGTGGGCATTGAGACTGTTGTCGTTCAGAAAGCGCAGGAAGGATTTCTGCAGGAGCAGGAGCCTGGCGGCATCCTTGTCCGCGGTCAGCTTGCCGAGCGAAAGGATGACCATGACAATCTCCTTCGGCTCGGCGAGAAGGTCGAGAAGATCGCTGCCCCCCGGCACGGGAAGCAGGAAGAGGAGGGACTCCCCGAACCCGCTGGGCATCCTGGTCTGGAAGAAGCTCCCTTCCGGAGGGAGGGTCCGCACGGCCTGATGGAGGGTGGTGCCGTCGAGACCGGGGGTGTCCGCGTAGAGTCCCAGATGGGGGAGTCCGTCCTCAACGAGTTTCGCGACCTCGACCCTGTGGATCTGGAGACGGATGTCGCCCTTGTCGTCCAGTCCCGCGGTCTTCACGAGGGTCGGATACATCAGGAGCAGCTCGTTGCCGCGGGGGCCGTTGTTCGCCTGCTCCGCGTTTCCCAGAAGGGCGTCGTGAGGGCCGTCCTGGCCGGCGTCGGCAAAGGGTGCGGCAAGGTCCTGCCCCGCGGCTCTCCCGGTCTCGTTGTCGAACACCCCGAGCCGTCCCGCAAACTGCAGGCTCGCCCTGCCCATGGAGGCCATGCGTATGCGCACGCCGGTCATGTTGAGCATGATCTGGTTGAAATAGTCGCCCGCTTCCACCTCCACGAGGAGTTCCTCGCGATCCATGATGGTGAAGATGTCCCCCGTGCGCTGCTCGATCATGTCCGCGCCCACGCGCTTCCAGGAAAGCCAGAAGACGAGAGCCATGGAGAGGCTGACCGCGAGCGTGAGAAAGAGGAAAAGGCGTATGCGCAGGCTCATGGGGCGACTCTCCTTGCGGACTCCCGAGTCGAATCGGGATCGGGCTTTCGGAGCGGGGTTCCGGATTGATGTTCCGGATTGAAGTTCCAGATCGATGTTTCGGATCGATGTTTCGGATCGATGTT
>CAZWOT010000129.1:0-6984 GCA_964635595.1 uncultured Desulfovibrio sp.
GCATTTTTAGATTTTTTTGAGCGTGTGCGTACCGTTTTTAGGAAAATTCACGACCGTTGATCCTCTGCGCACTCCAGCTTCGGTTGATTGACGGAACAGAAAACAAGGAACCATCGGGAATCTCGCAAGAATATTGGAGAGGCGACATGCTCAACATAATGCCCTGTGTGAATTTTGCCAAGATGCGCAAGGACGACGGATGCTATGTCGACAAAACCTGGTTCATCGAAAAATTTCTTCAGAATCCGGCTCGTCCTGGCAAATTCAGAACCTCTTCGGAGGTCGCTCTTTTTACTCGTCCAAGGCGTTTCGGCAAGACTCTTTTCATGAACATGCTTGCCGAGTTTTTTGACAATCAGAAGAACAGCAAGGACATTTTTGCTGGCCTGCAGGTTTCTAAAAATGAACAGCTCTGTCAGGGGTGGATGAACAAGTTCCCGGTTATATTCCTTAGCTTCAAGGACGAAAAAAAGAAAAATTTTGATTCTGCTCTAGGATCAATATGGGAACGTATATGTAAAATATGTGTTAAAAATAAATATCTTTTGACAAGTGAACGCGTAGATGATGATGATAAAGAAAAAATCAAAAGATATATTGAATGGAGCATCAATGAGAATACACTTAAAGACATATCTCAAGGTTCTGAGAAAGATACATTGCGAGTCAGACTGCAAGATATATTGCAAGTTGCGCTCCAGGTTTTGACAAATGCCATGGCCTGCCATTACGAGAAAGAAGTCATATTGCTTATTGACGAATATGATGTTCCGCTCGCCTCGGCTTGGGAGAACAACTACTACGAAAATATGATCAATTTCATGCGCGAGTTCTATTCTCGAGCCTTGAAAGAAAACAACGTTCTCGGGTTTGCCATTCTCACGGGAATTCTGCGTGTCGCCAAGGAAAGCATTTTTTCCGGTCTCAACAATGTGCAATGTTACGATATCAAGCAAAAAAAATATGAGGACCTCTTTGGATTTACGCAAAGCGAGGTAGACAATCTTCTTGGCGGAGCCGGCCTTGAAGACAAGCGTGATATCATCAGGGAGTGGTATGACGGCTACCATTTTGGCCGCCGTGCCGATATCTACAATCCCTGGAGCATCATGCAGCATCTTGCAGTCCTTCAAGATGACCCACTGATAGAGCCGGATGCATACTGGGTCAACACAAGCAGCAACGACATTGTCATAGCTCTTATCCGTAAACTTGCGGAAGATGAAACAATTCGGGCCAAGCTCTTTGCGCTCCGTGGCGGGAATCCCATTGCGGCCAAAATCAATCCCGAAATGACCTATCGGGACATATTTGCAGAAGCGGACAATTTGTGGACGCTTCTGTACTTGTCCGGCTACCTCACTGATGCCAAGGATCCCGCAGGTTACCCCAGGAAAGTGGATACGGACGAAACCATCCTGGTTGTTCCCAACCGGGAAATCGCCACGATCTTCGAGAGGGAGCTGAACGTATGGATTGACAAGCTTCTTCCCAAAGAAAAACGCGACGCCTTGTTTGACGCTCTCTGGGAGCAGAACGTGCAGGCATTTGAAATGACCTTGAACGGCTTGCTCGTAGGCAGCGGTGTCCAGGACCAGAAGGAACTCTATTATCACGGCATGATGTTCGGCATCCTTCGGCTGGGATACAAGGAAGTTGTCTCCAGCGGTGAAGGCGGCATGGGCTTCTATGACCTCCTTGTCGTGGACCGGGAAAGCTCACGAGCGGCCGTTCTGGAGTTGAAGCGCGTCGCTTCTGCAAACGAGCTCGAGCAATATGCCGGGAAGGCCCTGAAACAGATTGAGGATCGCAGCTACGACGCCCGCGTGCGGGCAGAGGGCAGCTGCAAGACGATACTGCATGTGGGCATAGCCTTTTGCGACAAGAAGGCAAAGGTGCTGTTCAAGGATGCGAGTGCCTGAAACACCTCAAAGCCCTGAAAGCTTCAAAAACGGGATCTCCAAAAGCCGTTGAGTTCGTGCAGAGCGTGCACTTGCGAAAACGTGCGTTGGCCGTGTAGGAAAGGCCTCGCGACGGTCTTTCGACGCCGCCCAAAACCTGTATCCCGGCACTTTTTAAAGTTCCCGCAACAGCGGGAGGACAGAACATGACCATCCAAATTAGGGACGGCAAAGAGGGCAGGAAGGGGCCTTCCATCAAGGTCACGCAGAACCCGCCCAGAGTGATGCCCCAGCCCGCAAACAAGCTCATGGCGAAAACTCCGGAGGAGCTTTCCCAGTCGCTCGAGAAGGACAGGCTGGCCCTGAAGGCCCTGCAGGACTTCGACGCGGGAACGCTCGAGAACGCGGACGAGGCGGGCACGCTTGTCCTGCGGGCCCTCGGCAAGCCCGTGGACGTCACCGACTTCGTGGAGCGGGAGCAGGCCCTGGCGCTTCTTGCCCGCAATATCCGCATGAAGGAGACGGCCCTGCGCATCCACAACATCCAGCGCAACAAGACCTTCAACCAGAAGGCGACCCAGGTGCTCTTCGACAGGCGGGAGAAAAAGCCTGTCGGTTCCTGGACCTCCCTCTTCGGCAAGCCCCAGGGCAAGTAGCCGGGCCGAGCCTGCTTTCCAGACAGGGCGCCCCCTCAATTCCCTCTTTTGTTTCCTGCTCCGATTCCCAAGGAAGCTCTCATGTCCCGCAACGCCTGCCTCGTGGTGCTCTCCGGCGGCCAGGATTCCACCACCTGCCTTTTCTGGGCCAAGCAACGCTTCGAGAAGGTGTACGCCGTGACCTTCGACTACGGCCAGTCGCACGCCATCGAGCTCGAGTCGGCCAGAAAGATTGCCGCCATGGCCGGGGTCGACGGCCACGAGATCGTTTCCACCGGAAAGCTTCTGCGCTCCACCTCGCCGCTTCTGGACGAGAACACGCCGCTCGACACCTACGAGAGCTTCGAGAGCATGGAAAGGGAAGTGGGGGACCGCATCGAGGCCACCTTCGTGCCCATGCGGAACGCCTTTTTCCTGACGCTCGCGGCCAACATCGCCTTTTCCCTCGGCTGCTCCAACCTCGTCACCGGCGTGGACGAGGAGGACAACGCCAACTACCCCGACTGCCGCGAGGCCTTCGTGAAGTCCCAGGAAGCCACCATCAACTTGGCCCTGGGGCTGGATGCGGGACACCCGGACGCCTTCCGCATCCTCACGCCCCTCATCCACAAGACCAAGGCCGAGACCGTGAAGCTCGCCATGAGCCTGCCCGGCTGCATGGAGGCCATGTCCTTCAGCCACACCTGCTACGCGGGCGTCTTTCCGCCCTGCGGCAAGTGCCATTCCTGCGTGCTTCGGGCCCACGGCTTCGAGGAGGCCGGCGTGGAGGACCCGCTGGTCGCGAGGGGAAAACGGGAAGCGGGCAGGGGACAGGAACCCCTTTGAATGCCGGGAAGAAGTCAAGGAACAGTCGGCAAAAAAGGCCTCGTGATCGCTCACGAGGCCTTTTCCCGGAAACTCCGCCGCGCCGCTCCCGAACCCAAAACAGGAGGACACGAGTTGGGAAGATGGGCAACCCAAGAAACCCAAAAAGCCCGTCAACCCATGGAGTACATTTGTTTGGAGTACATTTGTCTGGAGCACGACAGGGCGGGTGCCCGTCCGAAGGACGGAACGCCAAATCAGCCGCGCATGGCGCGCTTGGACGCCTTGAGGGGGTTGACCTTCTTCTTGGCCTCGCCTTCGCCGAACTTCTTCACCTTGTCCTGGTTGGCGGCGGCCACGGCGGCGGCGTCGATGTCGAGGGCCGCGAGACGGGCCTGGATGTTGGCGCGGGCCCCGGTGTAGCGGTTGGGGTCGGCCAGGTTTTTGTCCACGTACTTGGTGGTGGTGAGGTAGAGGCCCTTCTCGTCGATGGCCAGAAGCATCTCCACGCCGTTTTCCACGACGGGCTGGATGATCATGTCGGAGGAAGAGCCGAACAAGCTTGCCATGGGGTGACTCCTTCGAGACTGTCTTGAAATTTGGCCGCCGGCGTCTCGTGCCATATGGCGATCGCCCGCGTTCAAGATTGACTCTACTGAAATGGAAAATGAATTTCAATACTTGTTTTGCGGACAAGAGTGGATTTTTCGAAACTTTTGCCGCCGGCTTCCGTCAAAACCCCTTGCCGTGGCCGGCTGCAGGGCCCCCTGGACAGGGCGTTTCAAAAGGTTCCTCTTCATTTGCCAGCGTGTTCCTTTTCCCGTAGGGTGCCGTACATGAAGACCTTTCGCGGCTACGTCTCGAAGGCGCAGGAAGGCATTCTCTCCGAGAATCCCGAATCGCGCGAATACGACTCGACCCCGACTCTTGGCGAGGCCAGGGACAGGGCACGGGTCAACACGCTCGCCTGGAGTCTTCGGGAGGAGGACATGGGAGAGAAGGGCGCAGGCCCGGCATCATCGGCAGGCCTCGACCTTGTGCAAGGCCACGAGCCCCCGAAGGAGGATGTAAGCGGGCCCTTTGCCGACATGCCCTCCATTCCCGCCGGCGGATTCGAGGGCCCGGGCCCGAAAGGGGGCAGGGGCCTTTTCTCCACGCGTTCGCTTCTGATCGCCCTTGTGGTCAATCTCTGCCTCATTGCCGCCTTTTTGTTCGTGTTGAAGCTCGAGCGCGGAAGCAATGAGGTCGTCATCTACATAGATCTTGCCGATGCTCCCGAACGGCCCGCGGCAGTCGAAGCCCCTGACGCGGCAGACAGCGGTGAGGCCGAGCTCCTTGTGCCCGAGGCCGTCGAGGCCGCGGGAGAACCCGGAGAGCCCGTACAGGAAGAGCCTTCGCAGAAAGTGCCTGCCGCCGCCGGCCGGTGACGGGTGCATCTTCCAGCGTAAGCGGCAGGCAGGAAGGCGGGAAGCCTGGGAAAGCCCCGGGACAGGCCGTCGCTGGGGGCAGTCTGTAACACGAAAGGCTTCATTGACACCTGTCGCGGCCGGTCTCTAAAGTCGCGTCCGCTACAATCCGGAAAAAACGGGCTCCAGTGGAGGACATGCCCGAAAAAGCGCAGCACGCGAAACGACTCAAGCCGGAAGCGTCGCTTGAGCCGGGGGGCAGATGCTCTTCAATTCCTTCGTCTTCCTTTTTGCCTTCCTGCCGCTGACATACGCGGTCTGGACGCTTTTCTGCCGCCTCGGGAAGACGAGGGCAGCACTTGACTGGCTGGTTCTGGCCTCCCTTTTCTTCTACGGCTGGTGGCATCCGCCCTATCTTGGCCTGCTTTGTGCCTCCATCCTGGCAAACTGCGTCCTCCAGCAGCGCATTGGCAAGCTCCTGGCCGCGGACGGCAAAAGGGCGGCAAAAGGCTGGCTTGTTGCGGGCATTGTCCTCAACCTCGCGGCACTGGGCCTTTTCAGGTACCAGGGCTTCTTCCTCGAAAACCTCAACTTGCTCTTCCGGACGCATGTCGAGACCCTCGGGCTTGTCGTGCCGCTGGGGCTCTCCTTCTTTACCCTCAAGCAAATCGCCTGCCTCGTGGACACGTACAGGGGCAGGGTCGGAGCTGTCTGCCTGCGCAGCTTCGCCCTCTTCTCGGCCTTCTTCCCGCAGCTTGTGACAGGTCCCATCGTGCGGGCCGATCGGCTCGTGCCCCAGTTCGAGAACGGGCGCCTTTTCTCCTTTTCCTGGGCAAACACGTACATGGGCCTTGTGCTCTTCGCGCTCGGCATGTTCAAGAAGGTGGCGATCGCGGATCGCCTGGCGCCGGGGGTGGCCAACGTTTTCGACAACCTGGGCGTGGGCACGGTGGAGTGCCTCGACGCCTGGATGGGTGCTGTCGGCTGGACCTTCCAGCTCTACTTCGATTTCTCCGGCTACTGCGACATGGCCCTGGGGCTCGCGCTTCTTTTCAACGTGCGCCTGCCCGTCAACTTCAACTCCCCCTTCAGGGCGGCCTCCATGGTCGAGTTCTGGCGCAGGTGGCACGTGACGCTTGCCCGCTTTTTCAGGGACGGCCTCTACCTTCCCCTTGCCCGCGAAAGCGTGGACGAGGCTCGGCAGCACGCGGCGCTTTTTGCCTCCATGCTCGTTCTGGGCCTGTGGCATGGGGCCGGCTGGACCTTTGTCCTCTTTGGCGCCCTGCACGGGGCGTATCTCTGCGTCAACCGTCTCTGGATGAAGTTTTCGCCCGTCCGCCTGCCAAGGGGGTTGGGCGTTGCCCTGACCTTTGTCTGCCTGGTCTTCGCCTTCGGGATCTGCCGGGCAGGGACTCTTCCCAAGGCGGACATTCTCGTGCAGACCATGTTTTCCTTCGAGGATCTCCAGGCATTCGAGCTTCCCGACTCCCTGCAGGACATCTCGAATCTTTCCTGGGGACTTTTCGCCTGCGCCGCCATCTGCTTCCTTTTGCCCAATTCCATCCAGGTGGCGCGCCGCCTGCGCGAGTGGACGAAGAACTCTCTGGCAGCCGCAAAGGATGCCGGCGGCATCCCCCTCGAGATTGGCGCATTGGGCGGAGACGAGCCTCGCGAGGAGCCTGGCCGCGGCTCTGCACCTGGCCTTGCCGCAGCCGCCGTGAGGCGCGCGATCCCCCACCTGGTCTCCCTGGTCCTGGGCGGCCTGCTTGCGGCGTCCTTTCTGCTCCTCAATGCCGTGAGCGAGTTCTTGTACTGATTTTTGGAGGAAGAGGGCATGAGGCGTAAGAAGGCCATTGGCGCGGTCCTGCTCCTCCCGACACTGGCGCTTTGTCTGGTTCTCGGCGTGGCGGCCTTCGACCCGCTGGGCGTTCTCTGGCGAACGGAGCCGAAGGTCTTTGCGCTCGGCATGCGCTACATGGCCGCCTGCGCCATCGACAGCGGCAGGTTTGACAGCTATGTGCTCGGCACCTCCATGCTGGAGAACACGTCGGCGCGCGAGCTCGAAAAGCTCTTTCCCGGCTCCCGCTTTGCCAACGTGAGCCTTTCCAGCAGCTCCTTCACCGAGCGCGCCCTGCTTCTCGGGCACATGCTCTCGAAAGAGGAGACCACCTGTTTCCAACTTTTTGATAGGTACAAAATTTTGAACCAATAAAAAAC
>CAZWOT010000130.1:0-6961 GCA_964635595.1 uncultured Desulfovibrio sp.
GGCGCCAAGGCGCTGGCAGAGCTCGAAGATGTCCTTGAAGCTGTGCAGGTTGTCCTTGGTGACGGTGGTGTTGATCTGGAAGGGAATGCCGGCGTCGGTCAGATAGCGCATGCCGCGCAGGGCCATGTCGAAGGCGCCGGGCACGCCGCGAAACGAGTCGTGGCTTTTGGCATCCGCCCCGTCGATGGAGATGGAGCAGCGGTCCACGCCGGCCTCTTTGAGGCGTTTGGCGTTGTCGGCGGTAATCAGCGTGCCGTTGGGCGAAAATGCGCAGATGAGGCCCAGGGTGTGGGCGTGGTTCACGAGCTCGTAGACGTCCGGGCGCATCATGGGATCGCCGCCCGTGAAGATGATGATGGGCCTGCCCACCTCCGGGAAGGTGTCGATGAGCGCATGGGCCTCGGCCGTGGAGAGCTCGCCCGGATAGGGCTCTTCGTGGGCCTCGGCGCGGCAGTGCTTGCAGGCGAGGTTGCAGGATCTGGTCACCTCCCAGGCGACCAGGTGACAGGAGGGCGTCCCGTCCGGCAGAACGCGCGGGCCCATGGCAGGGCGCGGCATGCCGGGCTTGCCGTGGCCCCCGGGATGACCGCCGGGGTGACCTCCGGGATGTCCGCCAGGATGACCACCGGGGTGGCCGCCGGGATGACCGCCCGGGTGTCCCACGGGATGGCCGCCGGGATGTCCGGCGGGTGCGTCCGACCTGGCGCGAAGCTCGTCCAGGTCGTCGCAGTGGCAGTCTATATGTGTTGCCGGGCAACCCGGCACGATAAGTCCGCTCATCGAGCCAACCCCTTTTCCAGGATGGATTCGGTGAAGTAGGTGATGATGCTGTCCGCGCCGGCCCTCTTCAGGCCCAGAAGCGACTCCATCATGACCCTCTCCTCGTCTATCCAGCCATTGAGGCCCGCCGCACGGATGAGACTGTACTCGCCGCTCACCTGATAGGCGCAGATGTGCACGCTCACGTTCTCGCGAATCATGCGCAGGATGTCCCCGTAGGGGCCCGCGGGCTTCACGATGATGGCGTCCGCGCCCTCGTGCAGATCGGCCATGACCTCGCGCATGGCCTCGCGCGCGTTGGCGGGGTCCATCTGGTAGGTCTTGCGGTCGCCGCAGGCGGGAGTCGACTCGGCGGCATCGCGGAACGGCCCGTAGAAGGCGGAGGCGTATTTGGCGGCGTAGGACATGATGGGCGTCATGATGTGCCCTGCCTTGTCCAGCGCCTTGCGTATGGCGGACACGCGCCCGTCCATCATGTCCGAGGGGGCCACCATGTCGGCGCCCGCTTCGGCGTGACTGACGGCCGTGCGCGCGAGATATTCGAGAGTGGGGTCGTTGAGCACCTCCCCCTTGGGGGTGAGCACGCCGCAATGGCCGTGGCTCATGTACTCGCACAGACAGACATCGGTGATGATGAAAAGCTCCGGGAAGCTTGCGCGCAAAAGGCGCACGGCCTCCTGGATGATGCCGTGTTCGGCATAGGCCTGGCTCGCCTTCTCGTCCTTCTCGGCTGGGATGCCGAAGAGAATGACCGAGTGCAGGCCGTTTTCGACGGCCCTGGCCACCCTGGCCTCCAGTTTCGTCAGCGAGAGCTGGTACTGGCCGGGCATGGCGCCAATCTCCTTTTCCAGGGACTGGTCGTCCGTCTCGACCACGAAGTACGGCATGATCAGGTTTTCCTTGAGAAGCGGATCCGTCTCGCCGAACAGCGCGCGCATCTGGGGCGTCTGGCGAAGCCTGCGCCCGCGAAAGAAACCGTCGTCCACCATGGCAGCCTGGACTCCTTTTGTATCGGCCCTTCGGGCCTCGTCATCCCCAAAACACCCCCTGAAGCAATTCTCGAAAACGTCCCGGGAACAGGACTTTTGCAAAATTGACCTTCGAGAAGCGCTTCAAGTACCCCTTCATGCAACACTTCAACCTTGAGTTCGAGCATTGCTTGAAGCTGTTTCGGGGCTTGAATGTCGTGGTCGGGAAGGGTTTTGCGGCCGCTTTCCGCATGCCCCAGCATTCGATGTCCCGCTCCCTGCCGGGCAAATGCCCAGACAGGGAGCGAAATCATCTCAAAAGTTCAATGGTTTCAGGGTGTTTCAGGAAACGCGAATACAGTGTTGCATGTTTATGCACATATACAGATATCTGTATATACGCATGAAAAATCATGTCTGCCTACGCGTATTCCCTGGTCTCGGAGAGCACCTTTTCCCAGCCGGTGAGGCCGATTTCCTCGTCGGTGAGGTAGCAGGCGGGGTCCGGAGCCCACTCGTCGCCGTAGTAGGCCTCGGCGCGAGCGCGGAAGTTGCCGCCGCAGATGTTGAGGAACTGGCATTTGGCGCAGCGGCCGCCCACATAGGCCTTCTTGTTCTTCAGCTTGTGCAGGAGCTCGATGTTGGGGTCGTCCCAGATTTCCGAGAAGGGACGCTCGAGGACGTTGCCGAAGACGTGCTGGCGCCAGAACTGGTCCGCGTGCACCTTGCCGTCCCAGGAGATGCAGGCAAAGCCGCGGCCGGAGCTGTTGCCCTCGTTGTACTGGAGGAGCTTGAAGACTTCCTCGGCCCTCTTCGGGTCCTCGCGCTTCAGGCGCATCCACACGTAGGGGCCGTCCGCGTGGTTGTCCACGGTGAGGATTTCCTTGGGCTGGCCCATGTCGAAGCAGCGGCGGGTCTCGTCGATGATCATGTCGACGCAGTCCCTTGTTTCCTGATGGCTCAGGTCCTCCTCGATGAGCTCGGAGCCGCGGCCCGAGTAGACGAGGTGGTAGAAGCACGCGCGCGGGACCTCGAGGTCGCGCAGCAGGTTGAAGATGCCGGGGACCTCGCTCACGTTGCGCTTGTTGATCGTGAAGCGCAGGCCCACCTTCAGGCCCTCGGCCTGGCAGTTCTCGATGGCCTTGATGGAGCCCTTGAAGGCGCCCTTCACGCCGCGGAAGTGGTCGTGCACCTCCTCGAGGCCGTCCAGGGAGATGCCGACGTAGGAAAGCCCCACTTCCTTCAGCTCCTTGGCCTTTTCCCTGGTGATGAGGGTGCCGTTGGTGGAGATGACCGCACGCATGCCCTTTGCCTTGGCGTGCTTGGCGAGGTCCACGAGGTCCTCGCGCACCAGCGGCTCGCCGCCGGAAAAGAGCATGACGGGACAGCCGAATGCGGCCAGATCGTCGATCATGACCTTGGCCTGCTCGGTCGAGATGGGATCCTCGCCCTTGAGGCTCACGGCCTGTGCGTAGCAGTGCACGCACTTCAGATTACATCGTTTGGTCATGTTCCAGACGACGACGGGCTTCTTGTCCCTGGAAAATTGCAGGAGATGGGAGGGAAGCTTGCCGGAGTGGCGCCCGTAGCGCAGAACGTCCGACTCTTCCACCACGCCGCAATAGAGTTTCGATATGCCTATCATGTGAAGCAGCGCCGCAAGTTCTCGCGGCTCCTCCTTTATGGAGCCTCAAAAAGGCTCCCTTGGGTCCGGGTGGGTTGAAGGAAACGAGGTCTTCCTGGCCTTGAGGCAGGGCCCTTTGGGGCCATGCCCGGCGAGACATGTATTGTCCCGAGCCCCCGTATGGCATCCCTGTCCAGCGCAGTCGCGCCGAAAGGGCCTTGCAGGGGGCTCCTGTATCGTTTCCCGATGGGGGCCAAGGCCCGGAGATCGGGTTTCTGGGAGGTTGGGAGGTTTTTTGTTGCATCCCGGCTCTTGCGGCAGGTCCCGGGAGACGACCCCTGGCCCCGTTTGAAGGGGCATTTGGCGGGAAGGGCATGCACCCTGCCCGCCAAAGCCGCGAAAATTGCGGAATTTCTAGGCTTGCGATCAGCCTTTCAGAATCGAGCGCAGCTTGTCGAGGGCGTTTGTCACACCGGCAAAATCGCTGCCGCCGGCCTGGGCCAGATCGGGGCGTCCGCCGCCACCCTGGCCGCCGCAAAGCGGCGAGACCGCGCGAACAAGCGTCGGCGCGTCAAAGCGCTCGTGCAGTTCCTTCGAGACCAGCACGATGATGGCCACCTTGCCCTCGTCCTGGCCGAAGAGGGCCGCGACAGAAGGCCTGGTGAGGCGGGAGCGCACATCGTCCATGAGCGCGCGCAGCGCCTTCACGTTGATCTGGTCGATTTTCGCGTGCACGAAGGAAACGCCGCCGATGTCCTCGGCCTTCGCCACCAGGTCGGCAGCGGAGACGGACGAGGCCTGGGCCTTTTCGCTTGCCTTCTCGAGCTTGCGGACCTTGCCCTGCAGGGCTTCCACGCGCTCTTCCAGCTGATCGGGGCGGGACTTGAGGGCATTGGAGAGACGGGCGAGGGTCTCGCGCTGGGTGCGCATGTACTCGAGCGCCCCAAGGCCCGTCACGGCCTCGATGCGGCGAACGCCGGCGGCAACGCCGCTCTCGGACACGATGATGAACTGGCCGGCCTCGCCCGAACGGGCAAGGTGCGTGCCGCCGCACAGTTCCTTCGAGACCTCGTGTTCCTCGTCGCCGATGGTGAGCACCCGGACCATGTCCCCGTACTTCTCGTCGAAGAGCGCCACGGCGCCCGAGGCCACGGCCTCGTCATGGCTCATGATGTCCGTGCGCACGGGGCAGTCGGCCAGGATGGCCTCGTTCACCTGTCCCTCGATGCGGGCAAGTTCCTCTGGCGTCACGGCCTGGATGTGGCTGAAGTCGAAGCGCAGGCGGTCCGGGGCGACCAGGGAGCCCGCCTGGTGGACGTGGCTTCCAAGCACGTCGCGAAGAGCCTTGTGCAGAAGGTGGGTTGCGGTGTGGTTTCTGGCCGTGGCCTTCCTGCGAAGTGCATCCACGCGCAGGAAGACCTCGCGATCGAGAGTCAGCGTGCCCTTCTTCACCGAGACCACATGCACGAGCAGATCCGGATGGGGCTTCAGGGTGGTCGCGACCTCGGCTTCCATGTCCTCGTCGAGGATCTCGCCCACGTCGCCCACCTGGCCGCCGGACTCCCCGTAGAAGGGGGTCTGGGTGGCCACCATGTAGCCGGTGCCGCCGGTCCTGATCTCCTCGACAGCGCTTCCCGTCTCGTCCAGAAGCTTCACCACGCGGCCCGTGGACGCAAGGGTGTCGTAGCCGAGGAAGCGGGAAACGATGCCGTCATCCACGAGCTGCAAAAAGACCTTCTGGCTTCTGTCCTCGCCCTGACCGAGCAGGCCCATCTTCTTCTGGCTTTCCTTGGCGCGGGCGCGCTGCTCCTCCATGTGCTTCGCAAAGCCCTCCTCGTCCACGGAAAAGCCCTGGCGGGAGGCCACGTCGGTCACGATGTCGAGCGGGAAGCCGTAGGTGTCCGAAAGCAGGAAGCAGAACTCGCCGGGAATGACGCTCTGCCCTTCCCTCTTCAGGCGCTCCATCTCCTCTTCCAGGAGCCCCAGGCCCTTGTCGAGGGTGAGCGAGAAACGCTCCTCCTCGCGATGGATGACGCGGGCGATGAAGTCGGCGTGCTCCTTGAGTTCCGGATAGTCGTCGCCCATGCCCTCCACCACCTTGGCGGATACTTTATAGAGAATGGGCTCGTGGACGCCGATGAGGGTTGCAAAGCGCAGGGCGCGGCGAAGCAGGCGGCGCAGAACGTACCCGCGGCTCTCGTTGGAGGGGAGCGTGCCGCCGGCGATCAAAAAGGCCGCCGAGCGGATGTGGTCGGCGATGACGCGCAGGGCCGTGTCCACGTCGTTGGTGTCGGGCTCAGAGAAGGAGTAGGTGACGCCGGCGAGCTCGGCCGCGTACTGAATGATGCCCTGGAAAAGGTCTGTGTCGAAATTGCTCTTCTTGCCCTGGCAGACGGCGGCAATGCGCTCGAGGCCCATGCCGGTGTCGATGTTGGGCTTGGCCAGAAGCTCGCGGTGCCCGTCCTCGAACTGCTCGAACTGGGTGAAGACGAGGTTCCAGATCTCGAGGAAGCGGTCGCAGTCGCACTTGCCGATGCCGCAGTCGGGGCCGCAGGTCATGTCCTCGCCCTGGTCGATGTAGATTTCCGAACAGGGGCCGCAGGGACCGGTGTCGCCCATGGTCCAGAAATTGTCCTTCTCGCCCATGCGCACGATGCGCTCCGGCGGAAGGCCGGCTATCTGCTGCCAGAGCTCTGCAGCCTCGTCGTCCTCGCGGAAGACCGTGACCCAGAGCTTTTCCTTCGGGAGCTCCAGCTCCTTCGTGCAGAACTCCCAGGCCCAGGTGATGGCCTCCTTCTTGAAGTAGTCGCCGAAGGAGAAGTTGCCGAGCATCTCGAAGAAGGTGTGGTGGCGCGCCGTGCGGCCCACGTTCTCGAGGTCGTTGTGCTTGCCGGACACGCGCAGGCATTTCTGGGCCGAACAGGCGCGATGACACCCTCTGTCCTCCTCGCCGGTGAAGCATTTCTTGAACTGCACCATGCCGGAGTTGGTGAAGAGGAGGCTCGGGTCGTTCGGCGGGATGAGCGGGGCCGAGGGGACCACCTCGTGGCCGTGTTCACGGAAGTAGGCCAAAAAGCGACGACGGATTTCCTGGGGTGTGAGCATGAGGACTCCCAAGCGCGGGGGGCCGGGCTTTGATCTGTTTTGGGTTTGTTGCCGGGATGGATGGGTATGCTGTCCCGCCTTGAAAAGGCCTTTTTGGGGGTCTTTGGGGCTGGCCTTTTGGCGAGAGCGGGCGCCGGCATGAACCCGGCGCCCGCCTGATCTTCAAAAAATGGGAATGCAAGGGGGGAATGCGCAGGCTATTCGTAGTCGTACTCCTGGCTTCCCTCGGCCGCGTCGAAGGCGTCCTCCACGCTCTGGACCTTGGTCTCGGTCTCGAGGGGCTGGGGCTCGCCCATGGGCGCCAGGGTGTTGGCCTCGGCCTCGTCCATGGAGGGCATGCCGAGGAACTTGCGGACATCCGCCTCCACCCGGTTGCGGAGTTCCTCGTCCTCCTCGAGCAGGTCGCGGATGCGCTCCTTGCCCTGGCCGAGCTTCTCGCCCTTGTAGCCGAACCAGGAGCCGCTCTTGTCGATGATGTTGCCGG
>CAZWOT010000131.1:0-6890 GCA_964635595.1 uncultured Desulfovibrio sp.
CCACGCACGAGGAGGTCATCACCGATCTCGTGCGCGGCGAGGTGCGCTCCTACCGGCAGCTTCCGCTTCGTCTCTACCAGATCCAGACCAAGTTCCGCGACGAGATTCGTCCCCGCTTCGGGCTCATGCGCGGGCGCGAGTTCATCATGAAGGACGGCTACAGCTTCGATCTGGACGATGCCGCGGCCGAGGCCTCCTACGCCCTGTGCAAGACGGCCTACACCAGCATCTTCTCGCGCCTCGGGCTCCGCTTCCGGGCCGTCGAGGCCGACTCGGGCTCCATAGGCGGCAATTTCTCCCACGAGTTCCACGTGCTCGCCAGGGCCGGCGAGGACGTCATCGCCTCCTGCACGTGCTGCGACTACGCGGCCAACGTGGAGCGGGCGGAAATCGTCTTCGACGGGGAAAAATGCCAGGCTTCCTGCGCAGCCATGGAGGAGGTCGCCACGCCAAACGCCCACACCGTGGAGGAAGTGGCGGCCCTTCTGAAGCTCGAGACCAAAAACATCGTCAAGACCATGATCTTCCTCGTGGACGGCAAGCCCGTGGCCGTGCTCGTGCGCGGCGATCGCGAGGTGAACGACGTGAAGGTGAAAAACTTCCTCCACGCCGAGGAGGCCGAGCTCGCCGGTCCCGAGGTCGTCGAGAGGGTCACGAAGGCCCCGGTGGGCTTTGCCGGCCCCTGCGGACTCGACATCCCCGTGTACGCCGACAACGAGCTTCAGGCCGGCTGCGACTACGTGGCGGGCGCCAACAAGGCCGACGCGCACATTCTCCACGTGGACCTCTTCCGCGACTGCCATGTGGAGGCCTTCGGCGATCTGCGCGTCATGACCGCCGAGGATCGCTGCCCGCGCTGCGGCAAGGAGATGGAGCTTGCCCGCGGCATCGAGGTGGGCCACATCTTCAAGCTCGGCACCAAGTATTCCTCCGCCATGCACTGCGCCTACCTCGACGAGGAGGGCAGGGAAAACCTCATGGTCATGGGCTGCTACGGCATCGGCGTCTCGCGCGTTCTGGCCGCGGCCATCGAGCAGAACCACGACGAGAACGGCATCGTCTTTCCGCCCGCGGTGGCGCCCTTCGTGGCCCATGTCGTCAATCTCGATCCGGCGGACGCCGAGGTCACGGCCATGGCCGAAAGGGTCTGCAAGAGCCTCGAGAGCGTGTGCGGCGAGGTGCTCTACGACGATCGCGAGGAGCGCCCCGGCGTCAAGTTCAAGGACGCGGATCTGGTGGGCTGCCCCGTGCAGGTCGTCGTGGGCGGCAAGGGCCTGAAGCGCGGCGTGGTGGAGACCAGGAACCGCCTGACCCTCGAAAAGGGCGAGGTGGCGACAGGCGACCTCGAATCCGGCCTTGCGGCCTTCGTGGAGCAGGTGAACGGGAGCTGGAAGGCCAGGAAGGCCTGATCGTCCCCGAAGGAAGCCCCCATGCCGCAGTCGCAGCAGATAGTCTACAGCGTCCCCGGGCTCAACCAGGCCGTGCGGGAGAGCATCCTGTCTTGCGTGGGCTCACGCGGACGGGTGCTCGTGGGCGGCGAAATAGGCCAGGTGAAGGTCATGAAGCTCGCCAACGGCGGCGGCATGGCCTTCTTCAACCTCCACGAGGGCGACGAGTTTTTGAGCTGCGTCAGCTACGGGCGCGAGTACAACCAGCTTGTGTCCCTCGACTTTCAGACGGGAGAGGTTTTCGATCCGCCAAGGGACATCCGCACGGTGCTCGTCCAGGGACGCAAGGTCATCTGCGAGGGCCAGCTCACCACCTATGCCCGCAAGGGGCAGAGCCTCTACCAGCTTCTGGTCAGGAGCGTGACGGACCGGGGTGCCGGCGAGCGGGAACGGCTTTTGCAGGAGCTCAAGAAAAAGCTCAAGGGCCTCGGCTACTTCGACGACAAGCGCAAGCGGAAGATCCCCCTGAACCCATCCCGCATCGCGCTTGTGACCTCGCGCGACGGTGCTGCCATCCACGACTTTCTGCGCACGGCCCAGGATCTCGGCCTCGGCTTTCGGGCACGGCTCCATCACGTGCGCGTGCAGGGCGACGGGGCCGGCATCGAGATGGCAAGGGCCGTTCGCGAGGCGGGCCTCGACGGAAAAAGCCAGGTTGTCGTGCTCATCCGCGGCGGCGGCTCGGCGGAGGATCTGGCGGAGTTCAACGACGAGACCCTCGCAAGGGCCGTTTTCGAGAGCCCCGTTCCGGTTCTTGCCGGCGTTGGGCACGAGACGGACTTCACCTTTGCGGACCTGACCGCGGACGCGCGCGCCTCCACGCCCACCAAGGCCGCGCAGATGCTCTTCACGCCAAGACAGGAGTTTTTCGACTCTGTTGCGGCCGAGAGGGCGAGGGTGGACAGGGCCATGGGCCTGGTCTTCAGGAATTTCGAGAACCAGGTGGCCCAGACCGAGCGCATGCTCAAGGCCCTTGGCCCCGACAAGCGCCGCCAGGAGGGCGAGCGCGAGGTGAAGGAGCTTTCCCTGCGCCTGGCCTTGGCCTTCGACCGCTATTTGAAGGCGCGGGAGGAGCGGGTTTGGGAGATCTCCCAGGGGGCGCGTCGGGCCATGCAGGTGCGCGCGGATATGGATGCGCGGGACATGGACGTGCTCGCGGACAGGCTCATGAAGCGCGGACGCTTCCATCTCGATGCAAAGACCATGCAGCACGCGGCCGTCTCGCGCAACCTCGTGCGTGCGGGACAGGGCTATCTAGCCCTTCTCGAGCAGGATCTCGAGAAGGTCTCCCTGCGTCTTGCCGCGGCAAGCCCGCTGGCCCCTCTCGAGCGCGGCTTTGCCCTGGTGCGCGGCGAGGACGGCCGCATCGTGCGTTCGGTGAACAGCGTCCGGGCAGGCTCGGTCGTGAGCATGCAGGTGGCGGACGGCGCCATCACGGCCGTGGTGGACAAGGTTGTGCCAAGCCCGGTCAAGGGCCGGCCATAGGCTTTTTGGGAGGGGCCCTTTCGCCCCTGTCGCAACATCAAATCCCGAGGCAGACCATGTACGAAGGCTGGGAGGAAAAAGAGGAAGACAGGAGGCCCGAAGGTTTTTTCGAGAACCTGCACCGTCTGCGCAGGCGCGGAAAAGCCGCACGCATGCTTTTGGCCCACGAGGTGGACAGGAACGGGCTCAAGGCAAAGCATGGATCTGAGTTGAGCCAACTCAGGAGCTATCTTGAAGACCACTACCGGCTTGGGAGGACGCGCCCTGCCGGGGAGGGGTCGGATGTCTGGCGCAGGCACAAGGCGGATTCAGCCATCCTCAAACGCATTGTCCTGTGTGTGTCTGAAAAGGAAGAACCCGAGGACAGCAAGGACTTCAAGGATGACGAGCGCGCCCCGATCTTCGAGATACGGTTTGGGGACGAGGAAGAGACGCATGAGGAACCCGAGGACGCCCTCGGGGAGGTGGAGCGCCGGCAGCTCGACGAGATGTTCGAGGGCGTCGTGCCGGCGAGGGCGCTTGGCCGAAGAGTCACCTTCTACTCCAGGGCCTCCCTGGAACTCAGAAGCTTCATCGAGAATCGCGACCAGTCCTTTTCCGAGACCCTGCTGGCCCTCATCGAGAAAAAGGGCATGACCAACTCCCAATGCTACCGGGCAGCGCAGGTGGATCGCAAGCTCTTCTCGAAAATCAGGAAGGATCCCCTCTACGTGCCCGCAAAGCCTACGGCCCTGGCGCTCATCATGGCCCTCAGGCTCGACATCCGCGAGGCCGAGGCCCTGCTTGCCAAGGCGGGCTACGCGCTTTCCCGCGCGTCCGTCTTCGATCTCGCGGTCAGATACTTCATCGAAAACGAGATGTATGACGTGCTGAAAGCCAACGAGATGCTCTATGCCCTGGATCAGCGCCTGCTGGGAGGGCGTTGGAAGTAGATAGGGGTATCGCCTTCAGATGGGTCCACTTGGCCCGCGTTTGACGTTATCTTGGTCACCCTGGAGTGGCCGGATACATATGACCCAGCTCTCCATCTGGTTCGGGGAGACAATTCCGCCCGTCCTTCGGAGAAAAATTTCGATGTCGCCTCAAAGGTGACATCCTTTCGCTCGCCCCCGGATATTCAGGGCCCATATCGCCAATCTTGAAGGGCAAGGGACCAAAGGGCCCCTCGTCCGGGAGGAAAATCATGAGCGAAATCCCGACAGGCACCGAAAACGGCCGGCTGACCGAGCTTGTCTTCATCCTTGACAGAAGCGGCTCCATGGGCGGACTCGAGGCCGACACCATCGGCGGCTTCAATTCCATGCTGCGCTCCTGGAAGCAGAAGGAGCTTCCCGTTCTCGTGACCACGGTGCTTTTTGACCACGAGTACGAGCTTCTGCACGACCGCCTGCCCATCGAAAATATCCGCGAGCTTGGGAGCGACGAGTATTTTGTGCGCGGCTCCACGGCCCTCTATGATGCCGTGGGGTGCTCCATCGAGCACGTGAACCGGGTCCATCGCTACATCCGCCAGGAGGACAGGCCCGCACGCACGGTCTTCGTCGTCACCACCGACGGCTATGAAAACGCAAGCCGCCGTTTCACGAAGCCCCGGGTCTCGAAGCTTGTGGCCGACATGCGCAAGAAGGACTGGGAGTTTGTCTTCATCGGTGCGGACCTCGACGCGGACGAGGTGGCCGACCATCTGGACGTGGACAGGGATATGGTCTTCCTTGCGAAAAAGAGCCCCGAGGGGGTGTCGCGGTTGTACATGGATCTCGAGCGCAGCGTGGAAAGGAGCATGCACGAAAGGTGCGAGATTGCCACCGCATTCCGCGATTGCCGCGAGGGTTCGATGAGCAGGTCGGACAGGAAGAGGAGCGGCAAATGATCGAGAAGTTCATCAGTTTCATCATGCTGCTGATCGGGTTCATCCTCTTAGGCTTCGTCCTCTATGTCTGGTTCGAGTGGAACGCCTACACGGCGGACATGAGCCATGTCGAGTCCATCGCTCCGCCCATCTTCAACCTCGACATCATTCTGAACTTTCTCGAGTACCTCTTCGACAAGTGGTTCGGCTAGCCCACGGGCAGGATGGATGGAAGGATGAAAGGTCAGGTGAAAGGACGGATGGGAGCGATGGACATGCGCAACAGTTTTTTGGGGCGCGCGGCATGCTGCGTGCTGCTGCTCGCCGCCGCGTGCTTTGGGCCTGCGGGTCCGGGCAGCGTCGGTGCCGAGCCCCTGAAGCGTCTTGGGGCCTATGATGTCCTTCGTCTTCCGGGAGCCAGGGAGCGGGTCCTGAAGGTTCGTGACAAAACCGGCGTCAGCATCGACGAGGCTGCCACCGCGGTCATTCTCGCGGAAGCTGAACTCAACGCCGAGATGTGCGGCTTTGCCTTGAGCAAGCGTCACAAGCAGGCCAAGCGGGACTTCGTGAACGCTTCCAGGCCGCACAGGGCCTACAAGTACGCGAAAAACAAGGCCAAGTTTCCGCTTGGCGCGGGCATGAGCGGCCATTGCGAGGAGGTCTACAGAGAAGACCGCCACCATGCTCATTACTTCTTCCAGCACCCGGATCTTCCCCAGTACAACCGGTGATGGGAACGGTTCCTCCGAATCCGGCCGAATCCGGCTGGCAACCAAAGAGCTCTCCGCACCAAGGAGGAAACAAATGTCGTTCATGGGCCTTTTGAGGCATCTATTTGGGATATTCGGACCACGGACGGGCAGACGCCTGCAGGCAGTCCGGCTGTTGGGCGGCAAGGTGCGCCTGCGCAGCTTCACGGACCAGTCCGTCACCTATGTCCTGACCCCGAAGGAAGCCAGCTGCACCTGCCCGGACTGGCAAAAGAGAAGGGCAGGCATCTCTTCGGAGAACCCCGGGCGGGTGTGCAAGCATCTCGCGTGCTGGTATGCGGCAAACCCGTGCGACGTGCCCCCCTTCCTGAGCGATTTCAAGACGATGATTTCCTGGTCCGTCAAAAGCCCCATCCTTTGCGGCTTTCCCTGCGGAGAGGCCTGTCGGCACGGAATCATCGGCAAGGTGCCCTATGTTCTTGGCGTGGAGAGGGCGAAGTTTCCCTGGGTCAACGTCTTTGTGGGCACTTCCCGCCACGGCTTCAATCTCGAGGAGCGGCGGTGGGCCTACGGGAAGAAGCTCCCGAACGCGGCCGAACTGGAAAGGGTGGCCCATGAAGCCGCAGCTTCCCTTCCACGAGCAGACAGGCAAAAGGAAGGCTTGACGGGGATTTGACGGCGCCATGACGCGAGTTTTTTGAGGACGTTTCCTCAGACTGCTGTTTTTCCGACGGCAGCGTTTCCCGGCGGCATGCAGCCGGGACCTGCCCCGCCTGCCGGGGGCGCCTCACTCCCACCCCATGCCCAGGCGCGGGCAGGCTTTCGGGTCGCAGCGTGAGGGCCGTGGGTGTCGAACATCCCTTGGAAGGGAAGCCAATGGGCGAAAAAAAAGCGGCATGCCTTGACGAGAACAGGGGATTTCTTGGACGTATGACGCGGCGCAAGGGCCATGGCCTTCTTGTCGCCCGAAGACCTGCAGACCAACGAGTCCCTGCAGCAGATCCTGAATCGGACCAGGGTTTTGATGGACGAGGTGACAAGAGCGGAGGGGAATCAGGCTCAGCACGAGCAGGCGAAGGACGTGAATTTTCCTAAAAACGGTACGCACACGCTCAAAAAAATCTAAAAATGCTCTCCCTTCTCTCCAGGGCAACAGCTTAAAATAATTTTGCTGTTGCCCTTTATTTTTGCTTGAAAAACAAAAATAAATATGCTATAGTCAACTGTACTAATGGTACATCATCTTCTAGGGGGTATTTATGGGCCATATCTATCGCGAACTCAAGGAAATTCCTCTGCCCGAGGGAGCAAAAATCAACCACTACGATGGGCAAGTTTCCATCTACTAAAGAGTTCCCAATCCGTTGCACTTTTTTCCAGTGGTGGGCTCCCTGCCGA